>NZ_JAATWC010000001.1:315000-615000 GCF_012979235.1 Dissulfurirhabdus thermomarina
GGTGGTGAAGATGGTCTCCGGCGCAAGACCCATCTCCTCGAGCCGGTCGAGCACCACCCGGATCATGACCTCCGGGCCGCAGACCAGGGCGCTCGTCCGCTCCGGTCGGAGGTCCACCTCGTCGAAGAGCGTGGTCACGAGGCCCACCCGGCCCTGCCAGGCCGCGTCCCCCCGGTCCACGGTGACGCGGCACCGCAGGCCCTCCCCGGCATTCCAGCCGTCCAGCTCCCGGGAAAAGCAGATGTCGGACGGGGTCCGGCAGCCGTAGAGCACGGTGAGGGCGCCGTAGCGCTCCCGCGCCGCGAGACAGGCCAGGAGGGCGGACCTCAGCGGTGCCAGCCCGATGCCTCCGGCCACGAAGAGGAGGTCCCGGCCCTCCAGCTCTGCCATGGGGAAGGGGCGGCCGTAGGGCCCCCGGATCCCTACCGTGTCGCCGGGGCCGAGGGTGTGCATCGCCCCTGTCAGCCGGCCGGCCCGGCGCACGGTGAGGGTGAGGCCGCTCCCCCGCCCCGGCGGGGAGGAGATGGAGATGGGGGCCTCCCCCTGGTGCGGCACCGAGACCATGACGAACTGGCCCGGTTCGAAGGAGAAGGCCGCCTCGGCCCCGGCGTCCGCCGGCTCGAGGACGAAGGTCTTGACCCGCGGGTTCTCGGGCCGCACCTCGCGGATACGGGCGGGCAGGGGCAGATAGGGGTTGGCCGTGTATGTCGCGGTGGCATTGGACCGGGGGGTCATCTGGCATCCTCGTCGGTGGCATGGTGATTGCCGAAACTGCAGACCATCTCCACGAAGCGGGCCATGTCCACTCCGCCGAAGCAGATGCCCAGGCAGCGGCCGCAGCCGACGCAGCTCGGCCGTCCATGCCGCGCCACGTCGTGCCGGAGCTTGTGGAGGAAGCGCCGTCGGACGCGCTCCGTGGCGCCGTCGACGGGGTTGGCGTCCCCGGCCATGCGGGTGAAGCCGGAGAAGGTACAGGCGTCCCACGTGCGCACCCGTTCGCCGTGGTGTTCGTCCAGGGGCTGGTCGGTGATGGTGAAGCAGGTGCAGGTGGGGCAGACGAAGGCACAGCCGCCGCAGTCCTGGCACCGCTCGGAGAGCCGCCGGACCACGCCCTCCGGCTCCCGGCCCGCGAGGAGGCCCACGGCCAGGTCCACGTGGATCTTCCGCTCGAAGAGGCCCCGGGCCTCGAGGGCTGCCTGGAACTGGGCCTGGCGGTCCGGCTCGCCGGCCGGCTGGAAGAAGGCCGGCCAGCGGGCCACGATCTCCGCTCCGCCGGGCTTTCCGGTCTCCACGTAGAAGCGGTCGCCGAGGTCGAAGAGCTGGAGGTCGAAGCCCAGCTCCAGGGAGGGGCCGGTTCGGGTGGCGTTGCAGAAACAGCCGGCGAAGGGGTGGTGGCAGGCGAGGGTGGCGAAGACGGCCCCCGCCCGCCGCCGCTGGTAGTAGGCATCCCGCCGCCGGCCCTTGAGGAAGACCAGGTCGCAGTAGAGGACCCCGAAGAGATCGCAGGAGCGGACCCCGAAGTAGACCGTGGGCCGCTCCTCGGGGAGATGGGTCTCGAAGGCGTAGCGGTGCCCGCCCCCGGTATCCGGCGCCACGGTGTAGGAGAAGAGCCGCTCCCGCTGGGGGAAGAAGAAGCCCTTCAGGGAGTTCTGCGGTCGCGCCTCCAGGTCCAGGCCGTCTTCTTCGAGGTCCGTCACCGGGGCATAGAGGGTGTCGCCGTAGCCGTTGCGGACCGGCGCCACCAGCCGCCGGTCCCGGCCGAGGCGGCGCAGCAGGGGCACGAGATGGTCCTTCTCCAGGATGAAGGCGTCCTGCGGCATCTCACGTGTCCTCCTTTTCCACCGCCACGGCACAGAGCTTGAGCTCGGGGCAGCGGGCCACCGGGTCGCAGCGGCTCACCGTGAGGGCGTTCACCGGGGCCTCGTGGAAGTGAAAGTCGGCGTAGAGCTGGCCGGGGGCCACCCGCCGGCTCAGCCGGGCGAAGAAGACGCAGTCCCCCCGGCGGGAGCGGACCCGGACCCGGTCCCCCGGCCGGACCCCGATCCGCTCGGCGTCCTCCGGGTGGATCTCGATCCAGGGCCGGTCGAGTTCCCGGGCCAGGGTGGCGGAGCGGCGGCTCATGGTGCCGGTGTGGTAGTGGTGGTAGGCACGGCCGGTGATGAGGCGCAGGGGGTGGTCATCGGAGAGCGGATCCACGGGTTCCACGGGGCTGGCCGGCTCGAAGCGGCCCCGGCCGCGGGCGAAGCTGTACTTGTGGAGGTAGGGGGTCCCGGGATGGTCCCGGTCCGGGCAGGGCCACTGGAGCCCCCAGGAGTCGCGGAGCCGGTCGTGGTACATCCCGCCGTAGATGGGGACGAGGAGGCAGATCTCCTCCATGACCTCGGCGGGCGAGCCGTAGGCCATGGGGTGGCCCATTCGGGCGGCGAGGGCGCAGACGATCCGGTCGTCGGGCCAGGCCTCGCCCACCGGCTCGATGGCCTGGTGCATGAGCTGCACCCGGCGCTCCGAGTTGGTCACCGTGCCGGTCTTTTCGGCGAAGGAGGCGGCGGGGAAGACCACGTCGGCCAGCCGGGCCGTCTCCGTGAGAAAGAGGTCCGAGACCGCCAGGAAGTCCAGCCCCCGGAGGGTGGCCTCCACCCGGCTGGAGTCGGGGTCGCTGCGCACGGGGTTCTCGCCCATGACGTACATGGCCCGGACCGCCCCGGCCGCGCCGCCCGCCTCCCCGGGGCCGTGGGTCATCTCCAGCAGGGCCAGGCCGGGCCGCTCCGGCAGCTTGACCCCCCAGGCCCGTTCGAACTTGGCCCGCACCGCCGGGTCGGCCACCGGCTGGTAGCCGGGGAAGACGTTGGGCAGGGCGCCCATGTCGCAGGCCCCCTGGACGTTGTTCTGCCCGCGCAGGGGGTCGACGCCGGTGAACTCCCGTTCCACGTGGCCCGTCAGCATGGCGAGGTTGGCGTAGGACTGGACGTTGGCCGTCCCGCAGACGTGCTGCGTCACCCCGAGGCAGTAGCAGATGACCGAACGCTGGGCCCGGGCGTAGATCCGGGCCGCCTTCAGGATCAGCTCCTTTGCCACCCCGGTCGCCTCGGCCGCCTGGTCGATGTCCACCTGGAGGAGGTGGTCGCGCAGGGCGAAGAAGTTCTCGGTACGCATCTCGATGAAGAGGTCGTCGACGAGGTTCTCGTCGAGGATGGCGCGCATGAGGCCGCTGGCCAGGGAGATGTCGGTTCCGGGCCGCAGCCGGAGGTGGATGTGGGCCCGCCGGGCCAGGGCCGTCTCGCGGGGGTCGACGACGATGAGGCGGGCGCCGCGGTCCACGGCGTCGAAGATGCGGCGGGCCACCTGGGGATGGGCCTCGGTGGTGTTGGAGCCCGCCACCAGGATGACCTCGGCCTCCTCCAGCTCGTTGATGGAGTTGGTCATGGCCCCGCTGCCGAAGGTGGTGGCGAGACCCGCCACCGTGGGGGCGTGTCAGAGCCGGGCGCAGTGGTCGATGTTGTGGGTGCCGAGCACCGCCCGGGTGAAGCGCTGGAGGAGGTAGTTCTCCTCGTTGGTGCACTTGGCCGAGGCCAGGACGCCGATGGCGTCCGGGCCGTGGCGTTCCTTCGCCCGGGCGAGCCCGTCGGCGGCCCGGTCCAGGGCCTCGTCCCACGAGGCCGGCCGGAGGCGCCCGTTCCGGCGCACGAGGGGCCGCGTGAGCCGGTCGGGGTGGTGGATGAACTCGTGGACGTGCCACCCCTTGGCGCAGAGGTTGCCGCGGGAGACGGGGTGGCGCCGGCTCGGAGCCACGCCGGTCACCCGCCCGTCCTCCACCTGGAGGTAGAGGCCGCAGCCGCAGCCGCAGTAGCAACAGACGCTCATCACATGGCGCATGGCAGACCTCCCGGTCCCTGGCGGACCCTACCGAACGTATCGGCCGGCCGCTCCGTCTTGAACAACGACCGGCGGGCCGGGACGGCTAGAGCCGGCACTCCCCGGGGTCGCAGCGGGCGGTGTGGTCCGCCAGGAAGGCGGCGTCCCCGGCGCCGAGCTCGAGCACCTGGCCCGCCTTGCTCCCGTAGCGATAGACGGTGATCCCCTTCAGGCCGAGTTCCCAGGCGCGGCGGAAGACGGCGGCCACGTCGGCCGGCGTTGCCGCCGGCGGCAGGTTCACCGTCTTCGAGACGGAGTTGTCCACGTGGCGTTGGAAGGCGGCCTGGACGGCGAGGTGCCGTTCGGGCGGGACCTCGAGGGCGGTGACGAAACGGCTCCGGAGGGTCTCCGGGACGTCCGGGACGGCGGAGAGGCGGCCCCGGCGGCGGACATCCTCCACCAGGCGCCGGGGATCGAGGCCGTGGGCCCGGGCGGCGGCCTCGAAGAGGGGGTTCACCTCGGTGAGTATCTCGCCGTCGAGGGCCCGCCGGCGGTAGGCCAGGGCGAAGAAGGGCTCGATGCCGGCGCTGGTCCCGGCGATGATCCCGAGGGTCCCGGTGGGGGCGATGGCGGTCCGGGTGGCGTTTCGGACCGGCACGTCCCCGGCGGGACCGCCGCGGCGCCAGGCGGGGTAGGGGCCGCGCTCCCGGGCCAGCTCCCGCGAGGCCGCGAGGGCCGCCTCGGCCAGCTCCCGGGCGACGTCCCCGGCCACGGCGACCGCCTCGTCCGAGTCGTAGGAGATACCCATCCGGACCAGCATCTCGGCGAATCCCATGACACCGAGCCCGATCTTGCGGGTGGCGGCGGCCGCCTCCGCCAGCGGCTGGAGGGGATAGCGGCACACCTCGATGACGTCGTCCAGGAACCGGACCGCCTCGGCGGCGAGGCGGCGCAGGCGCCGGCGGTCCAGCCGGGCGCCGGTCCCGTCCCCCCGCACCAGCCGGGCGAGGTTCAGGGAGCCCAGGTTGCACGACTCGTAGGGCAGCAGCGGAACCTCGCCGCAGGGGTTCGTGGCCTCGATGGGGCCGAGTTCGGGAACGGGATTGGCCCTGGCCACGGCGTCGAGGAAGAGAAGCCCGGGATCTCCGCAGGCCCAGGCGGCCTCGGCCATGGCGGCCAGGACCTCGGCGGCGTCCAGCCGGCCCACCCGTTCCCCGGTGCGCGGGTGGACCAGCGGGTAGGTCCGTCCCGCGGCCGCCGCCTCCATGAAGGCGTCGGTGACCCCCACGGAGAGGTTGAAGTTCTGGAGGCTCACCCCGTCGAGCTTGGCCCGGACGAAGGCCAGGACGTCCGGGTGGTCCACCCGGAGGACCCCCATGTTGGCGCCCCGGCGCTTGCCGCCCTGCCGGATGTTCTCG
The DNA here is from genome assembly GCF_012979235.1 of Dissulfurirhabdus thermomarina. Taxonomy (NCBI): domain Bacteria; kingdom Pseudomonadati; phylum Thermodesulfobacteriota; class Dissulfuribacteria; order Dissulfuribacterales; family Dissulfuribacteraceae; genus Dissulfurirhabdus; species Dissulfurirhabdus thermomarina. Next base: position 320,271 of record NZ_JAATWC010000001.1, read on the forward strand.
GTGGCGCAGTCGAAGATCTTCATGAACGACACCGGGCCGGAGGCCGCGCCGCCCGTGCTGGCCACGAGGTCGCCGGCGGGGCGGAGGCGGGAGAAGGAGAAGCCCGTCCCGCCGCCGGTCCGCTGGACCAGGGCCATGTCCCGGACGGCCCCGAAGATGCCCTCCATGGTGTCGGGCACCGGGAGTACGAAGCAGGCCGAGAGCTGGCCCAGGGCCGTGCCGGCGTTCATGAGGGTGGGGCTGTTGGGGAGGAAGTATCCCCCGGTCATGAGGCGGCGGAAGCGGCCTTCCCACCGGGCGGCGGCTCCGGGGCCGCCGAAGCGGAGCTCGGCCCCTGCCACCGCCCGGGCCACCCGGGCGAAGAGGTCCTCCGGGCTCTCGGCGATGCGTCCCCGGGCATCCCGCCGCAGATAGCGGGCCTCGAGCACCCGGCGGGCATTTTCGGAGATGTGCAGGGGTTTCACGGGCACCTCCTCCACTCGCTTCGGGTGCGCGGCCCGGCCTCCAGCTCGAAGAGCGCCAGGGCCGCCCGGAGGCCGGGCAGGCGCCGGACGGGCCGCGGCTCCCCCCGCCGGCCGATCGCCGCGAAGGCCTCCCCCCGGATTCCTATTTTGCGCTCTCGGCACAGGATGCGAAAGTCCGCCACCGTGACGAGGCGGATGTGCGGGGTCTCGTGCCACCCGTAAGGAAGGGCGGCGGTGACGGGGAGCCGGCCCCGGAGGCCGAGCCGCAGCCGGATCCGCCAGTGGGCGAAGTTGGGCACGGTGACCAGGGCCAGGGGGGCCAGCCGGAGGGCCGTTTCGAGTGCGGCCGCGGGGTCCCGGAGGAGGGGGAGCACCTGGTTCAGGATCACCACGTCGAAGGTGCCGGCGGCGAAGTCCCGAAGGCCGGCCTCGATGTCCCCGTGTGCCACGCAGAGGCCGCGGGCGATGGCCTCCGCCGCCGCCCCCGGGTCCAGCTCGATCCCCGTCCCCCGGGCCGCCCGCTCCCGCTCGATGCGCTGGAGCAGGGCGCCGTCGCCGCAGCCGAGGTCCAGGACCCGGGCCCCTCGGGGCACCCGGCCCGCGATCCACGGGTCGAGGGCGCGGTCCCGCAGCCGGGTCCGGGCCCAGTCCACGGCAGGGCCGGGCCTCATGTCGCCTCCCGGTCCAGGCGGTCCAGGAACCCGGCCACCAGGTCGCCCATGCGGTGGCCGGGCAGGAGAAAGGCGTCGTGGCCCTGGTGGGTTCGGATCTCGCAGTAGGAGACCTCCCGCCCGGCCAGCCGCATGGCCCGAACCATCTCCTCGGAAAGGGCGGCGGGGAAGAGCCAGTCGCTGGAGAAGGAGACCACCAGGAAGCGGCACGCGGCCCGGCGGAAGGCCGCCTCCAGGGAACCCCGGCCGGCGGCGAGGTCGAACCGGTCCATGGCCCGGGTGATGTGGACGAAGGTGTTGGCGTCGAACCGGTCCACGAATCGGCGGCCCTGGTGGTGGAGGTAGCGTTCCACCTCGAAGCCGCCGGTACCGGCCGTGCCGCCGCCCCGCCGGGCGAACTTCCGCACCATGGCCTCTTCCGAGAGGTAGGTGATGTGGCCGATCATGCGGGCCAGGGCAAGGCCTGCCCGCGGCGGGTCCGCGGCCTCGTAGCGGCCCCCCCGCCAGCCTGGGTCGCGGAAGATGGCCTGGCGGGCCACCTCGTGGAAGGCGATGGCCTGGGGCGAAAGGCGCGGGGCCGTGGCGAGGGCCACGGCGCCGGCCACCCGCGCCGGGTGCCGCACGGCCCACTCGAGGGCCTGCATGCCGCCCATGGAGCCGCCGATCACCGCGAGCAGGCGGGGGATGCCGAGCCGGTCCAGGAGCCGGGCCTGGAGCTCGACCTGGTCGCCGATGGTGTAGGCGGGGAAGTCCGGCCCGTAGGGCCGCCCGGTGGCCGGGTCGATACTGGCCGGCCCGGTGGTGCCCGCGCATCCCCCGAGGAAGTTGCTGCAGATCACGAAGTAGCGCCGGGTGTCCAGGGGCTTGCCCGGCCCGATCATGAGGTCCCACCACCCCGGGCGTTCCCCGGGGACGCCGCGATGGAAGCCCGCGGCGTGGGCGTCGCCGGAGAGGGCGTGGCAGACGAGCACGGCGTTTCGGCGGCCCGGCGCCAGGCGCCCGTAGGTCTCGTAGGCCACGGTGACCGGGTTGAGACGGGCGCCGCACTCGAGCCGGAAGGGCGCGGCCGGGGTGTCGAAGGTCTCCGTCCGGGTTCGGACGCGGCCGACGGAGCCGCCCGGGGCGACCGCCGTGGCGGCTGCGGCGAGGCGGGGGGAGGCACCGGTGGTCATGGCACCGCCTCCAGGGCCCGGTCGATGTCCTCGATGATGTCCGCCGCGTCCTCGATGCCCACCGAGAGACGGACGAAGTCGTCGGTGACCCCGGCCCGGCGCCGTTCCTCCGGGGCCAACTGCTGGTGGGTGGTGGAGGCGGGGTGGATCACCAGGGACTTGGCATCGCCGATATTGGCGAGGTGCGACAGCAGCCGGACGTTCTCGATGAAGCGGACGCCCGCCGGGTAGCCGCCCCGGACCCCGAAGCCCACGATGGCGCCGAAGCCCCCGCCGAGGTATCGCGCGGCCAGGTCATGGGTGGGGTGGTCCTCGAGGCCGGGGTACCGGACCCAGGCGACCTTGGGGTGGCCGGCCAGGTGCCGGGCCACGGCCAGGGCGTTGGCACAGTGGCGTTCCATGCGCAGTGGAAGGGTCTCGAGGCCCTGGAGGAAGAGGAAGGCGTTGAAGGGGGAGAGGGCGGGGCCGAGGTCCCGGAGGTACCGGGTGCGGAGCCGGGCGATGTAGGCCAGGTCCCCGAAGGCCTCCTTGTAGACCAGCCCGTGGTAGCTGGGGTCCGGCCGGTGGAGACCGGGGAACCGGTCCTCGGGCCAGGGGAAGCGTCCCGAGTCCACGACGATGCCGCCGATGGAGGTCCCGTGGCCGCCGATGAACTTGGTGGCGGAGTAGATCACCACGTCGGCCCCGTGGTCGATGGGGCGCCAGAGTCCGGGGGCCACGGTGTTGTCCACCAGGAGGGGCACCCCCGCCTCGTGGGCCGCTTCGGCCAGTGCCTCGAAATCCGGGACGTCCAGTTTCGGGTTCCCGATGCTCTCCACGTAGAGGGCCCTGGCGGCGGGGCCGAGAGCGCGGCGCACGGCGGCGGGGTCCGCCGGGTCCACGAACCGGACGGTGATCCCGAGGTCCGCCAGGGTGTGGCGGAAGAGGTTGAAAGTGCCGCCGTAGAGGCTCGAAGAGGCCACGATCTCGTCGCCGGCGCGGGCCAGGTTCAGGAGGGCCAGGGTGATGGCGGCCTGGCCGGAGGCCACGGCCACCGCCGCCGCGCCGCCGTCGATGAGGGCCATGCGGCGCTCGAGGACGTCGGTGGTGGGGTTCATCATCCGGGTGTAGATGTTGCCGGGGGCGCGCAGGGCGAAGAGGTCGGCGGCGTGGGCCGCGTCCCGGAAGAGGTAGGAGGTGGTCTGGTAGACGGGGACGGCCCGGGCCCCGGTGGCGGGGTCCGGGGCCTGGCCCCCGTGGACGGCGAGGGTGGCGAGCCGATAGCGGCGGTCGTGGGCCATGGGGAGATTCCTCGGCGGCGGCCGGCACCGCCCGGAGGGCGGGCGCGGCGGTCTGGCGGCGCCCGGCTTCCCGGGGCCGCGGACTCGAGTTGTTCAGGTGGTGGAATCGGGTGGAAGCGACCCGAGCACGCCGGTGGGGCGGCTCAGGTCGTGGGCATGAGACATGAACGCGGACGCCCGCTCCGGCAGGGGGCCGGCGGGGCGGCGGGGCGGCGGATGGGGTGCAGGGCGTTCATGCCGTTGTCCGTTTGTCCGTGGTCGGTGTCCGAGGCGGCCGACCTGCCGGCCGCGCTCCCTGTACACTGTCTAAGACACCGGGGCGCCGGTGTCAATCTAAAATAATTCTTTCCTTGATTCCGGCTCGGCCGGGGTGCGGATTCCGGGTGTATCCCGGTTCGCCGACCGGGCCGTCCGGGCGTCCACTTGCCGGGCGAGCTCGGCGAGGCGGGGCGAGACCCGGACGGGGTAGGCAGGGGCGGGGTCCAGGGACCGCAGGGCGGGAGGGAGCCGGTCCATGGCCTCGAGGGTCCGGGCGCGGATCTCGTCGAGGGAGGGCGCGGGGAAGAGCCGGCGCCCCGCCCGCATGACGGGCACGAGGAGGGGCGTCCCTTCCAGGTCTTCCTCCTCCAGGCCCACCACGTCCTCCATCGGCCGGCCCTCGTCGTCGAAGCGTCGGAAGACCTGCTTGCGGCCGGGGAGGGTGGCCTTCCCCTCGGAGCGCTTCCTGCGGGGGACGCCGTCGTACTCCTGGAGCTTGTAGGCACAGTCGAGGCTGGGGGCGTCGGCGGAGGTATCGAGGCGCGTCCCGACGCCGAAGCCGTCGATGGGGGCCCCGGCGGCGAGGAGGCGGGCCAGGGCGGCCTCGTCGAGGTTGCCGCTGGCGAAGATCCGGACGTCGTCGAGACCCGCCGCGTCGAGGATGCGGCGGACCGCGGCGGCGTGGGCCGCCAGGTCCCCGCTGTCGATCCGCACCCCCCGGACCCGCACGCCGGAGGCCCGGAGCCGGGGGACCAGGGCCGCCACCCGGTGCGCCGCCGCCTCCGTGTCGTAGGTGTCGATGAGGAGCACGGCGTTTTCGGGCCAGGCCCGGGCGAAGGCCTCGAAGGCGGCCGCTTCGCTCTCGTGCGCCTGGACGAAGGAGTGGGCCATGGTGCCGAAGACGGGGATCCCGAAGCGGACGCCGGCAAGCACCGTCGAGGTCCCGGAAAGGCCCGCGAGGTAACCGGCCCTGGCGGCCAGCAGCCCCGCCTCGGCCCCGTGGGCGCGGCGCAGGCCGAAGTCCACCAGGGTCTTTCCTGGAGCCGCGAGCACCACCCGGGCGGCCTTGGAGGCCACGAGGATCTGGAAATGGAGGAGGTTGATGAGGCGTGTCTCCACGAGTTGGGCCTGGGGCAGGGGGGCCGTCACCCGGAGCACCGGCTCGCCCGGGAAGAAGGGGGTCCCCTCCGGCAGGGCGTGGACGTCGCCCCGGAACCGGAGGTCTTCGAGGGCCCGGAGGAACGCGTCCCGGAAGCCGCCGAGGCCCCGGAGCGCGTCGATCTCCTCCGGGGTGAAGGCGAGGCCCTCGAGGAAGTCGAGGACTTGTTCGAGGCCGGCCGCCACGAGGAAGTTCCGGGAGGGGGGCAGGCGCCGCACGAAGAACTCGAAGACCGCCGTGGCCTCCATGCCCTCCAGGTGGTAGGCCTGGAGCATGGTGAGCTGGTAGAGGTCCGTGAGGAGCGGAGATGCTTCGGGCGGTCTCATCCGGCGGCCTCCGTTCCACCCAGATCCGTGCTGGCGGCGACGGCGGCCCCGAGCCCGCGCATCTCCTCCAGGGCGCGCTCCCCGGCGCCGGGCTCGGCGTCCACGGCGCGCATCGCGTCCTGGAGGAGGACCACCTCGTAGCCCAGCTTCCGGGCGTCCTTCACCGTCTCGAGCACGCAGTAGTCGGTGGCGAGCCCGCCCACGAAGAGGCGCCGGACCTCCAGGGCGCGCAGGTAGTCGTCGAGGTCGGTCCCCTGGAAGCCGGAATAGGCCTCGGTGTCGGGGCGGGTGGCCTTGGAGACCACGATGACGTCGGCCGGGAGCTCGAGCCCGTCGGCGAAGTCCGCCCCCGGGTCGCCGGCCACGCAGTGCGGGGGCCAGGGGCCGCCCTGGGCCTGGAAGGAGACATGCTCCGGGGGGTGCCAGTCGCGGGTGGCGAAGACCGGGCGCCCGGCGGCGCGGAAGGCCCGGAGGCAGCGGTTCATGGCCGGGACGACCGCGTCCCCTTCCGGGACGGGCAACCGCCCGCCGGGGAGAAAGTCCTTCTGGAGGTCCACGACGAGGAGGGCGTCGCCCTCCCCGATGGAAAGGCCGGATGCCATGCCTCTTCCTTACACCATCCGTTCGGGAAAACAAGGGCACGGGGCCGGCGGCCCCGGCGTGTTCCGGCGTCTTTGTGATCCCGGCGGCTTCCTGTTACATTTCGGGGCGGCTCGCCCGGCGCCACGCCGGCGGGCTCTGTGGAGGACGCCATGCATCTAGCGGAGACCAGGGGCGCGGGCCGCTCGGGGGGCGGGCTTCCGGCCTTTTTCGGTTTCACCTACCTGGCGGTGCTCGGCCTCGCCGCCGCCTACCTCGGCCGGGTCCCGGCCTGGGACCTGCGGACGGTGATGTTCGCCGCCGGGGCCGTCCCGACCTATGCCGCCTTCTACCTCCTGCCCGCCTTGCTCCTGACCCTCGGGGCATGGGGCGCCGGGCGCCTTGCCGCCCGGCGGGGCCGGGGTGGGCGCTGGGCCGGGGCCCTCGTGGCCCTCGTGGCGGTGTCCGCCACCGGGTGCACCTCGATCCTCCTCTTCGCCGACCTCTTCATCCACCGGCTCTACGGGTTCCACCTGAACGGGTTCGTCTGGAATCTCATCCGGACGCCCGGCGGCATCGACTCCCTCGGGGGCGGCGCCGCCACCACGGCGACCTTCGCCGCCATGGCGGCCGGGTTCTTCCTGTTCCAGGCGGTGCTGCTCGCCGCCGCCCGGCGCCTGCCTCTCCTGGCGGGCTGGCGGCCGGGGCGGCGGACCTTCCGCTGGGGGCTCGCCGCCCTGGTGCTCCTGTCCGCCGGGGAGCGGGCCACCTACGCGGTGAGTGAATTCCAGGGCCACGCGGGCGTCACCGAGGCGGCCGCCACCCTGCCTCTCTACTGCCCCCTCACCATCCACAACCTCGCCCGGCGCCTCGGCTACGAGGTTCCGCGCCGGGCGCGGCTGGCCGTGGAGGTCCGGGCGGCCCGCCTCGCCTATCCCGCCCGCCCCCTCCGGGTGGAGCCGCCGGCGCACCCGCTCAACGTGGTGGTCCTGGTCGCCGAGTCGCTCCGGGCCGACATGCTCACCCCCGAGATCATGCCCCGGACCTGGCGATTCGCGGCCCGGGCCCACCGCTTCACCCGGCACTACAGCGGTGGCAACGGCACCCGGATGGCGCTCTTCTCCCTCTTCTACGGCCTCTACGGTTCCTACTGGTTCCCCTTCCTGGAGCTTCGGCGGGAGCCGGTCTGGATGGAGGTGCTCCGCCGGCAGCGATACCAGTTCTTCCTCTACACCGGGCAGAGCTTCACCTACCCCGAGCTGGACAAGACCGTCTTCGCCCGGGTGCCCCGGCGCCTCCTCCACCCGACCCCCCCGGGCTACGGCTGGGAGCGGGACCGGAAGAACACCGCCGACCTGGTGGCGGCGATCCATGGCCGGGACCGCCGTCGGCCCTTCTTCGCCTTCCTCTTCTTCGAGTCCACCCACGCCCGTTACTCCTTCCCGGAGGAGAGCATCATCCGCCGGCCCTACCTCCGGAACTTCAACTACGCCACCATGGACCTCGCCCGGGACATCGGGCTCATCCGGAACCGCTACGTCAACGCCGCCCACCACGTGGACGGGCAGGTGGGCCGGATCCTCGACGCCCTCGAGCGGGAGGGCCTTCTCAAGGACACCATGGTCGTCATCACCGGCGACCACGGGGAAGAATTCATGGAGAAGGGCCACTGGGGGCACAACTCGGAGTTCACCGAGGAGCAGACCCGGGTGCCCCTGGTGCTCTGGGTGCCCGGGACGGGGAGCGGCACCGTGGACCGGATGACCAGCCACCTGGACGTCGCGCCCACGCTGCTGCCGCGGCTCGGGGTCCGCAACCCCGCCTCGGACTACAGCCTGGGCTTCGACCTCCTGGGCCCGCGGCGGCGGACTTACACGGTGATCTGCGACTGGGACCGGGTGGCCTACGTGGGAATGGACTACAAGGCGGTGATCCCGGTGAAGACCTCGGCCCTCATGCGCAACCGCGTCACCACCGCCGACGACCGGCCGCTCCCGGATGCCGCCACCTTCCTCTCGGGGCACCGGGACGTCCTCGTCCGGCTCATGCAGGAACTCCGCCGTTTCCAGCGGCAGGGATGAGACCGCCGCCCCGGCGGCCGGGGCTCAGGCGGCCAGGCGCTCCCGGAGCCAGTCCTGGAGGCGGGCGTTCAGGGCGTGGACGCCGACCCCGGGCCGGCGGCCGGCCTCCCGGACGGCCTCGGCGAAGAGGGGCTCGGGCACGGGAACCTTGGCGAGTTCCTCGACGCCCTTGGAGTCGCGGCGCAGCAGCGTCACCTGGGGCGGACGCTCCCAGTCGTAGATGACGAAGTAGAGGGAGGACTCGTTCGCTCCCCGGACGAAGTCCTTTCCCCGGGTCCAGCCGGCCCCCCACTCGAGGTACATGTCCACGGCCTTCTCCGGCGTCATGGACCAGTCGATCTCGTTGACGAGGCGGCGGTCTTGGCGGAGTGCGTCGATGTGCATCATGGCGGGATTCCTTTCCTTGTGCCCCGGAGGGCGGCGGGCGGATAGAATAGATTCAGAAATAGTAATCTTTTTTAATTAGTAATGTCTCTGTCGCGGTGGGTCAACCCGGGTGCCCGGGCCGGGCGGCCTGAAGGGTCATTCGTGGTAGAGGGGGCTTTCGAGGTAGGAACGGCGGGCGTGGCGAACCAGCACCATGAGGACGGCGGCGGCCGGGATGGCCACGAGGACGCCGAAGAAACCGAAGAGCTGCCCCCCGGCCAGCACCGCGAAGATCACCACCACCGGGTGGAGCCCCACCCGGTCGCCCACGAGGACGGGGGTGAGGACGGTTCCCTCGAGGAGCTGGCCCACGGCGAAGACGCCGGTCACGTAGAGGAGGTGGGCCAGGTCGTGGTATTGGACCAGGGCCGCGGCCCCGGCGGCGAGGATCCCCAGGGCGAAGCCGAGGTAGGGGACGAAGCTCACGAGCCCGGCCGTGATCCCGATGAGGAGGGCCAGTTCCAGCCCCGCGAGGTGGAGCCCGATGGAATAGACCGCGGCCAGGGCCAGCATGACCAGGAGCTGGCCCTTCAGGAAGGCCCCGAGGACCTCGTCCGCCTCCCGGGCGAGGGCCGCCACGGTGGGCGCCGCCCGCCGCGGGAGCAGGGCGTGGAGGTCCGCGAGCAGCCGGTCCCAGTCCCGAAGGAGGTAGAAGGTCACCACCGGGATCAGCACGAGGTTCCCGATGGCGGCCAGGAGGGCCATCCCGGACCGGGAGACCGAGGAGAGGACCCGGACGGCGAGGCCGCCGGCCTGCCGCCAGTGCGCGGCCAGGGCCTCCTGGATCGCCCCGGCGTCCGGGAGGGCCGCGGGCAGGCCGAGTCGGTGGGCGAGCCACGGGAGCGCCGTCTCCCGCGCCCAGGCCAGCACCGCGGGGAGGCGCCGGGCCAGGGCCGCCGCCTGGCGCTCCAGCAACGGCACCAGGACCAGGACGAGGGCCAGGAAGGCCAGGACGATCACGGCGAAGACCAGCGCCACGGCCAGGGTCCTCGGGACCCGCCGGCGTTCCATGGCGTCCACCGCCGGGTCGCCGAGGTAGGCGAGGAGCGCCGAGACCAGGAACGGGGTGAGGACCGGGGCGAGAAGGTGCGCCAGCCAGGCCGCCCCCAGGCCCACCGCCAGGAAGAACCACCGCCGGGAGTCGCTCATGGGATCGGGACCTCCCGCGCCGCCGCCCGCCCGAGCCAGGTCCGCCGCCGCGCGCTCTCCACGTTGGTGCAGGCGCGTTTCAGGGCGTAGCGTTGCCCCACCAGGTAGGCCTTTTCCTCCGCCCGGGTGATCGCGGTGTAGAACCACTTGTTGTTCAACATGATGAAGTGGGAGTTGGTGAGGGGGATGGCCACCACCCGGTACTGGGCCCCCTGGGCCTTGTGGACCGTGAGGGCGAAGGCGGGCTCGACGATGTCCCCGAGGTGGTCGAAGTCGTAGGCCACCACGATCCGCTCCGGGTAGACCACGTAGAACTCCTGGGCCTCCGGGTCGACCCGCGCCACGAGGCCCACGTTCCCGTTGAAGACCCGCCGGAAGCCGCCCCCGCTGAAGGTCTTCCCGGCGCGGGCGAAGTCGGCCCAGGCCATCACCGCCATGTCGCGGTTCTGGAGGTGGACCACCTTGTCCCCTTCCTTCAGGGTGAGACCCGCCCGCTGGAAGGAGGCGCCCGGGCCGGGGTTCAGGATCTCGCGGAGGCGGGCGTTGAGGTTCTCCGTCCCGAGCTGGCCCACCCGCATGGGGGTGAGCACCTGGAAGTCCCAGACGGGGTGGGTGAGCCGGTCGCGCCAGTCCCGGGCCAGTTCGCAGATCCGCTCCAGGATGGCCTGGTTGTTCTCTTCCCGGAAGCGCTTGAGCTCGGCCTCGGTGTGGCGGGCCTTGAGCGCGTAGATGTTGTGCCGTTCCACCGGTTCGAAGGCGAAGTCGCGCCAGCCCTGCGCCTCGACCCCCTCCGGGATTCGGCCCCGGCGGATCTCGTTGGCGAAGAGGGCGAGGACGCTCTCCGGGCTCTGGCGGTAGATCCGGGTGAGGTGGACGGCGGGGACGAGCCCGAGGTCGAGGACGTCGCCGAAGACGTTGCCCGCCCCGATGGGCGGCAGCTGGGCCGGGTCGCCCACCATGAGGAAGAGCGTTCCGGGCCGGAGGGATCGGGCCAGCCGGTAGAAGAGGGGGAGGTTCACCATGGAGGCCTCGTCGAGGACCACCACCCGGTGGGGCAGGGGGTTGTCCGGCCCGTGCTCGAAGCGGCCCTCTCCCTGGTACTTGAGGAGGCTGTGGATGGTGAAGGCCTCGTAGCCCGTGGCCTTTCGGAGCCGGGCGGAGGCCATGCCCGTGAAGGCGCAGCAGACGATCTCCTCCGGGGCGGCCAGGCGGCCGGCGAGGAGATCCAGAACGGCCCGGCAGACGGTGGTCTTGCCGGTGCCGGCGTAGCCGGCCAGGGCGAAGACGGTGGCGGGCTCGGTGGCCGTCCGGACGAGGATCTCCCTTTGCTCCGGGGCGAACTCGATGCGGTGGCGGGCCTCGAAGTCCGCGATGAAGCGCTCCACGGCGGCGGCCTCGAGTACCGGGCGGTCACCGGCCCGCGCCCGCTCGGCGAAGAAGTCGCGGAGCCAGTCTTCCATGTGCCGGAGACCGGAAAGGCCCGTCTCGCCCCCCGGCCCCCGCACCAGGGTCCCGTCGGCCACCATGGCGGCCGCCGCCTCGTCCACCGGGGCGGCGGTGTCGTCCCCGTCGCCGAGGACCTCCGCCGCCGCGGCCCGGAGCTCGTCGGCCGTGAGATACGAGTGCCCGGCCTCCTCGGCGGCCTTCACCAGCACGTGGTTGAGGGCGGCGCGGACCCGGGCCGGGTCCCCGGGCGGGACCCCGAGGGCCATGGCGATGCGGTCCGCGGTGCGGAACCCGATGCCCCGGACCTCGGTGAGCCGGTAGGGATCGGCCCGGACCACGGCGGCGGCCTCGTCCCCGAAGTGGTTGTAGATCCGGATGAGGAGGTTGGGGGTGACGCCCCCTTCGGCGCCGCCGAGGACCTTGGAGAGGGCCTTGAGGTTCTTGAACTTTCGCCAGGAGCGGAGGATGAGCTCGAGCCGCCGCTCCTTGATGCCCTTGACGTTCAGGAGGCGGGCCGGGTCCTCGTCGAGGATCCGGACGAGGGCCTCCTCCCCGAAACGGTCGAGGAGCTGGCGCGCCAGCTTCGGCCCCAGGCCCTTGACCACCTTGGAGAGGAAGAAGAGGAGATCGCCCCCGCACGCCGTGCACCGGGTGAAGGCGAACTGGCGGCCGTACTTGTTCACGGTCCATGCGCCGCGGAAGCGGAACTCCGCCCCGGCCAGGCCCGCCCCGCCCGCCAGCTCCGGGACGACCCCCGTGGCCGTAAAACGCGCGCCCCGGGGAGGGCGCACCTGGAGGACGGCAAACCCCGTCTCCGGCGAGGCGTAGGTCACGCGTTCGACCCGGCCCTCCAAGGTGATCTCCGGCTCCCGGGGCGCCGTGGCCCCGCTCTCCGCCCCAGCCATGGAAGACAGGATAGAGCAAAACGCCGGGCCTGTCATGGCCGTGGAGATTTTGACGGCCCGGCGGCCGGGGCGTCATTTCCCCGGGGTGCGGCCGGCGCCGGCGGACCCGGCTCGGGCGGGCCGCGGCCGCCATCGAGGCGTGATGGCCGCGGCGAAAAGGTTTCAGGGCAGATGGCGCAACAGAGATCGGCAAATGCACGGCATGGGGGTGTCGAGGAATGAGGAATGCTTGGCGCCGCCGCAATGACGAGGGCATCCGAGGCAGCACAGCAGTCGGCGTATTTTGCGACGCCATCAAGTTTCCATCGCGGGATGTCGATAATACCTCCATGAACCGCCGAAGGGCGGAAACCGCTGCGGCGAGGAGGTCTTCCGGGGATGCACGGTTCTTGCTTTCCGTCCAGGGGACAGGGTCACCCGGCCGGGACACACGTCCTCGACTCCGGGTGCAGGCAGGGTTTCGAATTCGGTGGCCGATTTCACAACGTCTTGGGGAAAGGGGGTGAACTCGTGAGGAAGAGCCTGATTCTCGCGGTGCTCGGGGTCATGCTGACCGCCGCCGGCGCCATGGCCGGCCCGGCGGATCTCTTCGTGAAGACCTGCGGGCAGTGCCACGTCAAGGGAGGGCAGGCCCCGCCGGTGAACCCGGCGGACAAGGCTATGTCGGTCTGGGAGAAGTACTTCAGGCGAGGCCGGCACCCGGTGGATCTTTCCGGAAAGATCAGCTCGGACCAGCTCCAGATCGTCGTCGAGTATCTCAAGGACCACGCGGCCGACAGTGACCAGCCGCTGGCGGCGGTCATCCCGAAGTAGGGGCGGCCACGCGCGGCTACGCAGCAACGAAATGCGGGAGGATATGAAATGAAGCGCGTTTTGACGGCACTCATGGTGCTTTCGCTGACGGCCTGGTCCGGCTCCGCCCTGGCGGCCCGGGACGACCAGGTGACGCTGTCGGCGAAGAAGTTGAAGGCCGTGCTCGGAAAGGTGCTGGAACTCCAGCGCCGGGTCAGCGACCTCGAGCACGGCAAGGCCCGCGGCGGGCCCTCGGAGGTGGAAAAGTCCGCCGCCATTCCGGAATACGACAAGCTCACCCGCGACATCGAGGAGATCTACGACACCCTCGACAAGGTGGAGACCCGCGCCCTGCAGGACAAGGTCAATTTCGGCGTGGAGGTTCGCTCCCGGGTGGACTTCTTCAAGTACGAGGACGTCTGGACCTACACGGAGCCTGCGGCGAACCCCAACGCCCTCTTCGGTCTCGACCCGGGTGACATGGTGGACCACGTCTACCCGAACACCATCAACAGCGCGCGGAAGGAGTGGACGGCGGACAACAAGTGGAGCACCCGGGTGCGCCTCAACATGGAGGCCCGGGCCGCCAACAGCCTCACCTTCCACGGTCGGCTCGCGGTTTACAAGAACTGGGCCGAGAGCGGCGACATCCAGCGCAACGTCGACTTCTACCGGGCCCACCGGCCCGACGACACCACGGTGAAGCTCGACCGGGCCTACGTGGACTGGATCGTCCCCGTCCCCTTCCCCCTGGCCGTCACCTTCGGCCGGCATCCCTCCACCGAGGGGCCGCCCATGGAATACCGGGAAAACCTCCCCCGGCAGGCGACCTACCCCTCCCTGGTCTACGAGGGCGAGACCGACGGCATCGTGGTCACCCTGGGCCTCGAGCGCTACACCGGCCTCGTGAACTCGGGCCTCCGCCTGGCCTACGGCAAGGGCTACCAGCAGGACGAGTCGGGCTACTCCAACTTCACGGCCTTTGGGTCCCGGGCCAGCGGCATCAAGGACACCAACTTCTGGGCGGCCTTCTTCGAGACCGAGGTGCCCTACGTGCCCGAGAGCCTCCTGGTGTTGAGCTACATCCACGGAAACGACCTCATCGACAACCCGGCCGGGCCCCAGGCCAACCTGGGGAACATGGACGTCTACGGCGCCCACCTCCAGATGTCGAACTTCCTCGACACCGGGCTCGACCTCTTCGTCTCGTGGGGGCTCAACAACGCCGATCCGAAGAAGCGGGCCGGCCAGTACGCCACGACACAGATGTACTTCATCAACCCGGCCACGGGGCTGCTCACCACCATGCCGGTGGGCCTCCTCGGCACCCAGGGGAGCAAGTGGGGCTGGGCCATCTACACCGGCTTCCGCTACACCGTCCCGGTGGACGCCCTCAAGCGGCCGAAGATCGGCTTCGAGTTCAACTACGGAAGCCCCCACTGGTTCTCCTTCACCTGGGGGAGCTCCGATCCCTACAACAAGCTCGCCACCCGGGGCAAGGCCTACGAGGTCTACTACATCCAGCCCTTCAACCGGTACCTCTTCATCCGGACGGGCTATACCAAGATCAACTACAACTGGAGCTTCAGCGGCTACCACCTCGGCGAGCCCTGGAAGATCGACGAGAACCTGTCGAACTTCTACGCCCTCTTGGACGTCCGGTTCTAGCGGACCGGATACCGCCGGAACGAACCGGGCCCTTCGGGGCCCGGTTTTTTGATGGCGTCTCGGACATCGCCAAGCGCCGACACTTGATGGCCTCGCAAAAAGGCGCGGGCTGCGGCGTTGCTTCGGATGCCCCCGTCATTGCGGCGGGGCTCAAGTCGGCCTCATTCCTTGACGTCCCCGCGTCTTCATTCGGCGATTCTTGTCGCGCCGTCCCCGCCGAGGACTTTTCGCGCGGAGTCATCCAGGATGCGCGGACCCCGGACGCGCTCGTCACCGTTCATGGCCGGGCCGTTCCGGGCGGATGCCGGGGCAAGGGGAAGACGCCGGTCCCGGGATGGACGGCGCGGCCCCGGCGTCTTCGGGGGGTCAGGGGCGTGCCGCGGCGGGCGCGTGGCGGCAGGGGCGCGGCATGCGCCCGGGGCGCCAGGCCCGCATCACCGGGTCCCGGAGGTCCCGGTGGCAGGGAAGGCAGAGCCCCACGTCCAGGACGCGGCGGATCTCGTCTCGGCCCAGGGGGCGAAGGTCCGGCCGGGAGGTGTGAACCAGGGCGGTGCCGTTCGCGTCCACGAAGGCGTCCAGGGGGTGGTCGATCCCGAGGAGGCGGGGCCGGGCGGCCAGGGCGGGGGTGAAGGCCCAGCCCCCGGGCCCCCGGTGGAGGCTTCCCTCCCCGAGGCCCAGCGCCCGGGGGGTCTGGTGGCAGTCGGGGCAGCTCCGGCCCTTGGGCTGGGTGGTGTGGGGGTCCATCCACGAGACCGTGAGCCGCACGAAGTCCTTTTCCCATCGGCCCCTGTGATCCAACAGGGAGACAAAGTCCTGTCACCCGGGGACGAGGATCACCACCTCGTCGCCCTTGCGGCCGAGAGGCGGGCTCTCGTGGCGCATGAAGGAGCGGAATTCGCTCCACCGGCCCGGCGTCTCCCGGGCGGCCACCTTGTCCAGCATGGCCTGGCTCCGGTCCGCCCGGACGTGGCAGCCGTAGCACTGGGGGACCCAGGTGCTGTGGCAGGCCTGGCAGGAGAGGCGCCGGTGGAGGGGCCCCCGGCAGGCCGCGGGGTCGGGCGGGTCGAGGGGGTGGAGCTTCCGGTCCCGCCGGCCTTCCAGGAAGAAGGCCGTTCCCTTGGCCACCACGTCCAGCCGGGGCGGCGCCCTCTTGACCTGCACCCCGGAAGGGGGGCCGAGGCCCCGCTTCCGGAGGGCGTAGGCCTCGGCCAGGGGGCGGAGGGCCTCGCCTCCGGCGTGGCAGGTGACGCAGCGGACCTCCAGCTGTTCCTCGAAGTGGACGTGGCGCGTGCCGTCGCCCATGGTTTCGCGCTGGGTGTGGCAGTCCACGCAGGCGAGGCCCTTACGGTGGTGGACGTCGTCGGGCATGGACCGGACGTAGCGGCCGTCCTCGAGCTGGTGGGTCCCGAGGTCGCCCGCCTCGTACGGCGTGCCGTAACCCTCCGATTCCATGAGGCCCTGATACGAGAGGCCGATCCGGCCGCTCCGGTTGTGGCAGCGGACGCAGTTTTCGAGGGGGGCGTCCCGGGTGATCCGGGTATGGGCCCGCTCCCGGGGTGTGTCCGGTTCGGGCTTCTCCTGGTGGCACGCGGTGCAGCCGCCGCCCTTGGCGGCCAGGAAATCCGGCAGGGAGCCCTTTTCCATCCAGAGGTGGCAGCTGCCGCAGAGCTTCCGGAAGTAGTCCAGGGCCGGGGAGGTAAGGCCGGAGCGGGCCAGGCCGTGCACGGTGAGGTCCTCGGCCCCCGGTCCGGCGGATTCACCCCAGTAGGTGCGAAGTGCGTCGATGATGCCCCGGTTGGTGGCCATGAGGGAGTTTTCGACCCACCGGAGCTGGTTCGGGTGGCAGCCCGCCTGGCCGCAGGTGCGGGGGCCGAGGCGGAGTTCGCCGGGGTTCTTCACCATACCCCGGTGGGCGCGGGTCTTGTCGCCGGCCAACGGGTCGCCCAGGTGGCAGGCGGCGCAGCCGAGGACGTCCCTGGCGTGGGCGCCCCCGGGATCCTGCCGGTGGCACCCGAGGCAGAGGTCCACCTGGCCAGCGGTGGTCCGGGTCACCGTGGGCGGCGGATGGTCCAGGGCCGGGACGCCTGCGGGGGGCGCCGCGGCGGCGGTCGAGAGCCATGCCAGCATCAGGGCGAGGCAGAGGAGGGCCGGGGGGCGGTTCGGGGGCATGGCGTCCTCCTTCACCGGAGCCAGGCCACGGCGGTGAGCACGAGGTAGCTGGCCCCCCAGAGGCCGAGCAGCCACCAGAGCGGCCGCCGTGCCCGGGCGAGCGGCATGAGCCCGAGGGCCGCCACGGGGACGGCGGGATAGACGACCCCGGCCGCCAGGGGCGGAAGATGCCGGAGCAGCTCCTGCACCGCCAGGAAGAACCAGGGCCCGTGGATGAGGTCCGGCGCCGCCCCGGGGGCGTCCATGGGGGCACGGACGAGAGCGGCCGCCGCCCCCGTGACCCCGAGGATCAGGGCGAGCTCCCTCCGCCCCACCAGGACCCGGCGCGTGTGGTACCAGGTGCCCAGGCCCCAGAGGAGGGCCGTCAGGAGGTAGTGGACCACGTAGACCCGGTTCAGCCCCTCCAGGGACACGGCGAAGAGGAGCCGGTCCAGGGCCGGCCCCGCCACGGGCACGGCGAGGGCCAGGTGTTCGGCCACGGCCCCGGCGGCGAGCCCCGTGGCGTCGGCCCGGAGGACGTAGCCGGTAAACAGCGCGAGAACTCCCATGGGCAGCAGCGCGACGAGCAGCCACCATCGCCCGTTGTGCTGGCGGTCCAGGGTGGCCTCGTCCAGCATCTGCCAGGTGTGGACGAGGAGGAGCAGCACGAAGGCCTGGCTCGAGTAGAAGTGGAGGGCGCGCCAGAACCCGCCGAAGGGCAGGAGGGCGTCGATGGCCACGGCGGAGCCGAAGGCATCCGCCGCCTCGTAGTGGTAGGCCACCACGAAGCCCGAGCCGGCCGAGACCAGGAGGGCCGCGGTGGCCAGCTCCCCCCACCGCCGGCTCATCCGAGCCCCCTGGGGATCACCACCGCGTAGCCGCCGTCCTCGAGGCGCCGGACCCCGAGCCGGGGCAGGTCCTTCTTGGCCGGCCCCGAGACGTAGCGGCCGTCCCAGGTGAACCGGCTCTGGTGGCAGGGGCAGATGAAGCCGCGCTCCACCGGGTGGTAGGTGATCCGGCAGCCGAGGTGGGGGCAGCGGCGCGAGACGGCCATCGGCCCGGCCTCGGTCTCGAAGAGGCAGAAGTCGGGCTCGAGGAGGTACTGCCCGGGCTTGAGCTCCTTCCGGATGCGCACCGTCCGCGGCGGGCGGACCCGGTCGGTGGTGACGAAGGCGGCGAAGGGGTAGAGCCCGAGGACGCCCAGGGCCCACCCCGCCGCCCGCTTCAGCCAGTCGCGGCGGGTCACTTGCGAAGGATCCATAGGAGGAGGGTGAGGAGGGCGCTCAGGAGGAGCGAGGTGGCCAGCGGGAAGTAGAAGGTGAAATTTCCTTTCCGGATGAGGATGTCCCCGGGCAGGCGGCCGATGAAGGAAAGACGCGAGCCGGCCATGAGGAGGAGCCCCACCACCGCCACGGCCGCGCCGAAGAAGAGGAGCAGCCGCCCGATCTCGCCCAGGGGGTTCACGCCGCCCTCCCCGCGGCCGGCGCCGCCAGCCGCCGGCGGAGCCGCTCGGCCCGGGCCGCGTAGCGCTCGCCCTCGCTGAAGAGGCAGCCGCAGTAGGGCTGCCGGTAGATGCCGAGGGCCCTCGCGGCCTCGATGCCCGCGGCCCAGCCCTCGCGGAAGTCCTCGTAGTGAAAGGCGACCCCCGCCTCTCGGGCCGCCGCCTCGCCCGCGGCCCGGATCTCGGCGTGCCGCTGGTAACGGCTGTAGAGCAGGGTGGTGCTGAAGGCCGGGAACCCGTGTGCCTTCGCCGCCGCGGCCGCGGCGGAAAGCCGCAGCCGGTAGCAGGCCGGGCACCGCCGGCCGGGATCGGTCTCCGGCCCCACGGCCTCGAACCACCGGTGCAGGTCGTAGCCCTCCGGAGCCCAGAGGACCGGGAGCCCGAGCCGGTCCGCCACGGTCTCCATGGCCTCCACCCGGCGCTCGTACTCGCGGAAGGGGTGGACGTTGGGGTTGAAGAAGTGCCCCGTCACCTCGAAACCCTTGGCCCGTAGGCGTTCCAGCGGGTAGAGTGTGCAAGGCCCGCAGCACGTGTGAAGGAGGAGCCGCATGGCGGAGATTTTAAGGACCCCGGACGGGGGGGTCAACCTCGCTCGCTGGCGGGCCGCGGCCCCCGGCGTGGCGGCCCGGCTCGCCGGGTGGTTCGACGGCGCCCGGCGGGACCTCCCCTGGCGCCGCCACCGGACCCCCTGGCGTACCTGGGTCTCGGAGGTGATGCTCCAACAGACCCAGGTGGCCAAGGTGGTGCCCTACTTCGAGCGGTTCTGCGCGGCCTGGCCGGACGTCGCGGACCTGGCCGCCGCCCCCCTCGAGCCGGTCCTGAAGGCCTGGGAGGGGCTCGGTTACTACGCCCGGGCCCGGAACCTCCACCGGGCGGCCCGGGTGGTGGCGGAGCGCCACGGCGGCCGGGTGCCGGACGACCTCGACGCCCTCCTGGCCCTCCCGGGGCTCGGCCCCTACACCGCCCGGGCGGTGCTCAGCCTGGGCTTCGACCGCCCGGTGGCCGTCGTGGACGGCAACGTGGGCCGGGTGCTGGCGCGGCTGGCCGCCGTGGATCGCCCCCTTCGCCCGGGCGCCGACCCCGAGATCTTCCGCCTGGCCGAGGTCCTGTTGGACCGCGCCGCCCCCCGCCGCCACAACGAGGCGCTCATGGAGCTCGGGGCCCTGGTGTGTCGGCCGGGCCGGCCCGCGTGCGGCGCCTGCCCCCTCTCCCCCGTCTGCCTGGCCCGCCGCCGGGGGCGGGCGGCGGACCTCCCCCGCCGCCCGCCCCGGCGGCGCCGGCCGCACCTCCAGGTGACCGCTGCCTTCATCCGCGACGGCGCCGGCCGCATCCTCATCACCCGCCGGCCCCTCGACGGGATGCTCGGGGGACTCTGGGAATTCCCCGGCGGCAAGCGCGAGCCCGGGGAGTCGCTCGAGGCGTGCATCCGGCGCGAGATCCGGGAGGAACTCGGGGTCCCGATCCGGGTCCTCGGGCCCCTCGTGACGGTCCGCCACGCCTACACCCATTTCTCCATAGAGCTCCACGTCTTCCGAGCCGAGATCGCCGCCGGGACGCCGCGCCCCCTCCAGTGCCTGGACCTGGCCTGGGCCGCGCCGGGCGAGCTGGAGCGTTACGCCTTCTCCGGGGCGGACCGGAAGGTGCTTGCCGCCCTGGCCGCCGGGCAGGGACCGGCGGCCGCCGGCGCATCGAGGTGACGCCATGGATCCGAAGCTGTTTCTGACCACCTTCACCGCCGTCTTCCTGGCCGAGCTGGGCGACAAGACCCAGCTGGCCACCGTCGGGTTCGCCGCCGGGTCCGGGGCCCGGTGGACGGTCTTCGCCGCCGCCTCTTCGGCCCTGGTTCTGAGCACCCTCGTGGGAGTGCTGGTGGGCGGGGCGGCGGGCGAGACGCTCCCCGCCCCGTTTCTCCGGCGGGGGGCGGGGCTCCTCTTCGTGGGGATCGGGGCCTGGCTCCTTTGGCGGGGCTGAGGGGGCGCCTCCGCCCGGCCTTGTCTTTTCGTGGGATCTGCCCCATCATTTAAAAAGTCCCGGCCCGGCGCCCGTTTTCAAGGCCGGCCCCCAGGAGGCCGATGAAAGAAGAACGGGGTGTGAGGCCGGGGACGCGGGGGCGACATGGAGCGGTTTCAGCGACGAGGCGCGCGTGCCCTCGAAAAACTCAAGCAGGCCGCCTTTCCGCCCGAAGACGGCGGCGGCCCGGGCCCGGCCATCGGCTCGTACATCCAGGCCGTGGCCCGGACGGCCACGTTGCTCCTCGAGTCGGGCGACATCTCCGCCGCCGCCGCCGACGTGGTCCGGACGCTGGCCGGGGCCGCCGGGGCCGGTCGCTGCTGCTACTACGAGGTCCGGCCGGGCAACCCCTCGGGCCTCCGGGTCCACCGCCGGGCCGAGTGGTGTGCCCCCGCCCCGGTTCCCGACGGCGGCCTCCCGGACGCCGAGGACCTCTTCGGGCGCGATCCCTTCCGCCGGTGGCTCGGGCGGCTGGCGGCGGGGGAGGTGATCAACCGTGCGGCCGCCGACCTCCCCCCCGCCGAGGCCGATACCCTTGCGGCCCTGGGCATGGAGGCCGTGCTGTTGCTCCCGGTCCTGGTGCGGGGCCGGCTGGCGGCCTTTCTCGGCTTCGGGCGGACCGGCGCCGGGGCCTGGAGCGATGCCGAGGTGGACCTCCTCTTCGCCGGGGCCTACGCCTTGGCCCTGGCCCTCGAGCGGGAGGAGTCGGCCCGGTCCCTCCTCCTCCACCGGCAGATGTTCGAGGCCTCCCCCGACCAGATCTCCCTCCTCGACGTGGAGGGGCGCTACCTCCTCGCCAACGACGCCTACGGGCGGGCGGTGGGATGGGACGCCGGCGCCCTCGCCGGCCGCTCCATCCGGGAGGTCTTCGCCCCGGGGGACTACGAGGCCAAGATCCAGCCGAGGCTCCGGCTGGTCCTCCAGTCCGGGCAGGCCGTCACCTACGAGGACTGGTTCGACTTCCCGGCGGCGGGGCGCCGCTACATGGCGCGGACCTACTTCCCCCTCCGGCGGGGCGACGAGGTCATCGGCATCGGCATCATCGGCCGCGACCTCACCGAGCTCGAGGAGGAAGAACACGTGGTCCGGCGCAGCCGCGATCTGCGCCGCATGTACGCGGCCGTGGAGCAGCTCCCCGTCATGGTCATCATGACGGACACCGCCGGGCAGATCGAGTACGTCAACCCCGCCTTCGAGCGGATCACGGGGTTCACCCGGGCCGAGGCCATCGGGCAGAACCCCCGGATCCTGAAGAGCGGCCGCCACGACGAGGCCTTCTACCGCGACCTGTGGGGCACCATAACGGCCGGCCGGGTCTGGGAGGGGCGTCTCGTCAACAGGGCCAAGGACGGGCGCCTCTTCACCGAGAACGCGGTGATCGCCCCGGTCAAGGCGGGCGACGGGGCCATCCTCGGCTACATCGCCGTCAAGGACGACATCACGGAGCGGATCGCCCTGGAGGAGGAGGTCCGCAACCGGCAGAAGCTGGACGCGGTGGCCACCCTGGCCGGCGGGCTCGCCCACGAGTTCAACAACATCCTGGCGGGCATCCAGGGGTACGTGGAGGCCCTGGAGCGGGAGCTGCCGCCCGATGGCGGGGCCCGCGGCGTGGCGGAGAAGATCCACCGGGCCATCGACCGGGCCTCCGGGCTCACCCGGCAGGTCCTCTCCATCAGCCGGCCCGGGGAACCGGACGTCCGCCCCGTCCAGCTCAATCGGCTCATGGAGGACGTGGCCGCCATGCTCCGGCAGACCTGTGACCGGCGGATCACCTTCACCCTCGACCTCGCCCCGGACCTGCCACCGGTGCTGGGGGACCCGGGGCAGCTCCACCAGGTGCTCCTGAACCTCGCGCTGAACGCGGTGGACGCCCTGAACGGGGGCGGGGAGGTCCGCTTCACCTCCCGCCACGACGGCCGGGGGGAGCTGACCCTGGAGGTCCGGGACAACGGGGCCGGCATGGACAAGGCCGTCCTGGAACGGATCTTCGATCCCTTTTTCACCACCAAGCCCATGGGAGCCGGGACGGGCCTCGGGCTCACCATGACGCGGCGCATCGTGGAGGCCCACTACGGAAGGATCTCGGTGGAGAGCCGGCGGGGCCGGGGGACCACGGTCCGCGTCGTGCTGCCCGCCGCCAGCTGCCCCGTGGGGCCGGAGGCGGGCCGGGCGGACGAGGAGGACGCGGCGGGCGCCCGGCCGCAGCCGGTTCGGCGGAAAGGGGGAGAAGCCGTGAAGGTGCTGGTCGTGGACGACGAGGAGATGCTGCGCGACGTGCTCACCGAGGCCCTCGGGGCCTTCGGTTACGAGGTGACCGCGGTGGAGAGCGGGCCGGCGGCCCTGGAGACCCTCCGCCGGGACCCCGGCGGGGTGGACCTTGCCATCCTGGACATGAACATGCCCGGCTGGGACGGGCTCGAGACCCTCACCCGGCTGCGCGAGGTGCGTCCGGACCTTCCGGCCATCCTGGCCACGGGCTACGCGGACGACTCCCGGCTCGAGGCCTTCCAGGCCGAGGGCCGCGTCGAGATCCTCCACAAGCCCTTCCGGTTCGACCGCCTGGACGAGGTCATCCGCCGGTTCCTCGGCTCCCTCCCGGGATGAAGCACACCACCGGCCGGCCCGTGACCGGGTGCGTCTCCACCAGGACCCGGGTCCCGTAGACCGCCTCAATCACCCCCGGCGTGAGGACCTCCCCGGCCGCCCCGTCGGCATGGACGCGGCCATGCCGCAGGAAGACGATCCGCCGGCAGTAGAGGGCCGCGAGATTGAGGTCGTGCAGCACCGCCACCACCGTGGCCCCCTCCCGCCGGTTCATCTCCGCGAAGAGGTCGAAGAGCTCGATCTTCCGGTGGATGTCCATGGCCGAGACCGCCTCGTCCAGGAGGAGCAGCGGGGCCTCCTGGGCCAGGGACCGGGCCACCAGCACCCCTTGGCGTTCGCCGCCCGAAAGCTCCGTCACGGGCCGCTCCGCCAGCGGCGCCACCCCCGCCCGATCCATGGCCGACCGGGCGGCCGCCGCGTCGCGTTCCGTGTAGCCCCGCCACGGCCGCAGGTGCGGGTATCGGCCCATGAGGACCACCTCGGCCGCCGGGTAGGGGAAGGCCGGGCCCGTGCCCTGGGGGACCAGGGCGGCCCGCCGGGCCCGCTCCCGGGCCGTGAGGCGGTGGATGTCGCGGCCCCAGAGACGGATCTCCCCCCCGGCGAGGGGGACCAGGCCGAGGAGGGCGTGGAGCAGGGTGGTCTTGCCGGAGCCGTTGGGGCCGAGGAGCCCCACCATCTCCCCGGGGGCCACGGTGAGGTCCACGTCCCGGAGGACCGTGCGGCGCCCGTAGGCCACGGTGATCCGCCGCGCCGCGATGACGGGAGGGGGGCGGTCCACGGGTCAGTCCCGGGCCACCTGCCGCCGGCGGGCCTTCAGGAGGTAACAGAAGAAGGGACCGCCGACGAGGGTGGTCAGCACGCCCACGGGGAGTTCTTCGCCCCCGGGCAGGAGGTTCTTGGCGAGGAGGTCCGACCCCGCCAGCATGAGGGCCCCGGCCAGGGCGGCGGCGCCGAGCAGCGGCCGGTGCGACGGGCCCTGGACGAGCCGCACCATGTGGGGCGCCACGAGGCCCACGAACCCGATGACGCCGCTCACCGAGACCGCGGCGGCGGTGACGAGGCAGGCGGCGGCGAGCAGTACGAGGCGCACCCGGTCCACCGGGACGCCGAGGTGGCGGGCCTCCAGGTCGCCGAGGGCCAGGATGTCGAGCTCCCGCCCGTAGGCCAGGAACAGGGCCAGGCCGGCCGCGGCGTAGGGGAGGAGGAAGAGGACGTGGCTCCAGCCCCGGCCGCCCACGCTCCCGAGCATCCAGTAGACGATGGCGGCCAGGCCCTGGTCGTCGAGGCTCTTCATGAGGCCGATGAGGGCCGAGAGGAAGGTGCTCACCACGATCCCGGCGAGGATCAGGGTGGCGGGCCGGAGCGTGCCGTCCACGCGGGCGAGGTGAAGCACCACCGCGAGCGCCGCCAGCCCCCCGGCCATGGCGAAGAGCGGCAAGAGCCCGAGCCCCATGAGGGCGGTGCCCGCCCCCGCCCCGAGGAAGAGGGCCGCGGTGGCCCCGAAGGCGGCGCCGGTGGAGACGCCGAGGGTGAAGGGATCGGCCAGGGGATTCCTGAGCAGCCCCTGGAAGACGGCCCCCGAGGTGGCCAGCGACGCCCCTACCAGGGAGGCGAGCAGCAGCCGGGGCAGCCGCACGTCCAGGACGATGGTCCGGACCTCGGGAGGCGGGGGCGGCCCGGTGCCGGCCAGCGCCGCCGCCAGGCGCAGGATCTCCGCCCAGGTCACCGGGTAGCGCCCGTACCAGAGCCCGAAGACCAGGAGGGCGAGGTAGAGGGCGAGGAGGCCGCCCCAGGCGAGGAGGCGGCGCGGGGCGGCGGGCATGGCGGGTGAACGCTGTGCTCGGGGGCGCATGGCACGATCCGGGCGGCCGCGGAGAGGCGCCGCCGGCCCCCAGCATACCCCAAGGCCGCCGGCCCCCGCATCCCCCGCGCCCCGCGGCCGGGGTTGTGGTATGCTCTTCCCCGGCGGCCGGCGGCCCGGTGCGCCTCGCCGGGCCGCGCCGCTTTCGCCTATGCCGGGTGCACTTCCTTCCATGATGCAGCGCCTTCGCCGGCACCGCCTCTTCTGGGTGGGCGTCCTCTACTTCGCCCAGGGACTCCCCTTCGGCCTCTTCTACGACACCTTCCCGGTCTACTTCCGGCAGCGGGGCGTGGACCTCCAGGAGATCGGGGTCTTGAGCCTCCTGGGCCTCGCCTGGACCCTCAAGTTCCTCTGGGCCCCGGCGGTGGACCGGGTCCGGGGCCACCGGCGCTGGATGTTCGCCGCGGACCTCGGCATGGGGCTGGTCCTGGCCGCCTTCGCCGCGCGGGCCGGCGTGGGGCCGTGGGCCCTCGCCCTGGTGGCGGGTTTCACCGTGCTGTCGGCCACCAACGATATCGCCATCGACGGCTACACCATCGAGCTCCTCCCCCGGCGGGAGTTCGGCCGCGCCAACGGCCTCCGGATCGGCTTCTACCGGGTGGGGCTCCTGGCCGCGGGGACGGTCCTCATGCTGGTGGACCACGTCGGCTGGACGGCGGCCTACCTCGCGGCGGGGGGGCTGGTGGCCCTCCTGGGCCTTGCGTGCCTGGCGGCGCCCCCGGAGCGGGCCCCGGCCGCCGCCGGGAGGGGGGTCCGCGCCGCCGTGGAGCTTCGGGCCATCGCCCGGCGGCCCGGGGCGGCGGCCATCGTCGCCGCCTTCCTGTGCGGGGCGGTCTGGCTCGCGGACCGGGCGGCGGGCTGGTCCCAGGGGCATCCCGGCTTCTGGGGATGGGTCCTGGCCGCGGCGGCCCTCCCCGTGGCGGCCTCGGCCGCCTGGCGGGCCCTTTCTCCCGGCGGAGACGGGACGGCGTCCGTGGACATCACCCGGGGCCCGGTCTTCGGGGCGCTCTTCGAGATGCTCCGGCGGCCGGGCATCGTCCCGGTGGTGCTCTTCATCCTCACCTTCAAGCTGGCCGATACCTCCATGGGCTTCATGATCAAGCCCTTCTGGGTGGACTGCGGATTCTCCCCCGGCCAGATCGGGCTCGTCTCGGTGAACATCGGCATCGGGCTGTCCATCCTGGGGGGGCTGGCGGGGGGATGGTTCACGGACCGGGTGGGGGTCTTCCACGCACTCTGGATCCTGGGGCTCGCCCAGGCGGTCTCCAACCTGGGCTACGCGGCGGCGGCCTTCGTCGTGCCGGCGGCCGGGGACGGGGCCGCACCCGCCCTCGCCCACCGGGCGGTGATGTACGGGGCCAGCGCCCTCGAGTCCTTCACCGGGGGGCTCGGGACCGCCGCCTTCCTGGCCTTCCTCATGGCTATCGTGGACAAGCGGCGATCGGCCACCGAGTACGCCGTCCTCTCCTCCGTCTTCGCCCTGAGCCGTTCCGTGGCGGGATGGGCGGGTGGCTACGGCGCCGCCGCCCTGGGCTACGGGCCGTACTTCCTCCTGACCTTCTTCCTGGCCTTCCCGGCCTTCGCCTTCCTGCCGTGGGTGCGGCATATGCTACACTATGCGGCCGTGCAGCCGGAATGGGGCCAGGGCGGGGGAGGCCCGGCCGAAGCAAGGATAGGAGGCGACGAATGAGGCGAAACCGCATCGGGTGGTGTGCGGCGGCGGTGTGCCTGGCCGGGGCGTGGCTTGCGGGACCCGCCTGCGCCGGGGTCCGGGTGGGGCCCGGGCCCTTCGCGGATCGGACCTTTCCCTACGTGCGGGTCGGGAAGGCCTTCTCGGGGACGCCCCTCGAGACCGACCGGGCCCTGGTGCCGGCGGTCCGGGTGGTGGTGGGGGCGGCCGAGCCCGCCCCGGTCGTCCAGGCAGCCGCCCTGGTGGCGGCGGCGGTGGCGGCCTGGACGGACGACCCCGGGGTGACGGCGGCGGAATCGGCGGCGGGCGACTTCCCGGAGATCCTCCGGCTCGACACGGAGATCCCGCCCGCGGAGGTCCGGGATTTTCCCCTGGTGGTGGTGGGCACACAGAACCGGCTGGCCGAGCGCCTTTCGGCGGCGGCCGGGCCGATGCCGGAGGGCCCTGCCGTCTGGCGGGTGGCGAAGGGCCTTCCCGGCGGGCGAGACGTCCTCTGGGTCCGGGGCCGGGACCCCGCGGAGATCCGGGCTGCGGCGCGATATCTCGCCCACCGGCGACTCTACTTCAAGCAGGGGGCCTACCAGGGGTTCTTCGGCTTCGTGCGGCTCCGGGGGCTCATCGAGCGCGGCCAGTTCGCGGCCGCCGCCGCGGCCTACGACGAGCCGGGAGGGCTCCTCGGCTGCGGAAAGCCCATGATGCTGATCCTGCCGCACCTTTCGGAAAAGCCGCCGGCCCTCCGGGAGACCGCCGCCCGGCGCAACCGCCTGGTCCTGAAGGATCTCCGGGGGGCGGTGGCGGCACGGGACGGTGCCCGGGCCCTGGCCGCCTGGCGGTCCGCCATGCAGACCTGCTATGCCTGCCATCTCGGCCGCGGCGGACCGCGGTTTCGGCCCTTCGCCCCATCGCCCGAACCCCACCGGCTCCACGGCCGGATCGCCTCGGGGTTCGGGCTCCGGTGCATCGACTGCCATGCCGGGTCCACGGCCCGGGCGGGATATGGGCACTGAGGCCGGAGGCGCCGGAGAGGCCCTCCTCGCCGTGGCCGACGCCCTCTCGCGCGAGTTGCAGGGGCTCCGGTTCGGGCCGCCCGTCACCCACGTCTACCACCCGCTGGAATACGCACGGGCGCCCTATGCCGCCTACGTGGCGCGCTTCGGCCGGGCGCCCAAGGAGGTGGTCCTGGTGGGGATGAACCCCGGCCCCTGGGGGATGGCCCAGACCGGGGTCCCCTTCGGGGACGTGGCCTCGGTGCGCGGGTGGATGGGCATCGAGGCGCCGGTGGGGCGGCCGGGGCGGGAGCACCCGAAGCGGCCGGTCCTGGGCTTCGCCTGCCCGCGGCGGGAGGTGAGCGGGACCCGCCTCTGGGGCTGGGCGCGGGACCGCTTCGGGACGCCGGAACGGTTCTTCGCCCGGTTCTTCGTGGCCAACTACTGCCCGCTCCTCTTCCTCGAGGCGGAGGGGCGGAACCGGACCCCGGACCACCTCGGGGCTGCGGAGCGGGCGCCGCTCCTTGCGGCCTGCGACCGGGCCCTCCGCGCCACCGTGGAGATCCTCCGCCCCCGGGTGGTGGCCGGGATCGGGGCCTTCGCCGCCGCCCGGGCCGAGGCGGCCCTGGGGGGGCTCGACGTCCGGGTGGGCCGCCTCACCCACCCGAGCCCCGCCAACCCCGCGGCCAACCGGGGCTGGCGGGAACGGGCCGAGCGGGAGCTGGCGACGCTCGGCGTCGTGCTGTAGCCGGCGTCGCCGGGTGCACGATGCAAGCCCTGCACCGGGGAGGCGTGCAGTTCTTGCACTCTCCGGGCGGGCCGGCGGCCGGACCGCGGTGGAGGACGGGAAGGCCTCTCTCCGGGCGCCGGCCGCCGCGGCTCGGCGGCACGGGGCGGGACCGAAAGAAAGGGCCCTCTTCCGAAGAAGAGGGCCCAGGGGGGATGGGGAGGAGAGTGCTGCGATGTGCCCTCTCTAAAAGCAATGCGCGTGCCAAGTCATTCGTCCTCTCCTCCGTCCCGGTTTTCCCGGCCGGGCGCCGCGAGGCAGTCGAGGCAGACGACCTCGCCGTCCCTGAGACGGGCCAGAGGCTCGGCCAGCCGCTCTCCGCAGGCCGTGCAGGTGACGGAGGGGAACCGGGGGGCGGGGCCGGGCGGCGGCCCGGCCGCCTCCGAGACGGTACAGAGGATCTCCTCCGGGGCGGTGAGGATGGCCCAGGTCCTCTCCCGCCGGTCGGCCCATTCCCCCTCGAGCCGTTCGGGCGCCACGTAGACCCGTATGCCCTCTCCCATGGCGCGCCGGTAGAGGGTGAAGGCCTGCTTGCCGCGGTTGCGGAGGACGAGGTTGCCCTTGCCGAGGCTGCAGCCGGCCAGTACCTGGAAGGCGTCCACCCCGCAGGCGTCGGTTTCCGCCACCGCCACCAGCTCCTCGTCCCGGGCGCGCCCGGCCCCGAGGCGGCGGAGCGCGGCCAAGACCGCCCGGTAGCCCATGGCGAGGCCCGGACATTCGTGGCCGTGAAAGGCCACCACCTTTTCCCAGAGTGATCTGTCGAATCCCATGCCGGTTCTTTCGCCCGTTTCTCGCCGATGTCTCCCCGGCCAGGTTACCGGGCGGCGGCGGGCCGCGCCAGGGGGGCGCGGGGCCCGGCGGAAAAGACTTGACACGGCCCCCGGGAGGGCATAGAGGGGGGATAAGACGAGATTCGCGGCGGCGCGGGCCGGCCGGGGTCTTCAGGGGTATACCAGGTAAAGAAAACGGGGGTGTGGAATGAAGCTCGCCGAGATCCGGAACATGGCCAAGGCGCTCAAGGTGAAGAACTATTCCCGGCGCAAGAAGAACGACCTCATCTGGGCCATCCAGCTGGCCGAGGGCCACACGGACTGCTTTCTCAAGATCCCCGGCTGCGGCGTGATGGACTGCCTGTGGCGGCCGGATTGTCAAAGGTCCTGCTGAAGCGACCGGGGCGGCGGGCGCGCTTGGCCGCCGTTCTCCTTGCCTTCGGGGGCTTGGCCGGGGCCGGATGCCTGCGCCCGGCCGTCTTCGTCTACAAGGAGATCCCGGGGGTGGCGGGGGGCTGCGAGGGGTTCATCGCCCTCGGGGCCAGGCGCCCGGCGGTCATCCGGGAGGCCCTCTGCGCCGATCTTCCCCGGATCTTCGACGCCGCGCGGTTCACGGAAGGCCAGCGCCGCGAGGTGATGACAGCCGCCTGCGATCCCGGATCGACGCCGGCGGCCTTCCACAGGCTCTACACCGCGCTCCCGGCACCGCGCCGGGCGGCCCTGGTGCGCGCCCTCGCGGCCCGGGGCTATTCCTTCGACCCGGAGACGTGCGCCGGGGCCGCCGGGCTCGGCGGCTGGTGGGGTCCGTGACCGGCGCGGGGGTCCTCAGACGTTGAACCGGAAGTGCATGACGTCCCCGTCCTGCACCACGTAGTCCTTCCCCTCCAGGCGCCACTTCCCCGCGTCCTTGGCCCCCTGTTCCCCGCCGCAGGCCACGAAGTCTTCGTAGGCGACCACCTCCGCCCGGATGAAGCCCTTCTCGAAGTCGGAGTGGATGACACCGGCGGCCTCGGGGGCGGTGGCTCCCACGCGTACCGTCCACGCCCGGACCTCCTTCGGCCCGGCGGTGAAGAAGACCTGGAGGCCGAGGAGGCGGTAGCCGGCCCGGACCACGCGGTCGAGGCCGGGGGCATCGAGGCCGAGGTCGGCGAGGAACTCCTGCCGCTCGTCGTCGGCGAGCTGGGCGATCTCCGCCTCGATCCGGGCGCAGACCGGGACCACCTCGGCCCCCTCCCGGGCCGCCAGCTCCCGCACGCGGTCGAGGTGCGGGTTGTCCTGGAACCCGTCCTCCGAGACGTTGGCGATGTAGAGGGTGGGCTTGAGGGTGAGGAGGTGGAGGTCGCGGAGCGTCGCTAGGTCGTCCCCGCCGAGGCCGAGGGCGCGGAGCGGCATGCCCTGGTCCAGGTGGCCGCGAACGCGCTCGAGGAGTGCCAGCCGCCGCCGGGCGGCCTTGTCGCCGGTCTTGGCCGCCTTCTCCGCCCGGCGCAGGGCCTTCTCCACCGTCTCGAGGTCCGCCAGGGCGAGCTCCGTGTGGATCACCTCGATGTCGCGGACGGGGTCCACCGACCCCGCCACGTGGACCACGTCCGGGTCCTCGAAGCACCGGACCACGTGGGCGATGGCGTCGGTCTCGCGGATGTTGGCCAGGAACTGGTTGCCGAGGCCCTCCCCCTTGGAGGCTCCGGCCACGAGACCGGCGATGTCCACGAACCGGAGGGTCGTCGGGACCACCCGGGCCGGGCGGACGATCTCGGCCAGCCGGTCCAGGCGCGGGTCCGGGACGGGGACCACGCCCACGTTGGGATCGATGGTGCAGAAGGGGTAGTTCTCGGCGGCGATGGCGGCCCGGGTGAGGGCGTTGAAGAGGGTGGACTTGCCCACGTTGGGAAGTCCGACGATGCCGCATTGAAATCCCATGGTGTCGTCCGTCGGTTGAAATGGGCGCCCGTTGGGGCGGCGCCATTAAACCACATTCCGGCGGGAGGGCAAGGCGGCGGGGCCCTCGTGCCGCGGGCGGGCGTCTCCGGGCGGCGATCCTCGCGGCGGCGTCAGGAGTTGGACTCGGCGGCCTCGGCGAGCCGTTCCCCGGGGGTGACCCGGAGGATCTGGCCCACCCGGAGCTGGGTGGTCTCAAGGTTGTTCAGCTTCTGGAGGGCCTGGGTGGTGGTGTTGAACCTGCGGGCGATGAGCCAGAGGGAATCCCCCCGGCGGACCCGGTAGGTGCCGTCCGGGCGGAGGCTTGCCCGCGCGATCCGGCGGGCGGGCCGGCGGGCCACGGTCCCCCGGAGTGGGATCCTCAGGCGCTGGCCCACCCGGATGAGGTGGCGCCGGCGGATGTTGTTGGCCCGCACGATGGCGGAGACGCGGGTCCGGTAGCGCTGGGCGATGGTGGAGAGGGTCTCGCCCGGGCGGACCCGGTGGTAGGCGTAGGCGCGCTTGGGCGGCGTATAACGCGGGATCTGGTCGATCCTGGCCAGGAGCACGCTCCCGGTCCCGGGCGGGACCTTGAGCTTGTACGGGGCGGCCGGCGTCACCTCGTAGCGGAGCTCCGGGTTGAGGCGGTAGAGGTCCTCGGCCGCTACGCCCAGCTCCCGGGCCACCGACGAGAGCTTGACCTGCTTCTCTATGGGGACCACCTCGTAGGGGGACGGGGGATCGGGGGCGCCCAGGTCGAAGCCGTACTTGTCCGGATCCTTCAGGATGTGCAGGGCGGCGAGGAACCGGGGCACGTAGCGGGCCGTCTCCCGGGGCAGGCGGTAGTAGAGGTCCCAGAAGTTGTCGAGGTAGTTGATCTTCTGGTGGCGGATCACCCGGAGGACGGTCCCCTCGCCGCAGTTGTAGGCGGCGAGTACCGTGGTCCAGTCGCCGAAGATCTGGTGCAGGGCCTTGAGGTACTTGATGGCGGCCTGGGTGGACTTTTCCGGGTCCAGGCGTTCGTCCACCCAGAGGTCGCGCTTCAAGCCGAACTTGTAGCCGGTGGAGGGGATGAACTGCCAGAGCCCGAGGGCGCGGGCCCGCGAGAGGGCGCGCACCTTGAAGCCGCTCTCGATGAGCGGCAGCCAGGAGAGCTCCTCCGGGAGCCCCGCCTCCCGGAGGGCCGCGGCGATCATCGGCCGGTACTTCCCGGAGCGGCGGTACGATTCCAGGAAGAAGCGGCGGTCCGGGCCCTGGAACCGGCGGATCTCCGTCTCCACGTCCTTGTTGAGGACCAGGGGGATCTCCTTGTAGTTTCCCTTGACCGCCGTGGCACGGGAGGCGTAGATCTCGAGGATGCGCTTCGAGATCATGAAGCGCAGGTCCTCCTTCTGCTGGACGAGCTTGGGATCGCTGTCCGGGTCGACCTTCAGGATCTCCTGGTAGGCCTGGTCCAGGGCCTCCATGGCCCCGTCCACGTTCCCCTCCTTCCAGTAGGCCTGGGCGGTCTCGCAGAGGTCCAGGGCGGAGTCGATGCAGTCCTGGACGAACCCGTCCTGGGCCTCATCCGGGGTCTGGGTGTCGTCCGGGGCCTGGGCCTCGTCGCCGGCGTTCACGCCGCCGTAGCTCTCTTCCAAGACGGCCACCGAGGCGAGGGTCTCACCCTCGGGTCCGACGATGGCCGACTCGGTGGCGGGGCTGCAGGCCGCCACGAGGCACGGGAGGCACGAG
Organism: Dissulfurirhabdus thermomarina; assembly: GCF_012979235.1. NCBI lineage: Bacteria > Pseudomonadati > Thermodesulfobacteriota > Dissulfuribacteria > Dissulfuribacterales > Dissulfuribacteraceae > Dissulfurirhabdus > Dissulfurirhabdus thermomarina. The sequence goes on from NZ_JAATWC010000001.1 coordinate 352,649, forward strand.
AGCAAGAAGAGGGAAAAGAGGGCCGGCGTGGGTCTCGGGGATTTCAACATGGATCTCCGGTGGGCCGCCCTCCGCCGGGCTGGCGGAGAGGTCCCGCTCTCTCTAGCAGGGTGCCCGGGCCTTGTCAAGGCACCCTTCTTATCGGATCGGCGTCTCCGCGGCATGAAAACCGGCCGGGAGGGCCGTGCGCCGCGGCCCGGGACTCAACGAACTGCGAGAACCGTACCAGCGGGGCCGCGCGGCCCGCGGCCGCCGGCAGGGTATGGAAAACCCCGGCCGCCGTGTATGATGGGAGGCGGTGGGCCGCCGACGGGCCGACCCAAGGTGTCAATCTTTCACGAAGGCGTCAATTTTTCATCCATCGGCAAGGGAGGAGAGACGGCATGCAACCCCAAGACATCTCCCAGTTCGAGGTCCGGGTCCCCAAGCTGCCCGGGCGGGCCCTCCTGGGGCTCCTGCTGGCGGCGGTGGCCGCCCTGGTGCTCTGGAACACGTGGTACACGGTGGCCCCGGAGGAGGTCGGGGTGGTGCTCCGGTTCGGGCGGTTCGTCCGCCAGGAGGCGCCCGGGCTCCACTTCAAGCTGCCGGCGCCCGTGGAGCGGGTCTACAAGGTGCCGGTCCAGCGCCAGCTCCGGGAGAACTTCGGCTTCCGGACCGGGGAACTGGCCCGCCGCATGGGACGCCTCGGGGGGCAGCTCGAGGCCGAGTCGCTCATGCTCACCGGGGACCTCAACGTGGCCGTGGTGGAATGGACCACCCAGTACCGGGTGGCCGACGCCTACAAGTACCTCTTCAAGGTGGCGGACATCCAGACCACCTTCCGGGACATGAACGAGGCGGTCATGCGGGCCGTGGTGGGGGACCGGACGGTGAACGAGGTCCTCACCGTGGGCCGCCAGGAGGTGGCCGACATGGCGATCCAGAAGCTCCAGGCCCTCTGCGACGAGTACGAGACCGGCATCGTGGTGGACCAGATCGTGCTCCAGGACGTGAACCCGCCCGACCCGGTCAAGCCCTCCTTCAACGAGGTCAACCAGGCCCAGCAGGAGAAGGAAAAGCTCATCAACGACGCCATGGCCGCCTACAACCGGGCCATCCCCCGGGCGCGCGGGGAGGCCCTCCGGACCGTGCAGCAGGCCGAGGGCTACGCCGCCGACCGCGTCAACCGGGCCAAGGGTGACGCCAAGCGCTTCGAGGCCGTCCTGGCCGCCTACCGCCGGGCGCCCAACGTGACCCGGCGCCGGCTCTACCTCGAGACCATGGCGGAGATATTCCCGCGGGCCAGCCGCAAGGTGATCCTCGACGAGAAGGCCCGCAACCTGCTGCCGCTCCTGTCCCTCGACGGGGAGGTGAAGAAATGAAACAGTTCTCCCTCGGCCTGCTCCTGCTCGTCCTGCTCCTCGCCGTCTCCGTGGTGGGCGGCGCCTTCTACCTCGTCAACGAGGCCGAGCAGGTGGTGATCACCCAGTTCGGAAAGCCCGTGGGCCGTCCCATCACGGAGCCGGGGCTCCACGTGAAGCTCCCCTTCATCCAGACGGCCAACTACTTCGACAAGCGGTTTCTCGCCTGGGACGGCGAGCCCAACCAGGTCCCCACCCGCGACAAGCGTTACATCTGGGTGGACACCTACGCCCGGTGGCGCATCACCGATCCCCTCAAGTTCCTCCAGCGCCTCCGTGACATCCGGGGGGCCCAGTCGCGGCTGGCGGGGATCCTGAACGGCGAGACCCGGAACACCATCGCCAAGCACGACCTCATCGAGCTGGTCCGAAGCACCAACCGGACCCCGGCGGCCGACGACGTCCACGCCAGCGGGGCCCAGGAGACCTTCGGCCAGATCCGGTTCGGCCGCGAGAAGCTCAGCGCCGAGGTCCTGGCGGCCGCGGCCCAGCGTACCTCCGACCTCGGGATCGAGATCCTGGACTTCCGCTTCAAGCGCATCAACTACGTGGAGGAGGTCCAGCGCGAGGTCTACGCCCGGATGATCTCCGAGCGCAAGCGCATCGCCGAGCGCTACCGGTCGGAGGGGGCGGGCGAGGCCGCGCGGATCGCCGGCGAGAAGGAGCGGGAGCTCAAGCGCATCACCTCCGATGCCTACCGGAAGGCCCAGGAGATCAAGGGAAAGGCCGACGCCGAGGCGGCCGACGTCTACGCCGCCGCCTACAAGCGGGATCCGGACTTCTACCGCTTCGTGAAGACCCTCGAGACCTACCAGTCCACCGTGGACAAGGACACGGTGCTGGTGCTCACCACGGACGGCGAGCTGTTCCGTTACCTCAAGCAGGTGCGGTAGGGCCCGCCGCCGCCCGCCGGTCAGCCGGCGGGCATGGCCCGGGCCAGCATCTCCTCGCAGGCGGCCCGGATGTCCGCCATGAGCCCGGCCTCGGCGAAGCTCGTGAAGCGGCCCGCCTCCCCCACCACCAGGTGGTCGAGGACCCGGATGTCGAGGAGGCGGGCGGCGAGGTAGAGGTTGCGCGTCAGCCGGATGTCCTCCGGTGAGGGGTCGGTGTTCCCGGAGGGGTGGTTGTGGGCGAAGACCAGGGCGGCGGCGTGGCGGGCCAGCGCCGCCTTCACCACCTCTCGGGGGTAGACGGCGCTGGCGGTGAGCGTCCCCTCGAAGAGGGTCTCGACGCCGAGGATGGCGTGGCGGGCGTCGAGGAAGAGGGCGAGGAAGCGCTCCCGCTTCCGGTCCGCCAGGGCATGGCCGAGGTAGGCCGCGACGTCCGCCGCCGCGTGGACGTAGGTCTTCCCCTCGATGCGGCGCTCGAGGAACTTGCGGGCCACGGCGTGGACGAAGCGGAGGGCGAAGACGTTCTTCGGACCCACGCCCGGGACCCGGCGGAGCTCCTCCGGGGCGGCCTCCAGGACCGCCGGCAGGGAGCCGAAGCGGGCCAGGGCGGCCCGTGCCCGGTCCTTGCAGTCCTGGCGCGGGGTGCCGAAGCCGAAGAGGACCTCGAGGATCTCGGCGTCGGTGAAGGCGCCGAGGCCGTTTTCGAGGAACCGCTCCCGGAGCCGCTCCCGGTGCCCGGCGCCTCGCCGCTGCCAGTCTTTCTTGTCCATCCGGGGATCCCTCCCGGCCCGTGATATAATGGGAGAACGGGCCGGGTTCAAGGGCGGCGCCCGGGGCAGGGGTGACGGATGTTCGAGTGGACGGGCAGCGGCGACGGTGCGGTGGAGGCCTGGCGGATCGAGGTGACGGGCACCGTCCAGGGCGTGGGTTTTCGCCCTTGTGTCTTCCGGGAGGCGGTCCGGCTCGGGCTCTCGGGCACCGTGGCCAACATCCCCGGGGGGGTGGAGATCCGGGTGGAGGGGCCCCGCCGGGCCCTGGAGGCCTTCTGCCGGAGGCTCCGGGAGGCGCCGCCCCCGCTGGCCCGGATCCGGTCCCTCACCGTCCGCCCGGAGGCGCCGGGGCGGGCGGGCACCGGGTTCCGGATCCTCTCCAGCCGGGAGGACCGTTCGGCGGCGGCCGCCCCGGTCGCCCCGGATGTCGCCACCTGCGGGGCCTGCCGGGCCGAGCTCTTCGACCCCGCCGACCGGCGCCACCGCTATCCCTTCCTGAATTGCACCGACTGCGGGCCCCGCTACACCATCGTGGAGTCGGTCCCCTACGACCGGCCCCGCACCACCATGAAGGGCTTTGCCATGTGCGACGCGTGCGAGGCGGAGTACCGCGATCCGGCCAACCGCCGCTTCCACGCCCAGCCCAACGCCTGTCCTCGTTGCGGGCCCCGCCTCGCCCTCCTCGACGCCGGCGGCCGCCCCGTGGCGGCGGATCCCCTCCGCGAGGCGGCCGAGCGGCTGGCCCGGGGGGAGGTCGTGGCGGTCAAGGGCCTGGGCGGCGTGCACCTGGCCGTGGACGCGGCCGCCGAGGCGGCGGTGGCCCGGCTCCGGGCCCGGAAGGGGCGCCCATCGAAGCCCCTCGCCCTCATGGCGCGGGACCTCGCGACGGCCCGGCGGCTCGGGGATGTGGGGGCGGCCGAGGCTGCGCTCCTCGAGGGGGCCCGCCGGCCCATCGTCCTCCTCCTTCGCCGGCCCGGGGCCCCCGTGGCCCCGAACGTGGCCCCGGGCGTCCACGAGCTCGGGGTCATGCTCCCCTACACCCCCCTCCACCACCTCCTCTTCGCCGAGCCGGCCTGCCCGCCCGTCCTGGTCATGACCAGCGGGAACCGGAGCGGGTCATCGCTGTGCGCCGGGAACGACGAGGCCCTGGAACGCCTGGCGGGCATCGCCGACGCCTTCCTGCTCCACGACCGGCCCATCGCGGCCCGTACCGACGACTCGGTGGTCCGGGTGGCGGCCGGGGCCGAGCGGGTCCTCCGCCGCGCCCGGGGCTACGTCCCGGAGCCCGTGGCCCTGCCCCGGGCGCTCCCGGCGGTCTTCGGCGCGGGGGCGGCCCTCAAGAACACCTTCTGCCTGGTCCGGGGGGCGGAGGCCGTCCCCGGTCCCCACGTGGGGGACCTGGAGGACGCCGAGACCTTCGCCTTCTACCAGGAGGCGGCGGCGCACCTTTCGGCGCTCCTCCGGCTGGAGCCCGAGGCGGCGGCCTGCGACCTCCACCCCGACTACCTCAGCACCCGGTATGCCCGGGGGCTGGGGGTCCCGGTCCTCCCGGTCCAGCACCACCACGCCCACGCCGTGGCGGTGATGGCAGAGCACGGCCTCGAGGGCCCGGTGCTCGCCGTGGTCTTCGACGGGGCCGGCCTCGGGCCGGACGGCACCATCTGGGGCGGCGAGTTCCTGCTGGCCCGCCCGGCGGGCTTTCGGCGGCTGGGGAGCCTCCGGTCCTTTCCGCTCCCCGGCGGCGACGCCGCGGCCCGGGAGCCTTGGCGGCCGGCCCTGGCACTCCTCCGGGCCGCCGGGCGGGCGGGCGGCGACCCGGACCGGCCGCCGGGCGTCCTCCGCCAGATCCCGGCCGGGTCCCGGGCGGCGGTGCTCCGGATGATGGAGCTCGGCCTCCAGGCGCCGGCCACCACCAGCGCGGGGCGCCTTTTCGACGGGGTCGCCGCCCTCCTGGGGCTTCGCGCCCGGCTCGACTACGAGGGCCAGGCCGCCATGGAACTCGAGGCCCTGGCCCACCGCGCGGCCGCCGCCGGGGAGCGGCCGGCGGCCTACCCGGTGGCCCTCCGCCGCGGCGCCGGCGGCTGGCGGCTCGACTTCCGCCCCGCGGTGCGCGGGGTGCTCCGGGACATCGGCCGGGGGGCGCCGCCGGAGGTCGCCGCCCTCGCCTTCCACCGGTGGCTTTCGGCCGCCACGGCGGCGCTCTGCCGGCGGCTCGCCCGCGAGACGGGGGCGGGCGAGGTGGTCCTCGGCGGCGGGTGCTTCCAGAACCGGCTCCTCCTCGAGGACGTGGTGGAACGGTTGACGGCCGCGGGGCTTCGCGTCTACGCTGGAGAGCGCGTGCCCGCCGGCGACGGCGGCCTCGCCCTCGGCCAGGCGGCGGCCGCGGGCTTCCGGCTGCAGGGCGGCGCCTGAGGGCCGCACCGGGAGCGGCGAAACCATGTGCCTGGCCATACCCATGAAGGTCCTCGAGCTGGAGACCCCGGAGGGCGGGGAGGGGCTCCTGCCCCCGGTGGCCGTGGTGGACGCCGATGGGATCCGCCGCCGGGTGCGCCTCGACGTGGTGGACCGGGTGCCCGAGGTGGGGGAGTTCGTCATCGTGCACGCCGGGTTCGCCATCCACACCCTCGCCCCCGGGGAGGCCGAGGCGAACCTCGAGCTCCTCCGCCAGATGGCCCGGGCCGTGGCCGGGGAGGGCTAGGTGGCCGCCGGCCAGGCCCGAACCGCGCCGGCGCGCCCGGCGGCCTTCCGGGACCCGGGACTCGCCGCGGCCCAGGTGGCGGAGATCCGCCGTCTCGCACGCCGGCCCCTCCGCTTCATGGAGGTGTGCGGCACCCACACCGTCTCCATCTTCCGCCACGGGCTCCGGGAACTCCTCCCCCCGGAGGTGGAGCTGATCTCCGGCCCGGGGTGCCCGGTCTGCGTGACCGACCAGGCCGACATCGACGCCCTGGTGGACCTGGCCGGCCGGCCCGGGGTGCGGCTCGCCACCTTCGGGGACCTCGTCCGGGTGCCGGGCGGCGGCGGGAGCCTGGCCGAGGCCCGGGCCCGGGGGGCGCGGGTGGAGGTGGTCTATTCCCCCATGGACGCCCTTGCGCTGGCCGAGGCCCGGCCGCACGAGACGGTGGTCTTCGCCGGCGTGGGCTTCGAGACCACGGCCCCGGCGGTGGCGGCCACGGTGATCGAGGCGGATCGGCGGGGCCTGGCGAACTTCGCCCTCTGGAGCGCCCACAAGGTGATGCCGCCGGCCCTCCGGGCGTTGCTCGCCGATCCGGGGCTCCGCCTGGACGGGCTCCTCTGCCCCGGCCACGTGAGTACCATCGTCGGGGCCGGGGCCTGGCGGGGGCTGGCCGCGGACTTCGGGATCCCCTGCGTGGTGGCGGGGTTCGAGCCCCTGGACGTCCTGGAGGCGATCCGCCGCCTCGTCCTCCAGGCCGTGGAGGGCCGCGCCGAGGCGGACAACGCCTACCCCCGCGCGGTGACCGAGGCGGGGAACCCGCGGGCGCTCGCCGTCATGGCGAAGGTCTTCGTCCCCGTGGCCGCCCGCTGGCGCGGGCTGGGGGAGATCCCGGCCAGCGGCCTCGCCCTCGCGCCCGCCTGGCGGGCCCTGGACGCCGCGGCGCGCTTCGACCTCGACGTCCGTCCGGCCCCGGATCCACCCGGCTGCCGGTGCGGTGACGTGCTCCGGGGGCGGGCCCGGCCGCCGGAGTGCCCGCACTTCGGCCGCCGCTGCACCCCGGCCCGGCCGGTGGGGCCCTGCATGGTCTCGTCGGAGGGGGCCTGCTCGGCCTGGTACCGTTTCGGCGCGGAGGGGGCGCGGTGAAGCGGGACACGCCGGGCCGGATCCTCCTCGACCACGGCAGCGGCGGTCTGGCCGCCCGCGAGCTGGTGCGCGGCCTCTTCCTCCGCCACCTCGGCAATCCCCTCCTCGACGAGCTGGAGGACAGCGCGGTCCTCGATCTCGCCGGCGGGCGGCTGGCCTTCACCACGGACGGCTACGTGGTGGATCCCCTCTTCTTTCCCGGGGGGGACATCGGGGCGTTGGCCATCCACGGCACCATCAACGACCTCGCCATGCGCGGGGCCGCTCCGGCGGCGCTCAGCGCCGCCTTCGTCCTGGAGGAGGGGCTCGAGACGGCCGTTCTCGACCGGGTGGCGGCCTCCATGGGGGCCGCGGCCGCGGCCGCGGGGGTCCCGGTGGTCACCGGCGACACCAAGGTGGTGCCCCGCGGCGCGGCGGACCGGCTCTTCGTCACCACCGCCGGGGTCGGGGTGGTGCCGGCGGGGGTCCGCCTCGGCGCGGCCTGCATCCGGCCCGGGGACCGGATCCTGCTCTCCGGGACCATCGGCGACCACGGGGTGACCGTCCTCACCCGGCGGGCGGGCCTGGCCCTGGAGGGCGACCTCCGGAGCGACACCCGTCCCCTCCACCGGCTGGCGGCCGCGGTGCTGGCGGCGGCGCCCGGCGGGGTCCACGCCATGCGGGATCCCACTCGGGGCGGGCTGGCCGAGACCCTGTGCGAGCTGGCCGAGCGGGCCGGGGCCGCCATGGAGATCGAGGAGGCGGCCGTGCCGGTGCGCCCGGCGGTCCGGGCGGCGTGCGAACTCCTCGGCCTCGACCCCCTCTACCTCGCCAACGAGGGCAAGTGCGTGGTGGTGGCGGAGCCCGGGGCGGCCGAGGCCGTCCTGGCCGCCATGCGGGCGACGGCGGAGGGCCGCGGGGCCGTGGCCATCGGCCGGGTGACCGAGGGCCCGCCGGGGCGGGTGGAGATGCGCACCGCCGTGGGCGGCCGCCGGATCGTTCCGCCCCTTGCCGGCGATCCCCTGCCGAGGATCTGCTGATGGCGCCGCGGATCGGCGTGGTGGGCATGGGGAACCTCCTCCTCCGGGACGAGGGGTTCGGGGTCCACGTGGTCCGGCACCTCGAGGCCCGGGGCGGCCTCGGGGCGGACGTCCGCCTGGTGGACGGCGGGACGGCGGGCCTCTACCTGGCCGCCCTCCTCGAGGGGCTCGACCCGGTCCTGGTGGTGGACGCGGTGGCCCTGGATGCGCCGCCGGGATCGATCCACGTCTTCTCGAAGGCGGACCTCCGGCGGGGGCTCGCCCTCGTCCGCAGCAGTTGCCACCAGGCGGGGTTTCTCGACGCCCTGGAGATCATGGATCTCCGGGGCGAGGCCCCCGACCGGATCGAGTTCTTCGGGGTGGTGCCGGCGGATCTCTCCCCCGGGGTGGAGCTCTCCCCGGTACTCGCCCCGAGGGTGGCCGAGGTGGCGGCCCGGGTGGCCGCGCGGGTGGAAGAACTCCGCGGGGGCGACGGGGCCTGAGGGGGCGCCGATGCATGAACTTTCCCTGGCCCAGGGGCTCGTGCGCCAGCTCCTCGACCTTTGCGAGGCCCACGGCGCGGGCCGGGTCTGCCGCGTGGTGGTGGAGGTCGGTCCCTTTTCCGGGGTGGTGGCCGCGTCCTTCCGGTTCGGCTTCGAGGCCCTGGCCGCGACGGAGGCGGCGCTGCGGGGGGCGCGGCTCGAGATCGAGGCCCCCCCGCCCTCCTACCGGTGCACGGGCTGTGGTAAGGTGAGCGAGGCGGCGGCGCCGGGGCCGCCCGGCCGGTGCCCCGGCTGCGGCGGCCGGATGGCCCCCTGGGGCGGCGGCGACCTGATGCTGCGCCGGGTCGAGATGGAATAGAGGGGCGGCCCCGCCGCGGCGGCGGACCGCCCCGGGAGGCGGCGTCATGTGCGACAGTTGCGGATGCGGCGGACACGGCACGGTGGTGGAGGTCAACCAGAGCCTGCTGGCGGCCAACGAGGCCCGGGCCCGCGAAAACCGTCGCCACATCGAGGCCCTCGGGGCGGTGGCGGTGAACCTCATGAGCGCCCCCGGCTCCGGCAAGACCACGCTCCTCGAGCACACCGTGGAGGCGCTGGGGGGGCGCTGCCGGATCGCGGTCATCGAGGGGGACATCGAAACGGAGCGCGACGCCGAGCGCATCCGGGCCAAGGGGGTGCCGGTGGCGGGGCTCACCACCGGCGGGGCCTGCCACCTCGACGCCCCCCTGGTGCACGAGGGGCTCCACCGGCTTGCGGAAGAGATAGGGAGCCGGGGCCTGGACCTCCTCTTCATCGAGAACGTGGGCAACCTCGTCTGTCCCGCCGCCTTCGACCTCGGCGAGCATCGCCGGGTGGTCCTGGTCTCCGTCCCGGAGGGGTCCGACAAGCCGGCCAAGTACCCGGCGGCCTTCCGCCGGGCGGACCTCTTCGTGGTGAGCAAGGCCGACCTCCTGCCCCACTTCGACTTCTCCCTGGAAGAGGCCCGGACCTCGGCGCGGGCTCTGAACCCCGGCATCCGGATGCTCACGGTCTCCGTGGCGGACGGCCGGGGCTTCGACGCGTGGATCGACTGGCTCACATCGCTGGTCCACGGGAGGCGGGGGTGAGGGGGAGGCGCCGCCGGGGCCCGGTGCCGTCGGACCGGGCGGGATGGGCCGTCCGGCCCTTCGAGGACCTTGCCGCCCGGCTGGAGCGCGCCGCCCGGCCGCGGCCGTCTGCCCCTGTGCGGCCGCGGCCGTCCGGCCCCCCCGCCGCCGGCCCGCCGGAGGACCCGGACGAGGTCCTCTTCCGCCGCGCCATGGAAGGGGTGCGGCCGATCCGGCGGCCCGGGGAGACGCCGTCCGGCGCTCCCCGCCCGCGCCCGCCCGCGCCCGCCCCGGACGAGGACGCGGCGGCCCGGCGCCGGCTCGAGGCGCTGGTGGCGGGGCGGGAGCCCGTCGCCGTGGAGAAGACGCCGGAATTCGTCTCCGGGGTGGGCCCGGGGGGCGACCCCCTGCTGGTCCGGCGGCTCCACCGGGGCGACTTCGCCGTCCAGGCCTACTGCGACCTCCACGGTCTGGACGCCGAGGCCGCCGTGGCCGCCTGCCGGGCCTTCCTCGCCGCGGCCCTCGGCGAGGGACGCCGATGCGTGGCCTTCATCCACGGCCGGGGGCTCTCGTCCCCGGGGCCGCCGGTCTTGAAGCGCCTGGTCCAGCAGTGGCTCTCGCGGGGCCCCTTCCGGCGCCACGTCCTCGCCTACTGCAGCGCCCCGGCCCGGGACGGCGGCGCGGGGGTGACCTACGTGCTGCTGCGGCGGCGGCCGGCGGCCCGGCGGCGCGGCCGGGGGGCTGGGCGATGACCGCGCCCGGGCGCAAGGGCCGTCTCGTGGTGGTGGAAGGGGTGGACGGGTCCGGGAAGAGCACCCTGGCCGCCGCCCTCCACCGCCGGCTCACCGGGGCGGGGGTGCCCTCGGTCCTCACCTTCGAGCCCACCACGGGGCCCTTCGGGCGGCGGCTCAGGGAGAGCTTCACCTCCCCCGGGCGCCTGCCCCCGGGGGAGGAACTGGCGCTCTTTTTGGCGGACCGGCGGGAGCACGTGGCGCAGGTCATCGCCCCGGCCCTCGCCGCCGGCAAGGTGGTGGTCTGCGACCGGTACTACTTCTCCACCATGGCCTACCAGGGGGCCCGGGGGCTCGACCCCGACGAGATCCGGCGGACCAACGAGGCCTTCGCCCCGGTGCCCGACCTCGTGCTGCTCCTCGTCCTCCCGGTGGCGGAGGCCCTCCGGCGTATCCGGGAGAAGCGGGGCGAGGCCCCCAACAACTTCGAGGCCCAGGCCGACCTCGAACGGGTGGCCGCGGCCTTCGACCGGCTGGAGGCGCCCTTCCTCCACCGGCTGGACGCCCGGCAGCCCGCCGAGGTCCTGCTCGAGGCGGCCTGGGCGCGGGTCCGGCCCTTGGTGCCGGCGGCCGGGCCGGTCAAGGCGCCGGGCGCCCCCGCAGTCGGCCTTCCTCGGCCTTGAGTTCCTCGTGCGCCTGGTCCGCCCGCTGGACGGTGCCGGACCGGTCGGGCGGCGGGGTCGGGGCGGGACGGGTGCACGCGGCCAGGAACAGGGCGGCGGCGGCCGCGGCGGGCCAGAGGGTTCGGGTGATGAGGGTCATGAGGCGGCCTCCTGGAGGACTTGGCCCCGCTGGGCGGGGGCCTTCCCGATTATCGACCGGCCGGGGCGCCGTGTCCATCCCCGGCCGGGGTTGCGGACGGGGCGGTGGGGTCGATAAAGTACGATTTCCGCCCGGGGAGTCGGAGCCGCCGGGCGCGGAGAGAGCAAGGAGGTCGCCATGAAAGGCCGTGTCGTCCTTTACTGCCTGTTGGCCCTGGCCGCGGCACTGCCGGCCCGGGCCGACACCCTGGATTTCAGCTTCAACGACGCCAGCGCCGACGTCCAGTATGCCTGGATCTTCGTGAAGTCCGACTACGTCTACGCCGAGGGCGGCGCCGTCAAGGGCGCCGGCAGGGAGGTGCTGGGCCGGCTCAGCGGCCGCTTCGTCTACAACGACGACGAGGACACCCGGATCGGTGCCCTGGGGGCCGACGTCCTCGGGCACTTCCCCGGGGCACCGGGGCTGGACCTCGGCGTGGGCCTCCGGTTCTTCGGCGGGGTCACCGACGAGGACCAGGACATCTTCGCCGCGGGAATCGGGGTCACCGCCACCTACGCCCCGGCTTTCTTCCACGGGGTGGTCCTGGACGGGCACTTCTCCTACGCCCCCCGGGTCTTCTGCGCCCTGGACGCCGACCGCTTCTGGGAGGGCGGCTTCATGGCCGGCTACACCGTGATGCCCCAGGCCGTGGTCTTCGCGGGCTACAACGCGATGTCGGCCAACTTCGAGGACTTCGGCCAGCGGAAGATCGACGAGGAGGTCCGGGTCGGGGTCCGGCTGCGGTTCTGAGGCCGCCGCGCCGCCCGCCGGTTGATCCCCGCCGGCGCGCGCGGGGATGTCCGGGAGCCATGGAGGAGCCCATCGACAAGGAGACGGCGCCCGGGGCCGGTGCCCCCGGCCCGGACGTGGAGGCCTGCATCGCCGAGGAGGTGCTGCTCATCCGGCACTCGGGGGAGATCCCCGAGGTCGCCTTCCACGGTTCCCTCCACTACCTCACCGAGGACCCGGAGGGGCCCGGCCTGGTGCTCGGGAAGGCGCACCTGCACCGGCTCAAGGTTGCCGTGGTGGCGCGTTACCGGGCCATCCTGCTCCGCGACCTCGATCCCGGCAACCGCGATCGCCGACTCTACCGGGGGGTGGCGCGGAGCATCTGGAACTGGCGGCGGCTCCGGGACTTCTGCCGGCGGGAGGGACTGGAGGCGGAGGAGATCCGCCGGGAGGCGGCCCGCGCCCTCGAGGCCTTCCTCCGCTGCGAGCTGGACGACGTCCGGGCGGGCCGGCGCACCAGCTGCATCAACTGTCCGGCCGAAGACCTGAGGGCCTTCGCCCGGGAACTCGGCATCCGGGACACCCGGCTCCCCAAGGGCTGGGAGGCGCTCTGCCCGGATGCCCGGGGCCCCCGTGACCAGGGGGCCGGGGACGGCCGTGGAGACCCTTGACCGCTGCACCGACAACGAGCGCCTCGTGGCCCTCTTGGCCCTGGCCCTGGCCGGGCTCATCCTGGCCGCGGGTCTGCGGCTCTTTCTCCCCTTCTTCGAGCCCATCGTGTGGGCCGTGGTGCTGGCCCTCTTCTTCCACCCCGCCCACCGGTGGCTGCGCGAGCGGGCGGGCCTGGGCGAGGGGGTGGCCGCGCTGCTCATGTGCCTCTTCATCGCGGTCTTCCTCATGGCGCCCGGGCTCTTCCTGCTGGGCAGCCTCACGGCGGAGGTCCTCCGGGTCTACAACGACCTCCAGGAGGCCCTCCAGACCACGGGTTTCACGGTGGTGCCGGACGCCGCCGCCTTCCCGGTCCTGCACGGGCTCGCGCTCCAGGTCCTGGAGGCCCTCGGTATCCGGGAGGCGGAGGTCCATGCCGCCCTGGTGGATCTTTCCAAGTGGATGGGGCAGTTCGTGCTTCACCACGGGACGGCGGTCTTTCGGAACATCGTGACGGTCTTCGCCACCGCCGCCCTCACCCTGGTGGCCCTCTACTACTTCTTCCGCGACGGGGAGCGGATGCTGCGGGCCTTCGAGGACCTCCTCCCCCTGCCCCGGCGGGAGATCGCCAACTTCGCCAGTGTCACCTCGGACGTCCTCTCCGCCACCCTCTACGGGAATCTCATGACCGGGGCCATCCAGGGGGTGCTGGGGGTCTTCATCCTGTGGGTGCTGGGCTTTTCGGCCCCGCTCCTCTGGGGGCTGGTGCTGGGACTGGCCACCTTCATCCCCATGGTGGGGACCGCCCTGGTGTGGGTGCCGGCCACCTTGTACCTCTTCGTCACCGGGGCCTACCTCAAGGGGGCGGTGCTCCTGGTCTTCAGCGTGCTGGTGATCAGCTCCGTGGACTACTTCCTGCGGCCGTACCTCATCAGCGGCCGGACCCAGCTCCACAGCCTCTTCCTGTTTTTCAGCATCCTCGGGGGGCTCCAGGCCTTCGGGCCCCTCGGGCTGGTGCTCGGGCCCATCATCGTGGGGCTGTGCGTCTCCATCCTGGAGATCTACCGCCGCAACTTCCTCGGCCGGGGGGAAGAGGCCGAGGCGTGAGGGAGGACCCGCCGGGGGGCATGGCGGTCGAGACGCGAAGACCCGCCTACCTGGCACTGCTCGAGACGGGGGAACTCGAACGCCGGGTCGAGGCCGCCTGGGCGCGCCTTGCGGCCTGTGACCTCTGCCCCCATGCCTGCGGCGCGGACCGGCTGCGTGGGCAGGAGGGGTTCTGCCGCACGGGCAACCAGGCGGTGGTGGCGAGCACCGGGCCCCACTTCGGGGAAGAGGCGCCGCTGGTGGGGCGGAGCGGTTCGGGAGCGGTCTTCTTCGGCCGCTGCAACCTCCGGTGCCTCTATTGCCAGAACTACGAGATCAGCCAGGGCGGCGAGGGCCGGCCCGTGACCCCGGAGGTCCTGGCCTTCCTGTTCCTGGCCCTCCAGGAGCAGGGATGTCACAACGTCAACCTGGTCAGCCCTTCCCACGTCATCCCCTTCATCCTGAAGGCGGTGGCGCTGGCGGCGCGGGAGGGGCTCCGGCTGCCCCTGGTCTACAACACGGGGGGCTACGACGCGGTCTCGGCGCTCCGGCTCCTCGACGGGGTGGTGGATATCTACATGCCCGACTTCAAGTACTGGGACGCGGCAACGGCCCGGCGGCTCTCCGGGGCCCGGGACTACCCGGCGGCCGCCAGGGCCGCCGTCCTGGAGATGCACCGGCAGGTGGGCGACCTGGAGATCGGGCCCGACAGGGTCGCCCGCCGGGGGCTCTTGGTGCGGCACCTGGTCTTGCCCGGGGGGCTGGCGGGGACGCGGGAGGTGCTGGCCTTCCTCGCCCGGGAGGTCTCGCCCGCGACCTGGGTGAACCTCATGGGGCAGTACCGGCCTTGCGGGCGGGCCATGGACCACCCCCCGCTGGACCGGCGGCCGCTCCCCGCGGAGTTCGAGGCGGCGGAGGCCGCCTGGCGGGCGTCGGGGCTTCGAAACCGGCTCGGGTGACATGAGGCCCCGGCTCCGCCCGGGGTGGGAAGGAGAAGGCGAGAGAATCATGGGAGAACGACGGAAAAGCTGGCGTGAGATCGACAAGATGCGCGACCGGGGCGGCGGCCGCGGCCGACGGCGGGACGACCGGAGCGCCCTGGAGCGCGCCCTCTACGACCGCAAGCTTCGGGACCAGTACCTCAAGGAGGCGGAGCGCCTCTTCCAGGGGCCCAAGGGCCGGCCCGAGCACGGGCGGGACCTCCAGGCCGTTCACGAGGCCTACGGGACGCCCAAGTTCCAGGCGGCGGCCCGACACTACCTCGAGACCTACGGCCTCCCGGACGAGTGGGGGACCCTGCTCCTCTTCCTGGACCTCGAGGGGGCGGCCGACGTGGTGGCGCAGGCCATCGAGGCCCTCTGCTCGCTGGCGCCGGAGAAGGGGCCCGTGGAGCGGAAGGGCCTGGAGGGCAAGCTCCGGGTGCTGGCCATGACCAGCCCCGAGCCCGAGGTCCAGGAGGCCGCCGAGGCCGCCCTGGAGGACCTGGGCTGAGGGACGTGGCGGGTTCGGGCGCGGCCTGGACCTCGGCCGTGGACGACTTCCTCGCCCACCTGGGCGTGGAGCGGGGGCTCTCGCCCCGGACCCTGGAGGCCTACAGCCGGGACCTGCTCGGCTTCGTGGCCTTCGTGGAGGGGCTGGGCCGGCGGACGCCGGCGGAGGTGCATCCCGGGGACGTCCTCGACTGGCAGCGGGCCGGCCGGGAGGCCGGGCTCTCGGCGAGGTCGGCCGCCCGGCGCCTGTCCGCCCTCCGGGGCCTCTACCGGTTTCTCGCCGAGACCGGGGCCGTCACCGTAAGCCCCGTGGCCGCCGTGGAGACCCCGCGGACCGGGCGTCATCTCCCCACGGTCCTCACCGTGGCGGAGGTGGAGGCCCTCCTCGAGCAGCCGCGGGTGGAGACCCCCCTCGGCCTCCGGGACCGCGCCCTCCTCGAGATCCTCTATGCCTGCGGGCTCCGCGCCACCGAGGCCGTCTCCCTCCGGCTCTCCCGGGTGAACCGGGAGGTGGGCTACCTCCGCGTCCAGGGAAAGGGCGGCAAGGAACGGGTGGTCCCCGTGGGGGAGGTGGCCCTCGAGTGGCTGGGGCGGTACCTCGCCGAGGCCCGCCCGGTCCTGCTCCGGGGCCGCTCGAGCCCCTACGTCTTCCTCGGGCGCGGCGGGCGGCCGCTCACCCGGCAGCGGCTCTGGCAGGTGCTCAAGGCCCACGCCCAGGGCGCGGGCCTCGCCGGCCGGGTGCACCCCCACGTCCTCCGCCACTCCTTCGCCACCCACCTTCTCGAGCGCGGGGCCGACCTCCGCGTGGTCCAGATGCTCCTCGGCCACAGCGACATCACCACCACCCAGATCTACACCCACCTCGATCTCCGCCACCTGCGGGCCGTGCACCGCCGCTACCACCCCCGGGGGTGAGGCGGGAGAGGCCCGCCCTGTGCCTTACGCCGGGCGTTCCCCGGGGCGGGAACGGGGTTTCCCCCGCCCGAGGGCGAGCAGGAGCACCAGGAAGAGGCTCCCGGCAAGCCCGAAGAGGAAGCTGTGGCGGAAGGTGTCCTGGAAGGCGAGACTGGCGGCCTCCCGCTGCTGGAGGAAGCCGAGGAGCACGGCGGCCTTGGCCCGGGCCACGTCCGGGGGAAAGTAGGCCTCCAGCGCCCCGGCGGCGCCGGAGAGGAAGGTCTCCACGTGGGCCCGGTTCTGGAGGAGGGCGATCCCCTCCTGGTGGACGGCCAGGCGGTGCTCCAGGGTGTTGGTGGCGATGGCGGTGCCGAGGGAGCCGCCGACGAAGCGGAGGTAGTGCATGAGGCTCACCCCGAGGGCGGTGTGTTCCCCCAGCCGGCCGAGGGCCAGGGCCGAGACCGGGGCGAAGAAGGCCCCCAGGGCGATCCCGAGGGGGATGGTGAGGAGCGCCGCCCGCACCGACGGCGTGTAGAACTCCAGGGAGGGGATGAGAAAGTAGCTGGTGAAGAGGTAGAGCGTGGTGCTCGCCGCCAGGACCCGGGCCGGGCCGAAGCGGTCGCTCAGGATGCCCGCCAGGGGCGAGAAGATGGCGATGAACATGGCGAAGGCCAGCATGTGGAGCCCGGTGGAGAAGGTGCCGAGCCCTTTCAAGGTCTCGTAGTAGAGGGGCAGGAGGTAGAAGACCTGGTAGATGGACAGCCCCATCACCAGGAAGAAGAACCCCATGGCCAGGGTGTACTCGGTGTGGCGGAAGAGGGCGGGGTCGATGAGGGGGTGCCGGCTGTGGAGTTCCGAGAGAAGATAGAAGACCAGGGCCGCCGCGGCCCCGAAGCCCAGGAGTACGATGGTGGTGGACTGGCTCCAGCCCAGCTGCTGGCCCTTGGAGAGCAGCACGAGGAGCAGGACGGTGAAGGTGCCGAGGAAGGCGTAGCTGACGAAGTTGAACCGGAGCCGCTGGCGGTGCTTCACCAGGACGGGGATGAAGCTTGCCCCGGCCACGAGGTTCAGGACACCCACGGGGAGGTTGATGTAGAAGACCCAGCGCCAGGCGAGGTGCTCCGTGATCCAGCCGCCCACCGTGGGCCCGATGGAGGGGGCGAAGCTCACCCCCATGGCGTAGATGCCCATGGCGAGCCCGTGTTTCTCCGGCGGGTAGATGAGGAAGAGGATGGTCTGGGCGCTGGCCATGATGAAGGCCTCGCCGAGGCCCTGGAGTACCCGGGCGCCGATCATCTCGGCCAGGGAGCCGGCGGTTCCGCACAGGGCGCTGGCCCCGGTGAAGATCGCCAGCCCCGCGAGGAACAGCCACTTGAGGCCCAGGACGTTGCCGAGGTTGTGGGTGAGGAGCAGCCCCACCGCCGCCGCGATCATGTAGGCGGTGATGACCCACTGGACCCCGTAGAGGTCCGTGGACAGCGGCCCCATCATCTTCGGGACCACGACGTCCACCACGGTGGTGTCGAGGATGGCCATGAAGGCCCCCACCATGACGATCATCGTGAGGAAGGCCCGGTAGGCGGGGCTGATCCGGGAATGGACGGGGAGGTCGCCGTTCGCGGCCGGGGCGGGGGTCATCTCCGGCGGATCTCCACCTCGCCCCCGAGGCCCACCCGGAGGCGGGAGAGGTCGCCCCCGGTGAGCCGGATCCGAACCGGGATCCGCTGGGCGACCTTGGTGAACTCCCCGGCGGAGATGTCCCGGGGCGCCAGGGCGAAGGTGGCCGCCGAGGCGGGGAGGACCGCCTCCACCTCGCCCCGGTAGGTCTCGCCCGGGAAGGCGTCGATTCGGACCACCGCCGGCGCCCCCGGGGTCACCCCGCGGAGCTTGTTCTCCTCGAGGAGGGCCACCACGTAGAGGTCCCGGGGGTCCACCAGGGCGAAGACCGCGCGTTTGGGCGAGGCCTGGGCGCCGGCGGCGAGGTACCGCTTGGCCACCCGTCCATCCATGGGGCTCTTGAGGACGCACTGGGCGAGGTCGTCCCGGGCGGCGGCCAGGGCCGCGGTGAGGGCCTTGACCTTCTCCTCGAGGGCCTGGAGGGCCTTTTCGGCCTCGCGGACCTGGAGCCGCTCGTTCTCCGCCCGTTGGACCTCCCGGCGGGCGGTGGCCATGGCCGCCCGGACGGCTTCGGCCTCTGCCGCGGCGGCGCGGCGCTCGGCCCGCCTGGCCTTGAGCCGGGTGGCCACGTCCTCGGCGCGGCGGCGGGCCACCACCTCGGCCTCGAGGAGGGCGTCGAAGCGCGCGCGGTCGCGGGCGAGCTGCTCGATCTCGGCGTCGATGGCCGCCACCCGGGCCCGCAGGGCCGCCTCGCGGCGGGACAGCTCCGTGACCCGCCCCTGGGCGATGCGGACGGCCAGGTCCACCGCCTTCCGGATGCGGGCGAGCCGGGTCTCCTGGGCGGCCTTTTCGGCCTCGGCCCCGGCCAGCTCGGCGGCCAGCCGTTTGACGGCCAGCCGGTAGACGGTGTCGTCCAGGAGGGCCAGGGCCTCGCCGGCGCGGACGAGGTCGCCCTCGCGCTTCAGGACCCGGGCGATCCGGCCGCTGACCCGGTCGAAGGCCACGGGGGTGAGGCTGTCGGTCCGGACGAAGACGGCGTCGGTGACGGCGTAGGCCATCCGGTGGAGGACGAAGCGGACGGCCCCGGCCGCCAGTGCCACTGCGGCGGCCACGAGGACCCATGTGGCGATCCGCCGCCCGTTTGCCTGGAAGGTCTTCTTGATCCGTTGGAGGTTCATGCCGTGCGGAGCCTTTCGGGTGCATCCGGGGGGGCGATCCCCCCGAGGAGGAGTCGGCCGACGTGCCGCGCCACCACGGCCGGGTCGTCGTGTTCGGGCCGGGCGCCGGGGAGGAAGGCCCGGAGCGGCGCGGTCTCGTAGTGGTGGGCCACCAGGGCCACCAGGGACACGGCGAGCAGGTGCGGGTCGAAGCCCGGGGCGAGTTCGCCCGCCAGGGCCATGATCCGCGCGAAGAGGCCGCCGAAGACCCGCTCGGCGAGCAGCCGGAGCCGCGCCTCGTCGCCCTCGAGGATCTCCCGGTGGACGAGGCGGCGGAAGTCGGGGTCGGCGGCGGTCACCTCGGCGAAGCGCCGGAGGAAGGCCCGGAGGCGCCGGCGGGGCGGGATGTCGAGGTCGAGGGGGGCGGCCAGCTCCCGGGCCTTCCCCTCGAAGGCGTGGCGCACCGCGGCCAGGTACAGGGCCTCCTTGTCGGGGAAGTGGTGGTAGAGGGCGGCCGGCGTCAGTCCCGCCGTCTCGGCCAGGCGCCGCATGGAGACGCCGTTGTAGCCGTCGCGGGCGAAGAGGGGGACGGCGGCCTCGAGGATGTCCGTTCGGCTGCGGGAAGGGGCGGCCATGGCGCCTACTCCGGCAGGGGCCGGCCCACGGCCTGCTCCAGCTCGGCCAGCGCCGTGAGGTAGCCGTACCGGGCGGCGTAGTAGTGGGTCTCGGCCCGGGTGAGGAAGGTCTGGGCGTCGAGGACGTCGGTGGAGGTGGCGAGCTGGTTCTCGTAGCGGAGCCGGGTGAGGCGGAAGTTCTCCCGGGCCTGGGCCAGCGCCGCCTCCGCTGTGCGGATGTTGGTCCGGGCCACCTCGAGGTCGAGCCCGGCCTGCTTCACCTCCATCCGGACGGCGTCTTCCACCTCGGCGAGGCGCTCGTCCAGGGCGTTTCGCTCGTGCTCGGCCCTGGCGGCCTCGGCGCCGCGCTTTCCCCAGTCGAAGAGATCCCACTCGGCCCGGACCAGGACGCTGGCGTTGTAGGGGTTGCCGTAGTCGTTGGCCTCGGTGAGGGGGCCTTGCCCGGTGCGCTCGTACGAGGCGGCCAGGCTGACCCGGGGCCAGTAGCGGCTCCGGGCCAGGGTGACGCCCAGGGCCGCCCGCCGCACGGCCAGGCGCAGGGCCTTGAGCTCGGGTCGTTTTCGGACGGCCTCTTCCTGGAGGGCGGCCAGGTCGAAGCCCCGAAGCGGCGGCGCCTCGAGCTCCGCCACCCGGGTGGGGGCGTCGATGGGGAGGCGGAGGAGGCGGTTGAGGTCGGCCTTGGCCAGGGCGAGGGTCCGCCGGGCCCGGACCGCGTCCTGGCGGGCCTCGGCCAGGGCGACTCGGGCCTTGAGGAGGTCGTTTCTGGGGATGAGGCCCTGGTCGTAGAACCGGGAGGCCGTCCGCTCGTGGGCGGCGAGTTGTTCCACGGCCTCCTCGGCCACGCGGACCTGGCGCCGGGCGAGGAGGATACGGTAGTAGGCGACCTTCACCGATTTGGTGATCTCCATCTCGGCCTGGGCCCGCTCCACCCGGCGGCCGGCGAGGCCCAGCTCGGCGATCCGTCGGCGGGTGACCAGGGCGAACCCCGTGAAGATCGGCTGCCGGAGCGTCACGTCCCAGCGGTACTGGTTCCGGTCTCCCATGGGGACCTCGAGGCCGCCGAAGACCACGTAGGGGGCGTCCTTGAGGCCGGTGAAGGTGTAGGAGGCGGAGAGGCTGGGGAGGAGGTCGGCCCGGGCGCTGCGGAGGGCCTCGGCCTGGGCCCGCTCCAACTCGGCGGCGCGGCGGACGGCCGCGTTGTCCGCCAGGGCCTTGGCGACGGCCGCCTCCAGGGTGAGGGTGGCGTTTGCGTCCCCGGGCGGGGGCGCCGCCCCGGCCGGGCCGGGGATCCCGGCCGGGACGAGCAGCGCGAGGAGGAGGGCGAGGACCGGGGGCTTCCGGCCCCGGCGCGGCGGCAGAGGGTGCTTCATGATCTACAGCTCCTTCGCGGAAGGAGAAACCCTTTATTTAACGAACGTTCGGTAAGATTACCGGTCGTCCCGGCCGCCGTCAAGCGGGGCGGGCCCGAACTTGAGCAGGCAGGGCGCCGTGTGGTAAAAGCAGGTAGCCGCGGCGGTGCGGCGAACGGAATTCCAAGGAGGCGCACGGTGGCAGCCGAGAAGATCACGCGGGCCGAGGTGGAGCACGTGGCGCACCTGGCCCGGTTGCACTTTTCGCCGGAGGAGCTCGACGGCTTCACCCGGCAGCTGAACGAGATCCTGGCCTACGTGGCCAAGATCGAGGAACTGGACACCGAGTGTGTCGAACCCACCACCCATGCCATCGCCCTCACCAACGCCTTCCGGGAGGACGAGGTGCGGCCCGGGCTCGACGTGGCCGACGCTCTGGCCAACGCCCCCGAGGGCGAGGACGGCCAGTTCGTGGTGCCCCGGGTCATCTGAGGGGGCCGGGGAGGCACCATGTCCGAGTTGACGGAACTCACCATCGGCCAGTTGCACCGGCGGCTTCGCGCCCGGGAGGTCTCGGCCGTGGAGGTCGCCCGGGCCTACCTCGACCGGATCTCCGCCGTGGATCCCAAGGTGGGCGCCTATCTCACGGTTACGGAGGAACTCGCCCTGGCCCAGGCCGAGGCCGCCGACCGCCGCCTGGCCGAGGGGCGGGACGTGACGCCCCTGACGGGCGTGCCGCTGGGGATCAAGGACGTGCTGTGCACCCGGGGGGTGCGGACCACCTGCGCCTCGCGGATGCTGGAGCGCTTCGTCCCCCCCTTCAACGCCACGGTCATGGACCGGCTTGAGGCCGCGGGGGCCGTGATGCTGGGAAAGCTCAACATGGACGAGTTCGCCATGGGCTCGTCCACCGAGAACTCGGCCTTCCATGTGACGCGGAACCCGTGGGACCTCGAGCGGATCCCCGGCGGCTCCAGCGGCGGCTCCGCCGCCGCCGTGGCGGCCCGGACCTGCGCCGGCTCCCTCGGTTCCGACACCGGGGGTTCCATCCGCCAGCCTGCGGCCCATTGCGGGGTGGTGGGGCTGAAACCCACCTACGGGCGGGTCTCCCGTTTCGGCCTCGTGGCCTTCGCCTCCTCCCTGGACCAGGTGGGCCCCATCACCCGGGACGTCACCGACGCGGCCCTCCTCCTGAATGCCATCGCCGGCCACGACCCGGCGGATTCCACCTCGGTACCCCGCGAGGTGCCGGACTACACCCGGGCCCTCGTGGAGGGGATGGACGGGGTGAGGGTGGGGCTCCCGCGCCAGTTCTTCGTGGCCGGGCTCGACCCCGAGCTGGAGGCGGCGGTCCGGGCCGGGGTGCGGGCCCTGGAGGAGCGGGGCGCCCAAGTGGTGGAGGTGGACCTGCCGCACAACGAGTACGCCGTGGCCGCCTACTACCTCGTGGCCCCCGCCGAGGCCTGCTCCAATCTTTCCCGCTACGACGGGGTCCGCTACACCTACCGCGCCGCCGAGGCCGGCAACCTCATCGAGATGTACAAGCGAAGCCGGTCCGAGGCCTTCGGGCCCGAGGTCAAGCGCCGCATCATGATCGGGACCTACGCCCTCTCGGCCGGCTACTACGACGCCTTCTACAAGAAGGCCTCCCAGGTCCGGACCCTCATCGTGGAGGACTTCGCCCGGGCCTTCGAGGCCTGCGACGTGATCGCCGCCCCCGTCACCCCCACCCCGGCGTTTCGTATCGGGGAGCGGGTGGGCGATCCCCTCCAGATGTACCTCTCCGACATCTTCACCATCTCGGTGAACCTCGCCGGCATCCCGGGGATGTCGGTCCCCTGCGGCCGGACCGGTGCCGGCCTCCCCGTGGGGCTCCAGCTCATGGCCCCCTACTTCGGGGAGGACCGCCTCTTCCGGGCCGCCTACAACCTGGAGCGGGCCCTGGGGCCGGGAGGCGCCCCGCCTCTCTGAGGGGAGGAGGCATGCAGCGCATCTCCATCGCACAGGCCGGGCCGGGCATGGTGACCGCCAAGGACGTGCTCGCCCCGGACGGGCGTGTCCTCTGCGGCCCCGGGGTCACCCTCACCGCCGAGATCATCGAGCGCCTGGCCCGCTCGGGCGTCACGGTCCTCACCGTGGAGGGCCGGCCGGTCAAGGTGCCCGGCGAGAAGTCGCTCAAGGAGCGCCTCCGCGACCTCGACGCCCGTTTCGCCCGTGTCAAGGACGACCCGGTCCTCGTGGCCCTCATGAAGCTCATCGCCCAGCACTGGATCGAGGAGGAACGGGGCCCGGCCCGGCCGGCCGGCGGCCCGACGCCGGCGCCATGACCGTCTCCGAGGAACGTGTCCAGGCCATCCGGCACCGCCTCAAGGAGGTCCAGTCCCTCCCCACGCTGCCGCCCATCGTCTCGAAGCTCAACCGGATGGTGGAGGACGAGGAGGTCACCGCCGAGCAGCTCGGCCGGGTGATCGAGAAGGACCAGGTCCTCACCAGCAAGCTGCTCAAGATGGTGAATTCGTCCTTCTTCGGGTTCCCCCAGCGGATCAGCACCGTCTCCAACGCCATCGTCCTCCTGGGTTTCAACGTCATCAAGACCCTCATCGTCACCTCCTCCATCTTCGAGGTGATGCAGGAGAGTGACGTGGGGCTCTGGGAGCACTCCCTCGGCTGCGCCACCGCCGCGGGCATCCTGGCCCGCCGCCGCGGCGTCAAGAACCCGGAGGAGATCTCCACCGCCGGCCTCATCCACGATCTCGGCAAGATCGTGGTCCGCTCCGAGCTGCCCGAGGACTACGCCCGGGTCCAGGACCTCGTGGCCGCCCGGCAGGTGGCCATGCGGGAGGCCGAGCTGGAGGTCCTGGGCGTGGGCCACGGGGAGATCGGCGGCTGGCTGGCCCGCCAGTGGAACCTCCCCGACCGGCTGGTCCGGCCCATCGAGGCCCACCACCACCCGGAGACGGCCGGGGAGTTCCGCGAGCTGGCGGCCATCGTCCACTTCGCCGACATCCTGGTCCGGGCCGTGGGGTTCGGCTTCGGCGGCGACCCGTGGGTGCCGCCCCTCGACCACGAGGCCTGGGAGCGGATCAAGTTCGGCCGGAGCGTCGCCCGAGAGATCCTGGCGGAGCTGGACGACAAGCTCCTGGAGCTCCAGGACTTCACCATGGAGATCCAGCGCATCGGGGAGGACTAGCCGCCGTGGCCCGCATCGCCCTGGTGACCCGCGGGTTCATGGCCAGCCTCGACGAGCGGCTCTGCCTGGAGTCCATGGGTCACAAGGTGGCCCTCCACGCCGACCTCGCCCGGGCCCTCGACAACATCCTGAACGATCCCCCCGACCTCCTGATGCTCGAGAAGGGGCTGGCGGAGGGGGTGGAACTGGACATCATCCGCTCCCTGAAGGAGAACCTCCAGCTGGCCTTCCTCCCCATCCTCCTGGTGGTGGAGCGCATGGAGCTGGCCGTGGGCCTCGACTGGGACGCCTACGCCGTGGACGACATTCTCTCGGCCAAGGCCACCGTGGAGGAGGTGATCGCCCGGGTGGAACTCGCCCTGGCCCGCATGCGGCGGGTGGCGGACAACAACCCCCTGACCAAGCTGCCGGGCAACTCCTCCATCCTGAAGACCATCCAGGGCGTCCTGGACGCCGGGGCCCCCATGGCCGTGGGCTACGTGGACATCGACAACTTCAAGCCCTACAACGACCGCTACGGCTTCTCCCGGGGCGACGAGGTCATCCGGATGCTGGCGCGGATCCTGGTGAACGTGGTGGACGAGGCCGCCGGAGAAGACGGGTTCGTGGGCCACGTGGGCGGTGACGACTTCGTCTTCGTGGTGCCGCTGGAGGCCGCCGAGCGGGTCTGTCGCGAGACGATCCGGAACTTCGACCGCCTGATCCCCCTCTTCCTCGACGAGCCGGACCTCGAGGCCGGCTGCTTCGTGGCCGCCGACCGCCGGGGGAACCGGTGCGAGTTTCCCCTCACCAGCGTCTCCATCGCCGTGGTGGTGAACGCGGACGGGCGCTATTCCCACTACGGGGAGGTGGCCGCGGTGGCGGCCCAGCTCAAGAAGAAGGTCAAGGCGGAGACCGGGAGCGCTTACCTCGTGGACCGGCGCGTGGCGGACAACGGGCCGCCCCCGGCCTGACGCCCCCGCCACGCCCAGAGACCGATCCCCGCCGCCGCCATGGCGGCGCTCAGCACCTGCCCCATGGTGAGCCACCCGCCGTAGAGAAAACCGAGCTGCGGGTCCGGCTGGCGGAAGCATTCCCCCGCGATCCGGGCCGCCCCGTAGGCCGCGAGGAAGAGGGCGGTCTTGCGCCCCGCGGCCCAGGGCCGGTTTCGGAGGGGCCAGAGGAGGGCGAAGAGCAGGAGGCCCTCGAGGCCGGCCTCGTAGAGTTGCGAGGGGTGGCGGGGGACGAGGCCCCCTCCGGGAAAGACCATGGCCCAGGGGACGTCCGCCGGGCGCCCGTAGAGCTCGCCGTTGATGAAGTTGCCCAGCCGGCCGAAGAAGAGTCCCACGGGGGCCGTCACCGCCGCCCGGTCCGCCCAGGTCCAGAAGTCGGCCCCGTGCCGCCGAAGATACCACCACCCCAGGGCCAGGGTCCCCAGGAGGCCGCCGTGGAACGACATCCCGCCGTGCCAGATGGCCGGTATCTCCGCCGGGTGGGCGAGGTAGTAGCCGGGGTTGTAGAAGAGGACGTAGCCGAGGCGCCCGCCGAGGATCACCCCCAGGGCCAGGACGGCGATGAGACCGTCGAGGAGGTCGCCTTCCGCCCGGATCCGCGCCTCGGCCCCGGGCGCCGTGCCGGCCTGCTCCCGGATCTGGCGCCGGATGAGGAGGTAGGCTGCGGTGAGGCCGAGGACGTACATGAGGCCGTACCACCTTGGGGCGAAGGGGCCGAGGCGGAAGATGACGGGATCGATCTCGGGGTAGGGGATCATGATGGACTCTCAAAGGGCATCAGGGGACGGCCCAGCCAGGTGCGTTTCGTCGGGGCCCCGGGCCGGCGTCTTTTCCGGTCCTCCGGCACTTGCACGGGGTGGCCCGAGGGTGCGCGAAGCACCGCCCCGATCGACGCATCTTTGCAGGGGCATCACTTCTTGCCGGGTTCGTAACAAGGCTTCGGAGCGGATGGTAGTGGATGATATTACTTAAGAGCGCATGATGTAAGACGAAAAGGGGCTCTGGGTGGATGGCTCGGCAAAAATCGCCAAATGCACGGCGCGAGGATGTCGAGGGACGAGGCGTACCGAGCTCCGCCGCACTGACGAGAATATCCGAAGCAACGCTGCAGCCTGTGATTTTTTGCGACGCCATCAGACATTGCCCAGCAAAAGAAGCGAGCTTCAGAAGGAGTCCCGGGCTCCTTGACGCTTCGTGTGGATTTGGCCTTTCAGGGTCCAGACGTGCACGGAGGGGAAAGATTCGGTGCCTCGGTGGAAGCGCGGTGCCGCCGTCGCCTGCGGCAGGCGTTACTTTTCTTTGCGTGCCCAAAGAAAAGTAACCAAAAGAAAGGGCAGCCCACTGTAGCGCCCTGCCCCCGCCCCGCCTTGGCGGGGCGGGGGGCAGGGTCCCCTCGGCGTCTCGGCGGGGCCGGGCGCGACGAAAAATTCGCCCCGCTCCGCGGGGCTCGGACAATTCGTCGCGCTTCTTCCGGCCCACCATCGACGCCTTCGGCGCCACAGAGGGCGGGGGACAGCGATGGGCCGGAAGGCAATCCATTTCTCCCGGGGGTCCGGAGCGGAGAATTTTCTGATTGAAATGACCAGAGATAGAGCAAAAGGATGGCTCAGTAAAAATCGATGGCCTCGTAAAAAGGGTCTCTGGGTGGATGGCTCGGCAAAAATCGCCAAATGCACGGCGCGAGGATGTCGAGGGACGAGGCGTACCGAGCTTTGCCGCACTGACGAGGGTGCGCGAGGTACCGCCCCGATCGGCGCATCTTTGCAGGGGCATCACTTCTTGCCGGGTCTGCCTCGGAGGTGGTGGATGTCGACGATGCGCGGCCCCGGGCCCTTCCCGCCGGGCCCGTCGTCCGGCGGCTCCGGGCCCTCGCTGGGCGGCGGCCCCTTGGAGAGGATGGCCGCCCGGAGGGCCCGGTATTGTTCCGCCACGGCGGGGTTGATCTCGTCGCCCAGGACGAAGCAGGTGACGCGCGTCCGCTGGACCCGGATGGAAGAGGTGGCGAGCGCCGCCAGGAGGTGGGGGTGCACCACCGGCCCCCGCTCCGGGTCGTAGATCACCGCGCAGGGGAAGTGGAGGTCGAAGTAGGCGGCCTTCTCCAGGGCGAAGGCCGGGGTCTCCGTCTGCCGGTTGTAGCGGATCTCGCCCACGAGGGTGCCGAGGCCTTCGGCACAGATCAGGACCAGATCGCCTGCGTTCTGCTGGAGCTTCATGGTTCGGCCTCTGCGCGCTCGGCCTCCCGCTTCCGGCCCCGCCGGCCCCGGCGGCTCCGCCGCCGGCGGGGCTTGGCCGCCTTGGGCGGGCGCTCTGCGGTGTCGCGGTGGGGGGCGTCCCCCACGGGGGGCTCGCCGTGGGCGTCCCGGACGGCGTTGAAGAGGCGCAGCGCCGCCGGGTAGCTCGCCTTGTTCCAGACCCGCTTGGGCCAGCTGCCCCTTTCGAGGCAGAGCCGGATGGCCCACTGGCTGGCCAGGATCTGCGCCGCCGCGTCCCGGGTGGCCTTCCGGAAGTCGTAGGGCGCCAGGACCTCCTCGAGGAGGGCGCGGGTCTCGTGGGTGGGCCAGCGCAGGCGCTCGGACGCCAGGGCCGCCCACTCCGGGCGGTGGTGCATCGCCGGGAAGGCGAAGAGGGCCACGAGCTCCGGCTCGGCGGGTTCGTCCCCCGATCGGATGCGCGTGTCCAGGTGGGCGAGGAGGTGGAGGAGGAGGTGTCGGACGTCGCCGCTGCGGTCGTCCTCCAGGGCCGGGGCATAGCCGGGGAAGACGGCGGTGAAGAGCCCGCTCTCCAGCATGAGCCGGGCCCAGGCCGCCGCCGACCCGCTCCTGAGGTCCTTCAGCCACTCGTCCCGAACCCGGGGCACGGCACAGAGGCGGATCTCCTCGCGGTGGCGGCCGATGGCCGCCCAGGTGGCCGGTTCCACGGTGAAGCCGGCGCGGGCGGCGTGGCGGATGGCCCGGAGCATCCGGACCGGGTCGCGGGCGAAGCGCACGTCCGGGTCGCCGATCACCCGGATGAGGCCCCGCCGGAGGTCCTCCATGCCGCCCACGTAGTCGATGACGCTGAAGTCGGCGATGTTGTAGAAGAGGCCGTTGATGGTGAGGTCCCGACGGAAGGCGTCTTCCTCCGGGGTGCCGTAGAGGTTTTCGTCCCGGGGGGGCGGGGCGCCGCCGTCGGCGTTCACGGTGGCGCTCGAGGGGGCGTCCTCGTCCGCCCGGCGCCGGAAGGTGGAGACCTCGATGACCTTGCCGCCCCGGAAGTAGACGTGCACCAGGCGGAAGCGGCGGCCGATGATCCGGCTGTGCCGGAAGAGCTTGCGGACCTCCTCGGGCCGGGCGTTGGTGCCCACGTCGAAGTCCTTCGGCTGCCGGCCGAGGAGGATGTCGCGGACGCTGCCCCCCACGAGGTAGGCGATGTAGCCGTGGTCCTTCAGGCGGTAGAGGACCTTCAAGGCCTCCCGGTCGATGTGCTTCCGGCTGACGCAGTGGTCCGGCCGGGGGATGATGGCGGGCGGGGGGCCGCCGGCGGGTGGGCGGACCTGGGGGCGCCCGCGCCGGGGCCTTCCGGCCTTTTTCGGGGTGGGGGTGCGTTCTGGCATCTCAGGCGGGGTTCTTGAACCGGGAGGGATCGATTCCGTACTTGTGGATCTTGTAGTTGATGATGCGGAGGCTGGTGTCGAGGAGGGCCGCCGCCCGTGTCTGGTTGCCGCGGCTCTCCTTGAGGGCCTCCTCGATGAGTTCCTTCTCGAAGGCCGCCACCGCATCGGCCAGGGAGGGGGCGCGGCGGCCGGAGCCGGGGGCGCTGGCGGCGGTCTGGAGGGTGGGCGGCAGGTGGCGGGCGCGGATGACGTCTTCGTCGCAGACGAGCACCGCCCGCTCCATGCAGTTCTGGAGCTCCCGGACGTTGCCCGGCCAGTGGTACTGGACCAGGAGGTCGATGGCGGGGGAGGAGATCCGGTGGATGGCCTTCTCGTTCTCCCGGGCGAACTGGGCGAGGAAGTGCTCGGCCAGGAGCAGGATGTCCGTCCGGCGCTCCCGGAGGGGCGGGAGATAGATGGGGAAGACGTTCAGGCGGTAGTAGAGGTCTTCCCGGAATTGCCCGGCCGCCACGGCCTCCTCGAGGTTCTTGTTGGTGGCGGCCACGATGCGGACGTCGCACCGGATGGGCCGCGCCCCGCCGAGGCGCTGGAACTCCCGCTCCTGGATCACGTGGAGGAGCTTCACCTGGACGTTGTGGGGCAGTTCCCCGATCTCGTCGAGAAAGATGGTCCCGCCCTCGGCCTGCTCGAAGCGGCCCGGCTTCCGGGCGGTGGCCCCGGTGAAGGCCCCCCGCTCGTGGCCGAAGAGTTCGCTCTCGATGAGGGTCTCGGGGAGCGCGGAGCAGCTCACCGTGACGAAGGGGCGGTCCTTCCTCGGGCTGTTGAAGTGGATGGCCCGGGCCGCCATGGATTTTCCCGTTCCGCTCTCGCCGCGCAGGAGCACCGTGGCGGTGCTGCCCGCCACCCGGTGGATCATCTCGAAGACCTCCACCATGCGGCTCGACTTCCCCACCAGGTTGTCCAGCCCGTATTTCTCCTCGAGGGCCCGCCGGAGGGTCAGGTTCTCGGAGAGCAGCTGTTCCCGCTCGGCGTTGATGGCCTGGAGGCGGCTGACGGTCTGGGCCACGAGGCCGCTGATGATGGTGAGGAGCCGGAGGTCTTCCTCGAAGGAGACGGTGCCGTCGAAGAGGCGGTCCACGCTCAGGGCCCCGATGGTCTCCCGCCCGGCCTGGATGGGGACGCAGAGGAAGGAGATGTCCTTGCGGTGGAGGTCGCCCCGGCTCCGGGTGCGGTTCAGGAAGCGGGGTTCCTCGCTGATCCGCGGCACCACCAGGGGTTTGCCCGTGGCCACCACCTGCCCCGTGATGCCCTCCCCGATCCGGTAGCGCCCGCGGCGGCGGGCCTCGGCGGAGAGGCCGTGGGCCACCTCGATCTCGAGGGCCCCGGTCCGGGGATTCACGATGGTGACGGTCCCCCGGCTCATGCCCATGCGGGCGGCGAGGATCTCCATGACCTCCCGGAGGGCCGCCTTGAGATCGGCGGCCGCCACCAGGGCGCGGGTCACCTCGTAGAGGCAGCCGAGTTCCTGGAGCTCCCGCGACGGCGGCGGCCCGGCGGCGGGCGCGGCGGTCCGCTTCCGCGGCCGGCGGGTCTCGGCGGAGCGGGGGACGTTCACGCGGCACGCCTCCGGTGGCGGCGGGGCGTCCGGGAGACGGGGGGGCGGCCTGGTGTCGAGGGTGCCTGCATCGTGCCTCAGGCCGCCTCCGCCGCGAGCCGGGCCTCGACCAGCTCCGCCACCCGTTCGCCCGACAGCAGCATGCCGCCGAAGATGGGCCCCATCCGGAAGGAGCCGAAGGTGGCGTTGGCGGCCATGCCCGTGACGAAGACGCCGGGGAAGGCCTCGCGGGTGTTCGCGAGGGTGGTGGTCTCGGCGATGTCCGCCCACATGGAGCGCTCGCCCACGATCCCGCCCGTCTCGGTGAGGAGGCGGACGTCGTTCTTCCGCAGCAGCACCTTGAGGACCTCGGTGGGGTGCCCCGTGGCCTCGATGACACAGCGCGCCCGGACGCTCAGGGGATCCACGTGGAGGCCCTGGGTCTCCACCGGGGTCCAGTTGATCACGAGGCCCGTGACGCGGTTTTCCCGGACGAGGACGTCTTCCACGCTCACGAGGTTGAAGAACCGGGCCCCCGCCCGGCAGGCGAGGCTGGCCAGGGTGGCGGTGCATTCCACCGAGTCGGCGGTGAAGTAGCCTTCCCCCGCCTCCCGTACGCGGACGCCGAGGCCCTTGAGGATCTCGGCGGCGGCCTCCTGGACCACGATCTCGTTGAACATCATGCCCCCGCCCCACATGCCGCCGCCGGGGGCGAGC
This sequence comes from Dissulfurirhabdus thermomarina, assembly GCF_012979235.1. Lineage (NCBI taxonomy): Bacteria > Pseudomonadati > Thermodesulfobacteriota > Dissulfuribacteria > Dissulfuribacterales > Dissulfuribacteraceae > Dissulfurirhabdus > Dissulfurirhabdus thermomarina. Next base: position 383,397 of record NZ_JAATWC010000001.1, read on the forward strand.
TTGCGTTCGAACAGGGCCACCTTGCGGCCCTTCTCCGCCAGGCGCATGGCCGCCAGCATGCCGGAGGGCCCGGCGCCGACCACGGCCACGTCGAGGTCGAGACAATCGGAGAGCTTGGAGAAGTAGCGGTCGACGATGGCCCGGCTGATCTGGATCTCGTCTAGGGACATGGGTGCGGGACCTCCCGGTTCGGTGATGGCCCCCGGGCCTTGGGGGCCGGGCGGCGTGGCCAGGACTTTACCGGAGTCCGACAAATTTGCAAAGCCCGTGGCCGGCCGGGAGGGGGATCAGGCGCCGGCGGCGGGTGCCTCCGCCGCGGGTTTTTCCGGGCGGGCGGCGGCCTCCGCCTCGGCCCGGGCCTGCTTCGCCACCGCCTTCAGCACCCGGTCGAGGTCCACGGCGGCCAGCGACCGGTCGTAGGCGGCCGTGGCCCGGGAGAGGAGGTCCCGGAGGGTGGCGTCCACCCCGGCCACCTCCACGGGCTGGGCCGGGTAGGGCGGGCGGAAGACCCGGACCACCTCCACCAGGGAGATCTGGTCCAGGGGCCGGGCGGGAAGGAAGTGCCCGGTCCCCTCCTCGCGGACCACCAGGCCCGCACCCACCAGGGGCCGGGCCAGGCGGTAGAGCTGGGCCTGGGAGGTGTTCATCTGGCGGGCCAGGGTGCCGAGGGGGACCGGAGCCGTCCCCCCGGCGAAGTGCCAGGCGACGAGGGTCATCATGCGCAGCCCCAGCACCTCGGGGGCGGCGGGGGCGGCCTCGGGGTCCGCGCCGCCGTGGGCGAGGAGCCAGGAGCGGTTCTGGAAGCAGTAGGAGACCTCCGCGCCGTAGAGCACCACGCCCCAGGTGACGAAGAGCCAGAGCATGAAGAGGGGGATGGTGCCCAGCGACCCGTAGAGCTTCGAGTAGGTGAGGATGTTGGCGCTGTAGACCGTGTAGGCCTTGGCGGCCACCTGCCACAGGACCCCGCCCATCAAGGCGCCCACCGTGGCGGAGGTGGCCTTGACCCGGACGCTGGGCATGAAGAAGTACGTCCCCCAGAGGAAGGCCCAGGACGAGAGGTAGGGGATGGCCCGGATGAGGCGCAGGGGGAGGTACTGCGCCACCAGCGCCATGCTGGGCGACGTGGTCAACAGCAGCATGATGATGAGCGGGATGGCCATGAGGATGGGCCCCAGGGTGAACATGGTCCAGTAGACCATGACCTTGCTCCAGAGGGGCCGCTTGCGGTCCGCCTGCCAGATGCCGTTCAGGGCCTGCTCGATCTCGATGAGGAGGAAGAAGGCGAGCACCACCAGCACCAGGGTGCTCAGCGAGCCGATGGGGGCCCCCTGGGCCCGGGCCACGAGGCCCTTGATGATCTCGAGCACCCGCTGCTGGCCGCCCGGGGTCAGGATCTCCGAGAGGTAGTCGAAGACCAGGGATTCCAGCTGGGACAGCCCCCCGAAGAGCTGGAAGAGGGTGAAGGCGATGGCCAGCACCGGGATGAGGGAGAAGATGGTGGTGAAGGTCAGGGCCTGGGCCGAGGTGAGGCAGTGGTCCCGGAGGAACTTCCGCAGGGCGAAGAGCAGGATCCGCCCGAGGAGGACGAGGTGGCGTTTCGCGATGGGCCAGGTGATCCGTTCCATATGACGGCGGGGGCGCCGGCCCGGCCGGCGTCCTTCTCTACTCTAGTCGGTTCGCCCTTCATTGTATATAAATGGGGCGACGCCCGGGCACCAGGAGCCCGCCCGGCCCTTTCCACCCGACGCTCAACCCTGCGGAAGGAGGCACGAGATGGAAGGCATCGGCATCACCGTCACCGAACACCTGCTCATGCACCAGAAGGCCTCTCCGGCGGCCACGGGGCGGTTCACCAGCCTGCTCACGGAGCTCATCTTCTCGGCCAAGATCATCGCCCGGGAGGTCCAGAAGGCCGGGCTGGTGGACATCCTCGGCCTCACGGGCGAGGTGAACGTCCAGGGGGAGCAGGTCCGGAAGCTGGACGAGTTCGCCAACCGGGTCCTGATCTACCGGATGCAGCGGGCCGGCGTCCTCTGCGCCATGGCCTCGGAGGAGAACGCGGACATCATCGAGATCCCGGACCGGTACCCCGGCGGCGACTACATCCTCGTCTTCGACCCCCTGGACGGGTCCTCCAACATCGACGTGAACGTGAGCATCGGCACCATCTTCTCCATCTACCGGCGGAAGGAATCCGGGCGGGCCTACGTGGCCCTGGACGACTTCCTCCGGAAGGGGTCGGAGCAGGTGGCGGCCGGCTACTTCCTCTACGGCACCAGCGTCATGCTGGTCTACACCACCGGCGACGGCGTCCACGGCTTCACCCTGGACCCCTCCGTCGGGGAGTTCCTCCTCTCGCACCCGAACATCCGGATCCCGGAGCGGGGCAAGACCTACTCCGTCAACGAGGCCTACACCCCTTACTGGGACGAGCGGACCCGGGCCGTGGTGGACTACTTCAAGTCGCCGGACAATGACCTCGGCAAGCCCTACACCGCCCGCTACGTGGGGTCCCTGGTGGCGGACTTCCACCGCAATCTCTTGAACGGTGGGATCTTCATGTACCCCGCCGACCGCCGCGACCCGGCCAAGCCCCGGGGCAAGCTCCGCCTCCTGTGCGAGGCGGCGCCGCTGGCCTTCGTGGTGGAGCACGCCGGGGGGGCGGCCACCGACGGCCGCACCCGGATCCTCGACATCCAGGCCGCGGCCCTCCACGAGCGCGTGCCCCTCTTCATCGGGAGCCGGGCCGACGTGGAGCGCGCCACCGCCCTCCTCCAGGGCGGCTGAACCGCCCGTGGAGCGCCTCTACCTCTGCCGCCACGGCCAGACCCGGGCCAACATCGAGGGCCGGTTCGCCGGCCGTACCGGCGAGCCCCTCACCCCGGAGGGCCGGCGCCAGGCCGCCGAGGCCGCCCGGGCACTGGCGGGGCGCCCCGTCCGGGCGATCCACGCCAGCCCCATGGCGCGGACCCTCGAGACCGCCCGGGTCATGGCCGGGGTGCTCGGCTGCCCGGTGGTCGAGGAGCCGGACCTGGCCGAGATCCGCATCCCCCAGTGGGACGGGCGGCTCAAGGCGGATTTGGCCGCCGACCCCGCCTCGGGTTACGCCGCCTGGCGGGCGGCGCCCCACCGGTTCCGGCTCCCGGGGGCCGAGGACCTGGCCGCCCTCCAGCGGCGGGCCCTGTCGGTGGTCCGGCGGCTTCTCGCCCCGGCCGTTCCGGGCGAGGCCGTCCTGGTCACGCATCTCGCCGTGGCCCGGTGCCTCGTCCTCGCCCTGTCGGGCCGGCCCCTGGCCGAGTACCGCTCCGTCCAGGTGGCCAACGCCGCGCCCCTTGTCATCGAGGGGGCGGGTGACCATATTACGCTGCGGGGATTCCCCCCCGCGGCGACAGTTCCTTTGCGGATCGGGAGGACCACCGGGATATGAAGAACATGCTGAAGACCACCATCCTGATGGCCGTCCTGACGGGGCTCTTCCTCGTGGTCGGGGACCTGATCGGCGGCCGGGGCGGCGTGGCCGTCGCCCTGGTGATGGCCGCCGTGATGAACCTCGGGGCCTACTGGTTCAGCGACCGGCTGGCCCTGGCCATGGCGGGCGCCCGGCCCGTCTCCGAGGCGGAGGCCCCGGAGCTGCATGCCGTGGTGGCGGACCTGGCCCGCCGGGCCGGGATCCCGAAGCCACGGGTCTACGTGACCCCCGACGAGACGCCCAACGCCTTCGCCACGGGCCGGAACCCCGCCCACGCCGCCGTGGCCGTCACCCGGGGGCTCCTCCGGCTCCTGGACCGCCGCGAGCTCGAGGGGGTCCTCGCCCACGAGCTGGGGCACGTCCGGAACCGGGACATCCTCATCAGCTCCATCGCCGCCGTCCTGGCGGGCGCCATCAGCTACCTCGCCACCATGGCCCAGTGGTCGCTGATGTTCGGCGGCCTCTCCCGTGACGACGACGACGGCGGGGTCCTCGGGTTCGTGGGGCTCCTCGTCACCATCGTCGTGGCGCCGCTGGCGGCCATGCTGGTCCAGATGGCCATCTCCCGGAGCCGCGAGTACCAGGCCGACGCCACCGGCGCCCGGATCGCCGGGACCCCGGAGGGGCTCGCCTCGGCCCTGGCTAAGCTCGAGGAGTGGAACCGGCGCCTTCCCATGCGGGTGAACCCCGCCGCGGCCCAGATGTACATCGTCAATCCCCTCTCCGGGCGGTCCTTCGAGGGCCTCTTCCAGACCCATCCCCCCATCCGGGAACGGATCCGCCGGCTCCTCGAGCTCCGGGGAGCCTGAACCAGGAGGCGCCATGAAAGTCGGGCCCCAGGCCTTCGTTCGCATGTCCTACACCATCTCGCCGGCGGAGCCCGGGCTCGACTTCGGCCCCGTGGGCCCGCGGGAATTCCCCTTCGTCTTCGGGGAGGGGCACGTGCCCGAGGCCCTGGAGGCGGCCATCCGCGGCCTTCGCGCGGGAGAGACGGCCTCGGCCCGCATCGAGGCGGAGGAGGCCTTCGGCCCTCACCGGCCGGACCTCGTGGCCACCGGCCCCCGGGACTTCCTGCCCTGGGACGAGCCTTGCGTCCCGGGCCGGATCGTCGAGCTGCCCGACCCGGAGGGCGGGCGGAGCCGCTACGTCCGCGTCGTCGCCGTGGACGGGGACGAGGTCACCCTGGATTTCAACCATCCCCTGGCCGGGCGGCCGGTGCGCTTCGACATGACCATCCTCGAGGTGCGGCCGGTGGAACAGGCCGACTGGGACGCCATCCTCCAGGAGGAGGCCGAGCTCGAGGCGGCGGCCCGGGGGGGGCACCCCGAGGGCTGCGGCTGCGGCTGCCACGGTGAAGGCGGCGAGTGAGCTGGTTCCCGGCGGCGCTGCTCGCGGCGGCGGCCGCCGCCACGGCCGACGCCGTCCTGAAGGCGGGCTTCGGCGCCCGGGGGGCGGTTTGCATGGCCATGGCGCGCTCCGTGGCCCCGGCGCTCATCCTCTGGCCCGGGCTTTTCTTCCTGCCGCACCCCCCGCTGCGGGCGGCCTTCTGGAGCACGGTGGCCGCCCTGGTCCCCCTGGAGGTCCTGGCCCTGGTCCTCTACATGCGGGCCATCCGGGCCTCCCCCCTCTCCCTCACCCTTCCCATGCTGGCCTTCACGCCGGTCTTCGTCCTGCTCTCCGGCTGGGCGATCCTCGGCGAGCGCCCGGGTGCCGTGGGTGCCGCGGGTGTCGTGGTCACGGTGGCCGGGGCCTACATCCTGAACCTCGGGGCGGTGCGCGAGGGCTGGCTGGCGCCCTGGCGCCGCCTGGGCCGCTCGGAGGGGCCGCGGCTCATGCTGCTGGTGGCGGCGGTCTACGCCGTCACCTCGGTGCTCGGCAAGCGGGCGGTGCTGCTCGCCGCTCCCTTCTTCTTCGCCTGCTTCTACTTCGTGCTCCTCGGCGTGGTGGTGCCCGTGCTCCTCTGGCCGCTGGCCCGGCGGGAGGCCCGGGGCGCCCCGGCCCCCTTCCCATGGAAGGCCTTCTGGGGCGTGGGGTTTTGCCAGGCCGCCATGGTGCTGGGGCACATGTGGGCCATCCATCTGGCCCCCGCCGCCTACATGATCGCCGTCAAGCGGACGAGTCTCCTCTTCGGCGTGCTCTACGGTCGGTTCTGGTTCGGGGAGACGGACCTCGGCGAACGGCTTTCCGGGGCCGCCCTGATGCTGGCGGGCGTGGTCGTCATCGCCGCCGCGCATGGGTAGGGGCGGCAGCCTAATGCTCGTGTCAAGCCACAAGTCGCACCTCCGGTCGGTAGCCGGGGTCGTAGGCCCGCCCACCGCCCGCCCACAGCCTCCTTGTACAAGCCTGCGGCTTGCCCACAGGTGCTTGGACAACTCCTGCGGAGTTGCCCACACCGCTCACAGGTCCGACGACGACGAGATCAACTTCTCTTTTCTCTCGGAGGAGGGTAAGGCCGCATGAAGGTCGCCCTGGTGGCGCCGCCCTGGCCCCTCTTCAATCGTCCCTCCATCCAGCTCGGGGCCTTGAAGGCCTACCTCGCCCGGGAGGTCCCGGAGGTCGAGGTCCGGGCGCATCACCCGTACCTGGCCTGCGCCCGGCGGCTCGGCTTCGAGGCCTACGACCGGGTGAGCCGGTCTGGCTGGGCCTCCGAGGCGGTGGCGGCCGCCGTCCTCTTCCCGGGACGGGCCGGCCGGTGCGAGGCCCTCTTCCGGCGGTCCCTCCGGCGCCACGGCGGCGGGCGCCGTCCGGACTTCGCCGGGGTACGGGCGGCTTTCACAGAGGCGATGTCGGACTTCCTCGACGGGGTGGACTGGCGGCGGATCCGACTCGCCGGCTTCTCCGTCTGTCTCAACCAGCTCACCGCGGCGCTCTACCTGGCCCGGGAGGTCCGGCGCCGGTCGCCGGGGACCGCCGTGGTCCTGGGCGGGTCCGCCTGCGCCGGGGAACTGGGCGCGGGGCTCCTCCGGGCCTTTCCCTTCGTGGACTTCGTGGTGAACGGGGAGGGGGAGCGGCCGCTGGCCGGCCTGGTACGGCACCTCCGGGGCGACGGGGGCCTGCCGCCCGGCGTGGTCCACCGGGCCGGGTCGGGCGCGGCGCCCTCCGGGCGGGACCAGGTCCCGGACCTTGATGCCCTGCCGCCGCCCGACTACCGGGACTACTTCGAGGAACTCGGGCGGTTGCCCGCCGGGGACCGTTTCGTCCCGGTGCTCCCCGTGGAGTTCTCCCGGGGCTGCTGGTGGGGGCGGTGCCGGTTCTGCAACCTGAACCTCCAGTGGTCGGGTTACCGGGCGAAATCCGTGGAGCGGATGGCGGCCGAGGTCCGGGCGCTCTCCAGGGGCTACGGCGTCCTGGACTTCGCCTTCACGGACAACGCGCTCCCCCGGCGCCAAGCCGCCGGGTTCTTCCGGGCGGCGGCGGGGCTCGGGGATCTCGCCTTCTTCGCCGAGCTGCGCGCCGTGCACGGGCGGGCGGAGTGGGCGGAGATGGCCCGGGGCGGCCTCCGGGACGTCCAGGTGGGGATAGAGGCCCTGAGCACGTCGCTGCTCCGGCGGCTCGGCAAGGGGGCCACCGCCATGGACAACGTGGCGGCCATGCGGCACGCGGCGGAGGCCGGGGTGCGGCTCGGCGGCAACCTCATCCTCCACTTTCCCGGCAGCACGCCCGAAGAGGTGGCGGAGACCCTGGCGGTCCTGGACTTCGTCTGGCCCTTCGAGCCGCTCAAGCCGGTCTCCTTCTGGCTGGGCCACGAGAGCCCGGTGGCCCGGGAGCCCGCCGCTTACGGCCTCCGGGCCGTCCGGCCCCACCCCGCCTGGGCCGGGCTCTTCCCCCCGGAGGTCCTTCGCGGGCTCCCGGTCATGGTGCTCGGCTACCGGGGCGACCGGGGGCGCCAGCGGCGCCTCTGGCGGCCGGTGGAGACCCGGCTTCGGCAGTGGGCCGCCCGGCGCGCCGGGGCCGGTCCGGCGCTCACCTGTCGGGACGGGGGAGACTTCCTCCTGGTGCGGCAGGTGCTGCCTGACGGCCGGACCCTGCACCACCGGCTCCGCGGGGCCTCGCGCCGGCTCTACTTGGCCTGTCTCGAGCCCCGCCCCCTGGCGGAGCTCGGCCCCCTGGCCGGCGGGCGCCCGGCGGCGGAGATCGCGGCCTTCGTGGCGGACCTCGTGGCCAAGCGGATCATGTTCCGGGAGGGGGACCGGGTGCTCTCCCTGGCCGTCCGGGCCCGGGGCGCCAATCATGACCGCCGGTACGGATGACGATAAGGGGACAGATCGGCGGTGCACGCCGCCGGGTTTGCCTGGAGGGACCATCCGGCATGGGAGGCCAAAACGGAAAGGGGCACTGGGCCCGGGAAAGGCGGGAACTCCTGGTCCGAAACGTCTTTCGGGACTTCGCCGCCGCCCGGGAGGAGTTCGTCGCCCTCGAAGCCGACTACCGCTCCTACGGGATCTCCTTCGACCGGATCGCCGAGTGGGTGGGTACCGAGGGACGGCGCGGCCCCCTCTGGCGCCTGAAGGACGACTGCCACCGGCTCTGGCGGTCTGAAACCGCGGGCGAGCGGCCGGAGGTCTTCCTCTTCGATTGGACCGTGGGGGCCATCTTCCACGAGGCCGTCAAGCTCAAGGAGAACGCCTACCTCGTCCACGCCTACCAGCCCGCCTTCCTCTGGGCCGGGGAGGCCCCGGAGGACGGGGCGGGCGTGGAGGGCTGCCTCCGCTTCTGCGAGCAGACCATGGAGGACGTGGAGAAGGGGGTGGCGAGGCTCGGCGCCATGTTCGAGCAGGCGGCGGGCTACCTGCGCCGGGTCTTCGCCGGCGAGAAGGAGAACGGGCTGCTGCTCCGGTTCCTCATCGAGAACCGGCGGCGCATGGACCGGCTCTGGGCGGCGGCCGGGGGGATCGAGGCGGTCTTCCGCGAGGCCTTTCCCATGGGGCCGGAGATGGCCTACTGCCTGGCGGGGGAGAGCTACGTGGAGGGGGACTGGTACGCCGAGGCCCGGGCCGCCTTCCAGCGGGCCCTGGTCCTGAACCCCGAGTGCTACGAGGCCCGGATCGGCCTCGACGTCCTGGACAAACGCCTCCGAGAGGTGAGCGAGACCCTCGACCGGGAGGCGGCGCAGTCGTGGGCGGCCTACCGAAGCGGGCGCGCGCGGGGGGGGATCCTCCCGCGCTGGCCGCGGCGGAGCCCGCGGGCGGGCTCCTGAGGGGGGCGGCGCTGTCAGGAATTCATGATGGAGTGGGAGGAGATGATGGCCCGGGCCAGGTCCTTGAGCTTGATGCGCTGGCGGCGGCTCTCCTTCTGCATCATCCGGAGGGCCTCCTCCTCGTCGATCTTGAGCCGCTTCATCAGGATGCCCTTGGCGCGCTCCACCACCTTGCGGGCCTCGAGTTCCTCGGAGAGGTTGCGGACGGCCCCCTCCAGGGCGGAGATCTTCTGGGCCGCCGTGTGCGCCATCTCGAGGGCCGGGATGAGATCGTCGAGCTGGACGGGCTTCACCAGGTACCCCAGCACCCCGCACCGCTTGGCCCGGGTGACCAGCTGCTGGTCGGCGTAGGCCGTCACCAGGACGATGGGCGTGAAGGCGCTCTTCGGGTCCATGTTGATGGCCCGGGCGGCCTCGAGCCCGTCCATGCGGGGCATCTTGATGTCCATGAGGAGGAGGTCCGGCCGGAGGTTCTCGCACATCTCCACGGCCTGGAGGCCGTCGTGGGCCAGCCCCACCACCTCGTAGCCCGCCTTCTGGAGGATGTCCTGGTACCCCTTGGCCACGGGGATGTCGTCTTCGGCCAGGAGCACCCGCAGCCCCGTCGCCTCCGCAGGCGGGGCCGCTCCTTCTCTGTTCATGGGTGGAGCCTCTCCAACGCGACCAACAGCCGATCGTCCCGGGGGACGAAATGGCTGGGGGACTAGGATTCGAACCTAGATTAGCGGAGCCAGAATCCGCCGTCCTGCCGTTAGACGATCCCCCAGCAGCCGGATGCCCCCAGTTTATAAGGGGGGAGCGGAGGCTTGTCAAGAACGGCCCCGCGTTGGCGCCCGGGCGGTGCCGCGGTAAAGTGCCGCCCATGACGCCGCGTGACGGGGATGGTGATCGCATCTACCGCGAGGCCCTGGCCGAGCGGGAGGCCCGGGGGCTCCTCCGGCGGCTCGTCCCCGGGCGCCGGCCCGGCCCGGGGCGCGTGGAGGTGGGCGGGCGGGTCCTCGTCGACCTCTCCTCCAACGACTACCTGGCGCTCGCTCGCCACCCGGCCCTCGCCCGCGCCGCGGCCGAGGCGGCCCGGGAGTGGGGCGTGGGGGCGGGGGGCTCCCGCCTCATGAGCGGGGACCTCGATCTGCACCACCGGCTCGAGGCGGCTGCCGCGCGCCTCGTGGGCACGGAGGCCGCCCTCCTTTTCGGAAGCGGCTTCCTGGCCAACGTGGGGGTGATTCCGGCCCTCTGCGGCCGCCACGATCTCATCCTGGCGGACCGGCTCGTCCATGCCAGCATCCTGGACGGGGCCGCGCTCTCCAGGGCGCGGCTCGCCCGCTTCGCCCACAACGATCCCGGTGCCCTCGAGGAGCTCCTCCGGCGGGAAGGAAGCCGGGCCCGGCGGGCCCTCGTGGTGGTGGAGAGTCTCTACAGCATGGAGGGAGACCGGGCTCCCCTGGCGGACTTCGCGGCGCTCAGGGAACGCTACGGCTTCCGGCTCCTGGTGGACGAGGCCCACGCGGTGGGGGTCCTCGGGGAGGAGGGCGGGGGGCTCGTGGCGGCGGGCGGCCTCACCGGCGGGGTGGACTTCGTTCTCGGCACCTTCGGCAAGGCCTTCGGCGGCTACGGGGCCTTCGTGGCCGGGTCGCGGGCCGCGGTGGACTACCTGGTGAACCAGGCCCGGAGCCTCGTCTTCTCCACGGCCCTTCCGCCGCCGGTGGTGGCCGCCGCCCTGGCCGCGCTGGAGGTGGCGGCGGCGGAGCCGGAGCGGCGCCGGCGCCTTGCGGACCTGGCCCGGGGCTTCCGGGAGGCCGTCGGGCGGCGGACCGGTCTTTCCTGCCCGGGCGAGGACCAGATCGTTCCCGTGGTGATCGGGGAGAGCGGGCGTGCCGTGGAGATCTCCCGCCGGCTCGAGGTCGAGGGCTTCCTGGTCCGGGCGGTCCGGCCCCCCACCGTCCCGGCCGGGGCCGCACGGCTCAGGGTCTCGGTGACCGCCGGCCACGACCCCGCCGACCTCCGGCGCCTGGCGGAGGCCCTGGCCGATGCCCTTTGAGCGGGTGGAGCGGGGCCGCGGTCGGGACCTCGTGTGCCTCCCCGGCTGGGCCTTCGATGCCTCGGTCTTCCAGGGACTCGACCCGCCCTTCGACGAGGTGCGGCCGGCGGGGCTCGTGGGGCCGTGGACCCCGGCGGAACTCGCCGATTTCCTCCGCCGCCGGGGCCGAGGGCCGGCGGTGATCCTCGGGTGGTCCCTGGGGGGCTACCTCGCCCTGGATCTTGCGGCCATGGCCCCGGACCTCGTGGCGGGGCTCGTCCTGGTCTCCCTGCGGGCCCACTATCCCCCCGCGGAGGTGGAGCGGGTGACCCGGGAGCTTTCGGCCGACCCGGAAGCGGCTCTCGGGCGTTTCGAGCGGCGGTGCCTGGCGCCCGGGGCGCGGTGCGCGGCGCGGCTTCCCCGCGACCTTTCCCGGCTCCTCGAGGGGCTGCGATATCTTGCGGGCCGCCGGGCGGACCTCGCCGAGCGGGACGGGATCCTCGCCTACCTCCACGGCACGCGCGACCTCGTGGCCCCGGTGGCGGAACGGCCGCGCCTGCCGGAGGGCGTCCCGGCCCGGCTCGTTCCGGGAGCGGGGCATCTGCCCTTCCTCGGCGGGGAGGGCCGGGCGGCGCTCCGGCGGGCGCTGGCCGAGGCGGCCGGCGTCCTCAGCGATCCTCCGCCGCCTGGAGCAGGGCCGCCCTGACCATGGACTCCGGGGGCACCGCCGATGCCCCGTACCGGCGTCAGGTCACGGCGTAGGCGGTGACGGCCTCCGCGCCCGGCTCGATGTCGCGTCCTTCCACCTGGACGGTGGGGCTTCCGATGAACCGGTACCGCTCCGCCTCCGCCGCGGTGGTGACCGTGACGTCCTCCAGCTCCACGTCCAGGCCCAGTTCCCCGGCGACCCGCCGGACGAGGTCCCGGGTGGGGGGCGTGGCTGGGCAGCCCTCGATGTGGACGATTCGCACCTTCATGGCGGGGTCTCCATGCGTGGCGGCCGGCCCGGCGCCCGGGCCGGGGGACGGTTTCAGGATACGGGATCCGGCGGGGGAAGGAAAGCGCCGGGCCGGCTAGGCGAAGAGGCGGGCCATCTCCGCGGCCTTGCCGGCGGCCTGGTCGTAGATCTCTTCGATGGTGGCGGGGGGGAGCCCGGCCGCCTCGGCCGCCGCGAGGAAGGGCTCGCGTTCCGCCTCCGGGCCCCGGTAGCGGACCACCGCCGCCAGCCGGACCGCCGGGTCGGCCCCCCCGGCCTCCCCCCCGTGGTGATGCTGGAGGTTGGCCACGAGGTAGCCCGGCAGATCCCAGGCCTCCGCCATGAGGGCCCCCACCGTGGCGTGGTCCACCTGGAAGCGCCGGGCCTCCAACTCGGCGAGATCGGCCTCCCCGCCGCCCGCCAGCCACTCGCCGAGCACCTCGTCGTAGGCCGCGCCCTTGGCGCGGATCAGGGCGGGGATGCCCAGGTCCTGGAGGAAGGCCGCGGTGTAGGCTTCTTCCTGGGCGGCCGGTTGCGCCAGGCGCGCCAGGCCGCGGGCGATTTCGCCGCGCAGCGCGGCGGCGAACCAAAACCGGTCCGCCGTGAGGACGCGGCTTTGGAAGGCGGGGAGGGCCTCCCGGACCGCCAGCGGGAGGAGGAGCGATTCGAGGCGCCCCCGGCCGAGGAGGGAGACGGCGTGGGAGAGGTTGGAGACCTCCTTCGTCAGGCCGAAGGCGGCGGAGTTCACCGTCCGGAGGACCTTGAGGACCATGCCCGGGTCCTTCTCCACCTCCCGGGCCACCTCGGCCATGGAGGCCTCGGGGTCCCGGAGGCGTTTCAGGACGTTCATCACCTGGGCGGGGAAGGAGGGGAGGTCGAAGTCCGCCAGGACGGCCTTGAGGGCGGCCCGGGGGTCTTTCTTCCGGAGGGGGAGGAGGCGCTTGAGGTCCATGGCATCATTCCGAGCGGCGGGCCATCTTGTTGGCGAAGATGGAGAGCAGCCCGCCGAGCATCATGTACCCTACCATCACCTCCAGCATGGCCACGCACTGGCCGGCGAGGGTCGAGGGGACCACGTCGCCGTAGCCCAGGGTGGTCAGCGTCACCACGCTGTAGTAGAGGGGCGAGAGCGGCGTCGGGTAACGGCCGTAGTCCACCCTCACGAGGGTGTAGAGGCCGGCGAAGAAGAAGGTCTGGACGGCGATCCAGAGGCACCAGAGGGGCATGCTCCGGCCGCAGTCGCTGGTGACCCACCAGAGGAAGTGCACCACCCGGGTGAAGCGGTTCCGGTCCCGGAATTCCTTGAGGTAGTTCTGGTCCATGATGAACCGGCGAAGCAGGTAGCCGCCGGCGAAGTTGATGTCGCGGATGTCGGCGCCGAGCCACGAGGCCTTCTCGTAGCCCTTGAGCATGCGGAGCCGGGCCCGGCGGAGGTCCGCGTTGTTGAAGTTGGCCCGGGCCACGGCCGCCAGGCTCAGGTCGGCGCCGGCGAGTTCCGCCTCCTGGAAGTCGCCCCCGCGGAGGTCGGCCTCCCGGAGCCGGGCCCCGGCAAAGCGGGTGCACCGGCAGTCGGCCCCGGCGAGATCCGCCTTGGCGAGGCTCGCCCCGGCCAGATCCGCCTGGAAGAGTCTCGCGTCCCGCAGGCAGGCCATCCCGAGGCTGGCCGATGTCCCCCGGGCGCCCTCCAGGCAGGCGCCCGCCAGATTCGCCCCGGTGAGGTCCGCCCCCTCGAGGTCCGCCTGGTCGAGGAGGGAACCGGAGAGGTCGGCTCGGAAGAGGTTGGCGCCGGAGAGGTTGGCTCCCCGGAGGTCGAGGCCGGCCAGATCCGCCCGGGAGAGATCGAGCCCTGAAAGGTCCGCCCCCGCGAGCACGAGGCCCCGGAGGGCGCCCGGGTCGGGCAGGCGCCCGGCGGCGCGGATCTCGGCGAGGAGTGCTTCCGCCGGGCTGCAGCCGGCGCCTGGGACGTCACCCATGGCATCTCCCTTGTTCCAAAGAGGTCTCGACGTCTTTTTCATCGGCATTACCGGCGGGTTGGTTTAGGAGGGCGGCCGTGCGCCGGCGGCACCGGCGCCGAGGCTTGACAACCCTCGGGGGGGCGGCGCTACAAAAGGACGAGGGTCGCGCACGCGGGCCCAATGGATGGATGGGAGGTACCCATGGAAGGATCGACCGCTCGCCCCACCAGCGTCACGGTCATCGCCTGGTTCTGGATCGCCAACGGAGTCCTGCTGGTCTTGGGCGCCCTCATGGGGCTGGCGGTGCGGTCCGTGGTCCCCGAGATGCCAATGGGGGCGCCAGTGGGGCTTCCCCCGGACGTCGCCGGGGTGATGGGCGAGATGGAGACCCTCTTCCGGCACGTCAGGGCCATCTCCGTGGTCCAGGGCCTCCTGGGCGTCCTCGCCGTCGTGGCCGGGGCGGCCTTCCTCCGCCTCCGGCCCTGGTCCCGCGGGGTGCTCGAGGGGCTTTCCTGGTTGTCCCTCTTGTCGACCTTGGCCTTCGGCGTCTTCTGGATGCGGGGGTGGTCCGTCATGACCGGCGCGGCGGCGCCCGGGCCCGGGATGCCCGTGGACATGGACACCTTCCGCTGGGTGGGCCTCGTGGCGGGCGGGGTGATCACGCTCCTCTTCGCCGTTCCGTTCGCCGTGGTCATCCGGTATCTCCGCGGCGCGACGATCCGGGCGGCGGTGGCGGGCGATTCCGCCGGCCAGGGCGCCTGAGGGGAGGCCGATGGCGGCGAAGCGGCTCATCGTCTGTTGTGACGGCACCTGGAACAACCCCGAGCAGCGGGAAGTCACCAACGTGGTGAAGACCGCCCGGGCGGTCCTGCCGGCGGCCCGGGACGGCCGCCCCCAGGTGGTCTTCTACGATCGCGGCGTCGGGACGGGGAACCTCCTCGACCGGATCGAGGGCGGGGCCCTCGGCGAAGGGCTCGACGCCAACATCCAGGACGCCTACCGCTTCCTGGTCCACAACTGGGCCGAGGGCGACGAGATCTTCCTCTTCGGGTTCAGCCGCGGCGCCTACACCGCCCGGAGCACCGCCGGCTTCATCCGCAACTGCGGCATCCTCCGAAAGCGCCATGCCCACCTCATCCCGGACGCCTTCCGTATGTACCGCTCCCGCGCCCACCCCGACGCCCCGGCGGCGGCCGGGTTCCGGCGCCGCTACGCGGCCGAGGTCCGCATCCGTTTCGTCGGGGTCTGGGACACCGTCGGCGCGCTGGGGATCCCCCTCCGGGTCATGCAGGACCTGAACCGGCGCCGTTACGCCTTCCACGACACCTCGCCGAGCCGCATCATCGACCACGCCTGCCACGCCCTGGCCATCGACGAGCGCCGGTCGGACTTCCGCCCCACCCTCTGGCGGGTGACCCCCGGCGCCCGCCACCGGGTGGAGCAGGTCTGGTTCACCGGGGTCCACTGCGACGTGGGCGGGGGCTACCGCGAGACGGGCCTTTCCGACATCACCCTGGAGTGGATGCTGGGGCGGGCCGCCGAGGCGGGCCTCGAGGTGGACCGCGGGTACCTCGCCGCCGTCGCCCGTCCCGACCCCATGGGGAAGCGCCACCGGTCCTGGAAGGGGGTCTACTGGGCCAAGGGTCGCTACGTGCGGCCCATCGGGGCCGAGGCCCGCGGGATGGAAAAGGTGCATCCTTCGGTGCGCCGCCGGATGGAACACGACCCGGACTACCGGCCCAAGAACCTTCTCCGGTTCCTGAAGACCGCGGACGATCCCTACTGGCGCCCGGAATAGGCCGATTCCGCCGCATTCTTCTGAATTTCAATATCTATTGATAGAAAAACAGGTTGCAGGCCCGCCCCCCATGGGGCAGATTGGTTCTCCAAAAATGAATGCCGCCTCATTTTTGTCCGGGCGGCGGCCTGGAGGACCTCGCGATGGACAACGTATTGAAATCGCTTCGTGATCGCGACCGGGTTCGGGCCGGCGTGATCTCCGATACCCACGGGGTGTTGCGGCCCGAGGCCGCCGCGGCCTTGGCCGGCGTGGACGTCATCCTGCACGCCGGGGACATCGGCGGGCCGGACATCCTGGACCGGCTCCGCCGTATTGCCCCGGTGGCGGCCGTTCGCGGCAACATGGACTTCGGGTCGTGGGCCGCCGCCCTCCCCGTGATCGAGGTGGTCACCCTGGCGGGGGCGGGTATCCTCCTCGCCCACCAGGGTGACGCCCTGGACGCCGATCCCGTGGCGCTCGGCTGCCGGGCCGTGGTCTCCGGGCACACGCACCGGCCCTCCCTCGAGGAACGGGAGGGCGTCCTCTACCTGAACCCGGGGAGCGCGGGCCGCGCCCGTTTCGGCAGCCCCTCCGGGGTGGCCTTTCTCGAGGTGCACCGGGGCCGGGTCGCCGGGGTCCTGGTCCCCCTGGACCCCGGAGGGGTGGCCGAGGAGCGCGCCCCGGCGTGGGGGATGCCTCTGGCGGCCTCGGCGCCGCCGCCGCCGCGAGGCTGAAGCCGCGCCCCGGCTTGCCATCCGGTCCGTCCCGTGCTCATCTGTGGGGCCCAAGGCCCCATGGAACGAAACGGACTGGAAAGACGCTTTGCCCGGGCGGCGGCCACCTATGACCGCGCCGCCGACGTCCAGGCCGAGGTGGCTCGGGCCCTCGCCGCCCGCCTCGGCCCGGGCCCCTATCCCCGGATCCTGGAGATCGGCTGCGGGACGGGCCTGTACACACAGTTACTCCACGACGCCTTCCCGGATGCCCGGATCGAGGCGGTGGACCTCGCCGACGAGATGATCCGGGCGGCTCGTGCCCGCCTCCCTGCTGGCGGCCGGGTCCGGTTCCACCGCTGCGACGCCGAGGCGGCCCCGCCGGCCTGCGGGGACGGTTACGATCTGGTAACCTCCAGCGGGGCCTTCCAGTGGTTCCGGGATCCGGCCGCGGCCCTGCGCCGCTACGCCCGCCTGCTCCGGCCCGGCGGGCGGCTCGCCTTCGCCACCTTCGGGCCCGGCACCCTCTCGGAGCTCGCCGAGGCCCTCCAGGCGGTCTTCGGCCGGGAGGTCCCCATCCCGGCCCGGGGGTTTCCCGGCCGGCCGGCCCTCCACGGGATGCTGGAGGAGGCCTTCGCCCGGGCCCGGGTGGACCGGCGCCGGGTGACGCGCCGTTACCCGGACGTCCGAACACTCCTCCGGCGGCTCAAGGAGACCGGGGTCACCGGTCCGGGGGGCGCGCGGGTCTTTTTGACCCGCGGCCGCCTCGAATGCCTGGAGGCGGCCTTCCGCCGGCGCCACGGGGGCGTGGTGGCCGGGTACGAAGTCTTCTACTGCGACGGGTGGACACGGTGATCCTCTTCGTGACGGGGACGGATACGGACGTGGGAAAGACCTTCGTCTGCGGGCTCCTGGCCCGGGGGCTCGCGGCCGGCGGGCTCCGGGTGGCCGTCCAGAAGTGGGTGAGCACGGGGGGGACGGTGCCGGCGGACGTCGCCGCCGCCGCCCGGGCCGCGGGGCTCCCGGAGCCGGGGGCGGGGTCCGACGCGGCCCCCTGTGTCTTCTCTCTGCCCGCCTCGCCGCACCTGGCGGCGGAGGCCGAGGGGCGCGCGATCGATCCCGGGCGGCTCCTCGAGGCCACGAGGCGCCTTTCCGCCCGGGCGGACGTCGTGATCCTCGAAGGCGTGGGCGGGGCGCTGGTGCCGCTGACGCGGTCGCTGCTCCTCGCGGATCTCGCAGCGGAGCTGGCGCCGACCACCCTGGTGGTGGCCCGGAGCGGACTCGGCACCCTGAATCACTCCCTGCTCACCCTGGAGGCCTTGGCCCGGCGGGGGATCCCCGTGGCGGGCCTCATCTTGAACGACCAGGGCGGGGAGGACCCCGTCGTCTCGGCGGACAACCGGCGGACCCTGGCCGCGCTCGGCGGCGTGGCGGTCTTCGGGCCGATTCCCCGGGTGGCCCGGCCGGAGGCCGCCGCCACGGCGGCCGCGCCCCTCGTCCGCGCGGTCCGCGACCTGGTGGAGGCAGAGCGGGCATGAACCTCATGGACGTGGACCGGCGGTGCCTCTGGCACCCCTACACCCAGATGAAGGATTTCGAGCGGGAAGACCTCCTCTTCGTGGACCGGGCGGAGGGGATCGTCCTCCACGGCCGGGACGGCCGGCGCTACTACGACACCATCTCGTCCTGGTGGTGCATCCTCCACGGTCACCGTCACCCCCGGATCATCGCGGCGGTCAAGGCCCAGCTCGACCGGCTCGACCAGGTCCACCTCGCCGGGACCACCCACGAGGGGGCGATCCGGCTCGCGGAGCGGCTCGTGGCCCTCACCCCGCCCGGGCTCACCCGGGTCTTCTACTCCGACGACGGGTCCACGGCCTGCGAGGTGGCGCTCAAGATGTCCCTCCACTACTGGCACCTGTGCGGCGAGCGGCGCCGCACCCGGTTCGTGGGCTTCGAGCGGGGTTACCACGGCGACACCATCGGCACCATGAGCCTCGGGGGGACGCCGAACTTCCACGGCCCCTACGCCCCGCTCATGATGCCCGCCTTCCGGGTGCCGGCTCCCTACTGCTACCGGTGTGCCCTCGGGAAGACCCGCGAGACCTGCGCCGTGGACTGCCTCGCCCCCCTCGAGGCGCTCCTGGAAGAGCGAGGGGACGAGATCGCCGGGATCATCCTGGAGCCCATGCTTCAAGGGGCTGGGGGGATGATCGTCCACCCGGCGGCCTTCGTCCGCGGTGTCGCCGAGGCGGCCCGGCGCCACGGGGTCCACCTCATCCTCGACGAGGTGGCCACGGGTTTCGGGCGGACGGGGCGGCTGTTCGCCCTGGAGCACGCGGGGGTCTGCCCCGACTTCCTCTGTCTCTCCAAGGGGCTCACGGCCGGGATGCTCCCCATGGCCGCCACCCTCACCACCGAGGAGGTCTTCTCCGCCTTCTACGACGACTACGAGAAGGGGACCACCTTCTTCCACGGGCACACCTTCACCGGGAATCCCCTGGCGGCGGCCGCGGCCCTGGCCTCCCTGGAGCTCTTCGACGAGGGGGCCCTCGATGCGGCCCGGCCCCGGATGCGCCAGCTCCAGGAGGGGGCCCGGCGCTTCGAGGCGCTGCCCCACGTGGGCGAGGTCCGGGGCATCGGCATGGTGGCCGCCGTGGAACTCGTGGCCGACAAGGCCCGGAAGACCCCCTTCCCGCCGGAACGGCGGACGGGGTGGCAGGCCTACAAGGCAGGGCTCCGGGAGGGGCTCATCCTCCGGCCCCTGGGCGACGTAGTCTACCTCTTCCTGCCGCTCTCCGTGACCGAGGCGGAGCTGGAGGACATCCTGGAGCGGACGGGGCGCGTCCTGGCCCGGGTGGGGCGGGAGGGGGCGGCGTGAACGGGCCCGGCCGGCCGGCGTTGGCCGAGTGGGCCCGGCGGCCGCTCCGGGAACTTATGGAGGCGGCCCTCGAGGCCAAGCTCCGCCACCGGGGAGACCGCCTGGGGTGCTGCGCCATCCTGAACGTGCGTTCCGGGGCCTGCGGCGAGGACTGCGCCTTCTGTGCCCAGTCGGCCCGGTACCGGACGGGGGCCCCGGTCTACCCCTTCAAGGACCTGGACGAGATCCTGCGCGCGGCGGAGCGGGCCCGGGCCGCCGGGGCGGAACGCTTCAGCCTGGTGGCCAGCGGCCGGGGGGCCTCGCCACGGGAGGTGGATCTTGCGGCGGTCGCCGTCCGGGCGATCCGGGAGCGGGTCGGCATCCAGGCCTGCGCCTCCCTGGGCATCCTCGACGGCCCGGCGCTGGCCGCGTTGCGCGATGCGGGGCTTTCCCGGTACCACCACAACCTCGAGACCTCGGAGGGGTTCTTCCCGCGCATCGTCACCACCCACACCTACGCCGAGCGGGTGGCCACGGTCCGGGCGGCCCGGCGGGCGGGGCTCGAGGTGTGCGCGGGCGGCGTCTTCGGCCTGGGGGAGACCCTGGAGGACCGGATGGATCTCGCGGTGGAACTCGCCGGGCTCCAGGTGGACTCGGTGCCCCTCAACTTCCTCGTGCCCATCGCCGGGACCCCCCTCGAAGGCCGGCCTCCGCTTTCGGTGGTGGAGGTCCTGCGGACGGTGGCGCTTTTCCGGCTCGCCCTCCCGGATCGCCCCATCCGGATCTGCGGCGGGCGGGAACAGGTGCTCGGGGGTCTCCAGGGGCTCGCCTATTGGGCCGGGGCGGATGCCCTCATGGTGGGGGGGTACCTCACCGTGGGCGGGGCGGCGGTGGAGGACGACCGGCGCTTCGTGGCGGAGATGCGGGCCCTGTGGCGGGAGGAAATCGGCCGGATGCGCGGCGCCGGGCCAGTCAGCGGATGACGAAGCCCGCGTAGCCCACCACCTGGCGGTCGTCGCCGGTGACGTCCCCCGAGGTGGCGTACCGGGCGAGCTCGGCCTCGGTGGCCCCGAGGGCCAGCGCCGCCACCAGGGTGACCGTGGTGGGGATGACGCCGCACATGGTGATGCCCCGAGAGGCCACGGTCTCGAAGAGTCCGCGCGGATCCAGGGCGAGGACCCGCTCGATGGCCAGCCGGTCCTTGGCCTCGGCCTGGTGCCGGGGTTCGTAGTGGGTCATGTCGGTGCTGGCCACCAGGAGGACGGGCCGGCCCAACCGCCGGACGGCGGCGGCGACGGCCTCCCCGATCTCCCGGCAGGCGGGGTAGGGGAGGTGGGAGAGGCAGATGGGGACGATCTCGAGGGCGGGCTGGCGTACCTGGAGGAAGGGGACCTGGACCTCCAGCGAGTGTTCGTAGACGTGGGCCGTGGTGTCGCGCTGGAGGAGGTCGGTGGCGGCCAGGAGGAGGTCCGCCAGGTCCCCGGCCACCGCGACCCGGCCCAGCGGGGTCGTCCATGTGCCCCGGTCCATGACCGCCGCGGGGGCGCCGAGGCCGGTGTGGTTCGGCCCCAGGACGACGACGGTTTCCGGGACCGCGGCCCGGGCATAGGCGGCGCCGGCCACGGCTCCGGAGTAGAGGTAGCCGGCGTGGGGGGCGACCACGGCCACGGCGGGCTCGTTGGACGGCGACGGGCCGACGTAGCAGAGGATCTCGGCCTTGAGGCGGGCCGGGTCGGCATCGTAGAATTGGCCGGCGACGGCGGGTTGGCGGATCATGGCGGCGCCCTCCCGGCGCAGGTGAGACGGTCCTATATCCAAAATAGGAACGAGGAGAAGACCCTGTCAAGGCGGTCGGAGGAGAAGGCGCGGGCGCTCGAGCGGCTGGTGGCGGCCTACCGGGCCCGGGACCGCGTCCTTTGCGCCGGGCTCGCCCCGGAGGATGCGGAGGCCGTGGAACGGCGCGGGGCGGAGGTGGCCCGCCGGGTCCGGTACGTGGCCGCCGCCGAGCGCCTCATGCCGCTCGCCCGGGCGGCCATTCTCGAGGCGGACCGGGCGGGGCGGGTCTTTCCGTCCGGGGTGGCCTGGTGGGCGGGCCGGCTCCGGGGCGCCAAGGGGCGGATGGACCGGGCGTGGTGGGCCCCGCGGGGGGGGATCTACCTGTGCCTCGCCCTGGTGCCCCGGCTCCTCGCCGAGCATTGGGGGCTCTACGGCCTCGGGATGGGGGTGGCGGTCTGCGAGGTCCTCCGGGAGTGGGGGGTCCCGGCCCGG
Organism: Dissulfurirhabdus thermomarina; assembly: GCF_012979235.1. Classification (NCBI taxonomy): domain Bacteria; kingdom Pseudomonadati; phylum Thermodesulfobacteriota; class Dissulfuribacteria; order Dissulfuribacterales; family Dissulfuribacteraceae; genus Dissulfurirhabdus; species Dissulfurirhabdus thermomarina. The sequence goes on from NZ_JAATWC010000001.1 coordinate 404,632, forward strand.
ATCCGGTGGGTGAACGACATCCTCGTCGGCGGGCGCAAGGCCGCGGGCCTCCTCGCGGAGGGGCTCACCGCCCCGGGGAGCGGCCAGCCCTACCTGCTCCTCGGCCTCGGCCTCAACGTGAACGCCCGGCGCTTTCCGCCGGAGGCTCCCGAGGCCACCTCGCTCCGGCGCGTCACCGGGCGCCGCTGGCCCATCGCGCCGCTGGCCGCCCACATCCTGGCCCGGGCGGGGCACGTGGTGGGGCTCCTTCACCACTGGGAGGCCGGCTGGCTCCTGGAGGGGCCTGAGGCGGCGCCGGCCAACCCGGTGGTGCGGGCCTGGCGCGGTCTCTCCGACACCCTGGGTCGGCGGGTGGTCTACGGGCTCGATGCGGAGCGGGCGCCGGAGGGGACGGGCCTTGCCCGGGACGTGGCGGAGGACGGCGCCCTCCTCCTCCGGCTGGAGGACGGCGTCGAACTCCGGGTGGAGACCGGGGAGGTCCGCTACCTCGGCCCGGCATGAAGAGAGCCGCCCCCGGCGGGCGGCCGGGGGCGGCGGCGGTGACCGGCGAGGCGGTCGTTACTGTCCGGGGTGGTAATAGGCCCCGGCCCCGGAGTTGTTGTACGGGAGGCCGAGGTTCTTCCAGCCCTCCGGGAGGGTCCGGTAGCCGAACTCGTCGGCGCCGCCCTCGAACCCGGTCAGCATGTTCAGGACCCGGTAGGCCCCGAGGGCCTCGATCTTCTTGGCCGCCCGGACGCTGGAGGGTTCCTGGAGCTCGCCCCCGGCGGCCACGCTCCGGTGCCCGCTGCGGCACATGGTGATCAGGGTCGGGTCCACGATCCCGAGCTCGTCGAAGGTCCGGATGAGGTCCTTGGTGAAGAACTTGTTGGGGACGATCTGGTAGGTGCCGCTGGTGGAGTCATAGGTGCAGACGGCCGATGAGATGTTGAAGACCTTCCCCTCGAGCCAGGCCCCCTCGCCCTTCTTGTTGGGGCCGGGGTGCCCCACCCAGACCCACTCGGCCTTGGTGCGGACGTCCACCAGGTAGACGCCGTCCTGGCGGAGGAGCTCCGCCGCCGCCTCGTAGGGCGCGGAATAGACCACGGTGCCGCCGGCGGTCCAGTCGATCACCACGCCCCCGGGGCCCGGCCAGACGTTGTAGGCCGGGTCGGGGATGAAGTAGGTGGCGCCGCCCACGGTGACCTCCATGGGGTGGAAGACGTGTTCCGGGCCGGTGGGCGCCGGAAGCTCCACGGCGAGCGCCGCCCCCGCCCATGCCAGGACCACCAACGCGCCCATGGCCAGTGTGCCGGTTCTCTTTCCCATGCCTGTACCTCCTTGTCCCGGCGCGGATGCGCCGGCAGCGTTTCCGGTCCGGGCGGACGGCACCCGGGCGGCGCCTGCGCCGTTCGGGGTTCATACCGCCGGGGTCCGGATCCGGGTAAAGACGACTCCATCCACCTCTTCTTGTTTCGGAACCGGGAAGACCCGCGATAAAAAATGTACCTTGGCGTACCCGTTGGAAATTGTTCAATATTGCTGTTTGAATTCGGGAAATGATGCGTAAAACGACTTGAGAATGGCTCCTTCCTTCGTGTTTCCTGGAAAAACGACCGATGCAATGCGGCCGGTCACGGGGTGTGCGGCACCCGGCGCGGGGATCAACCGGCGGGTGGGGCGGCGGCCCCGGGCCTTCCCGGCCGTGATGCTTGCCCCTGGTTTTTCCGTACTTTTTTCTTGATTCCCGGGCGGAGTTGTCGGACAATGAATTTGATCGGCGCGGGTGGCCGCGCCGGAGCTGGGGGCTGGTCATGGGCGAGCATCGACGGAGTCGGCGCGTGCGCTTCCGGAGAAGGGCCCGGGTGGTGGCCTTGGACCGTGCCGCCCCCCCGGTGGAGAGCGACCGGACCCGGGACATCAGCCTGACGGGGTTTTACTGTTACACGCCGGGCGGGCTCCCGGTGGGGACCGCCTGCCTGGTGGAACTCCGCCTCTCCGGCATGAGTTCCGACCTGGTCCTGCGCATGAACGGGGAGGTGGTCCGCAGGGACCGGGAGGGCATGGGGATCCGGTTTCGCTCCCTGGACTCGGACAGCCGTTTCCACCTGGAGCACATCCTCGAGGAACTGACGGCCCTGGCGGCAGATGTCTACGGCGATTCGCGGGCCCCGGTCCCCCCCGCCCCTCGAGGGGTCGCCCGGGGGAGCCATGGATAGCCGGGCGGGGGAGGAGGCCTGGAGATGAAGGGAAACGCGCGGGACAACCGCCGGAACGTCCGGGTGCCCTTCCGGCGCTCGGTGGTCCTCCGGGCCCTCGAGGGCGAGCTCGAGCCCATCGAGAGCGACCGGACCCGGGACATCAGCCTCCGGGGGGTCTACTGCTACTGTGACCGGAGGTTCCCCGTGGGGACCGCCTGCGAGGTGGAGCTCAGGCTTTCGGGTACCAGCTCGGAGCTCAGCCTCCGGATCGAGGGCGAGGTGGCCCGGGTGGACGAAGAGGGGTTGGCCGTGGCCTTCCGTGGAATGGACCTCGACAGCCTTTTCCACCTGAAGAATATCCTTTACTATAACACCGGCCGGCCCGAGCTGATCGACGAGGAGCTGGCCGCGTCCCCGTAAGGCGCGCCTTACGGCCGCGGCCCCGCCGCCGTGGTCCGCCCGGGGCGCCCGAAAGGGCGCCTTCTCTTTTTTGAAAGGCCTTGGATGATGGCCTCGTCTAAAAGAGGCCTCTGAGTGGATGGCCAAGCGAAAGTCGCCACATGCAAGGCGCGAGGATGTGGAGTAATGGGGCGTACTTGGGTGCGCCGCAATGACGAGGGCATCCGAAGCACCACAGCAGCCCGCGCATTTTTCGATGCCATCTGAAAAGGCCCGGGCGGGACCGCCGGGCCGCGCCCCAGGACCCGAGATGGACGATACCGCATTCGACCCGGTGGCCAGGGTGATGGAACTCGCCCTGCCCACCCCTTCCCTGTCCGACAACCGGAGTCACGAGGCCCGCCTCCGGGAGGCCCTCGCCCGGGAGCTGGGCGCCCGGCCCGCTCTTCCCCTCGCGGCCTGCCGGGAACTGGCCGCCGTGCTCCCCCGGCACGGCTACCGGGTACAGGTCGCGGTGGTGGACGGGCCCTGCGGGTGGGAGGTGGCCTGGGCGGCCCCGCCGGGGGCGGAGGCCCGGGCCCTCGGATTGGCCGTGGACCTCGGCAGTACCACCGTGGTCTTTTACCTGGTGGACCTCCGGGACGGGGAGGTCCTGGGGGTGGCCTCGCATCCGAACCCGCAGGCGGCCCACGGCGAGGACATCCTCTCCCGGATCCACTTCGCCGGGCGCGGGGACGGGCTCCGGGTGCTCCAGCGGGAGGTGGTCTCCCTCTTCAACGAGGCCATGCGCTCGCTCGCCGCCGAGGCCGGGGGGGAGCCCGCCGACATCCTCTACACGGCCGTTGCGGGCAACACCACCATGTGCCACTTCCTCCTCGGCCTCGATCCCGGCCACATCTGCCGTGAGCCCTATCTCCCGGCGGCCGGGGGCTTCGACCTGGTGCGCCCGGGGGAGCTGGGCCTCGAGGCGCATCCCGGCGGGTGGGTCTACTGCTTTCCGAACACGGGGAGCTACTTCGGGGGGGACATCCTGGCGGGGCTCTTGGCGGCGGGGCTCCACCGGGGGGAGGAACTGGCCATGTTCGTGGACGTGGGGACCAACGCCGAGGTGGTGCTCGGCAACCGCGACTGGCTGGTGGCCTGCGCCGGGGCCGCCGGGCCGGCCCTCGAGGGCGGGATCCTGGCCTGCGGCACCCGGGCCCGGCCCGGGGCCGTGGAACGGGTGGACATCGATCCCGATACCCTGGAACTCACCTACCGGACCATCGGGGGCGGCCCGCCCGTCGGGATCTGCGGCTCCGGGGTCATCGACCTCCTGGCCGCCATGTTCCTTGCGGGTCTCGTGGAACCGACGGGGAAGCTCGTCCCCGAACGAGATCCCCGGCGCATGCGGCGGATCGGGGGGGAATGGGCCTACGTCCTGGCCGACGAGGCGGCCGGCGGCGCCGGGACCCCCGTCTACATCAGCCAGAGCGACGTCAAGAACCTCATCCGGTCCAAGGGGGCCATGTACACCATCCTGAACGTGGTGGTCCAGAGCGTGGGGGTGGGCTTCGAGGACATCCGGCGCTTCTACGTGGCCGGCGCCTTCGGGAGCTACATCGACCCCGCCCGCGCCGTGGCCATCGGGATGCTGCCGGACGTGCCCCTCGACCGGTTCCAGGGCCTCGGCAATGCCGCCGGCGAAGGGGCCGTCGCGGCACTCCGCCGGCGGTCCGCCCGGGCCGAGGTGGAGGAGCTCCGGGAGCGGATCACCTACCTCGAGATGAACGTCCGGGGGGACTTCATGAGCCAGCTCACCGGCGCGCTCTTCCTGCCCCACACGGACCTCAAGCGCTTCCCCTCCGTGGCCGCGCGCCTCCAGGGGCGCTGAACCGCCGCCCTGGCGGGCCTTCCACGACCGGGGTCACACCGCGGCGTGGCGGGCGATGAAGTCCCGGATGACCTGCTCGTCCGCGGGGAGGACCTCGCAGCGGGTCGGCCGGTCCTCGAGACCGCGCAGGGCGGGGGGGCGCTGAGGGTCGCGCCCGGTGGCGCGGCGGACGGCGTCCGGGAACTTGGCCGGGTGGGCGGTGGCGAGGCAGACCAGGGGGCCGGGCGGGAGCTCCCCGCGGCACTTCGCGGCGGCGGCGACGCCCACGGCGCTGTGGGGGTCGAGGAGGTAGCCGTGGGCCTCGTACACCCGGCGGATGGTCTCCAGGGTCTCCGCCTCGCCCACCGAGGCCGAGACGAAGTCCTCCCGGACCCGGGCCTGCGCCCGGAAGCCGACCCGCAGTTCCCCGCTCTGGGCGAAGCGGGCCATGGCCTCGGTGACCCGCTCGGGGTCCTCGTCGAGGAGGTAGTAGAGGTAGCGCTCGAAGTTGCTGGCCACCTGGATGTCCATGGAGGGGCTGATGGTGGGGACCACCGTGCCCCGGACGTAGCGGCCTTCGTTGACGAACCGGGTGAGGATGTTGTTCTCGTTGGTGGCGAGCACCAGGGTCCCGATGGCGGCTCCCGCCAGCCGCCGGGCCAGGTAGCCGGCGAAGATGTCTCCGAAGTTGCCCGTGGGCACGGCGAAGTGGACGCGGTCGGCGCCCTCCCGCTCCTGGAGGCGGAGGGCTGCGTAGACGTAGTAGACCACCTGCGCCGCCACCCGGGTCCAGTTGATGGAGTTGACGGCCCCGAGCCGGTAGCGTTCCTTGAAGGCGAGGTCCTCGAAGATGCTCTTGATGATGGCCTGGCCGTCGTCGAAGGTGCCCCGGATGGCGATGTTGAAGACGTTGTCCTCCGGGACGGTGGTCATCTGGAGGGCCTGGACCGGGCTGACGCGGCCGTGGGGGTGGAGGATGAAGATGCGGATGTTCTCCTTCCCGCGCACGCCGTAGATGGCCGCGCTGCCGGTGTCGCCCGAGGTGGCGCCGAGGATGTTCATCCGCTCCCCGCGCTGGCCGAGCAACCACTCGAAGAGGTTGCCCAGGAACTGGAGCGCCACGTCCTTGAAGGCCAGGGTGGGGCCGTGGAACAGCTCCAGCACGAAGAAGTCGCCCACCGGGACCACCGGGGTGATCTCCGGTGTGTCGAAGGTGGCGTAGGATCGCCGGACGAGGCGGTCCAGCTCCCGCCGGGGGATGTCGTCCGCGAAGAGGGCCAGGATCTCCAGGGCCAGCTCCGTGTAGGAGAGCCGCCGCCAGGCCCGGAGGGTCTCCGGGGACGCCTCCGGGACGGTCTCTGGGAGGAGGAGCCCCCCGTCGGTGGCGAGCCCCATGAGGACCGCCTCGCTGAAGCCGACGGGGGCGGTTCGGCCCCGGGTACTCAGGTAGTTCATGGCTCGTGCGAGTGGGGGTGGGGAGGGTGGCCGTCTCCGCCGCCCTCGGCCGGTCCGCCGAGGAGGGCCAGCACCCCCTCGAGCTCGGTGGTGACGTTCTGGGCGGCCAGGAGGGCCTGTTCCAGGGCCACGGCCACCTCCCGGTGGCCCGCCGACTTGCAGTCCTCCATCCAGCGGGCGAACTCGGCGGCGTGTTCCCGGTTATGGGCGATCCAGTGGGGGACGAGGACCCGGAGCTTCTCGATTTCCGTCATGTATCGAAACCCTTTTCGTGGCGTTTTCAGGGGCCCGGCACCGGCAAGCGGGGGGATGCCCTCATCATAACCGGACGACCGGCGAAGGCAATGCCGGCGGCGGGAAAGGTCAGTCTTCCACCACCACCCGGTTCCGGCCCGCCTTCTTGGCCTCGTAGAGGAGCTCGTCGGCCCGGGTGATCATCTCGGCCAGGGAATCCCGGAGCCGGGTGGCCACCCCGACGCTGACCCGGAGCTTGACGTTCTTCCCCCGGACCCGGAAGGAGGTCTCCGCGATGCTTCGGCGGATCCGCTCGAAGACCTGGGCGGCGGCCCCGGGCTGGATGTTGGTGGCGAGGATGCAGAATTCCTCCCCGCCGAACCGGGCCAGGATGTCGGCGGTCCGGAGGTTCTGCTCCAGGAAGGCCGCCAGGTGGCGAAGGGCCTGGTCCCCGGCGTCGTGGCCGAGGGTGTCGTTGATCTCCTTGAAGAAATCGATGTCGAGGAGGGCCGTGGTCAGGGTGAGATTGCCCCGCCGGGCGTTCTCGAAGAGCTTTCCCCCCGCCTCGTAGAGGTAGCGGCGGTTGTAGAGCCGGGTGAGGTGGTCCCGGATGGAGGACTCCTCGATGCGGCGGATCTTCTCGATGAGCTCGATGTTCTGGTTGACGCGGCAGTAGAATTCCTCGTTGAGGAAGGGCTTGACGAGGAAGTCGTCGGCGCCGTTCTTGAGGAACTTGGCCGACAGCGCCCCGTGCCCGTAGGCGGAGATGCCGATGACGGCGAGCTTGCCGCGGGGATGGTCCCGGCGGATCCGGGTCACCAGCTCGAAGCCGTCGATCTTCGGCATGTGGTAGTCGGTGATGACCACCTTGACGTCCGGGTTGTCGGCGAGGACCTGGAGGGCCTCCTCGCCGTCGGCGGCCTCCAGGACCTGGAGCCGGAGGTTTTCCAAGAGGGCGCGGAGGGCGTGGCGCATGAAGGAGGAATCCTCCGCCACGAGGACCTTGATGCCCTGGTTGTCGTGGATGCGCTGGACGAGGCGGATGATGCTCTCGGCGATGTCACCTTCCTTGACGAAGTAGTCGAGGATGTTCTTCTCCTGCATCCGGTCCCGGACGTCGTCGCTGAAGGTGGCGGTGAGGACGATGACCGGGATCTTCCGGGCCAGCACGTAGTCCACGACTTCCCCGTCGGGGGCGTCGGGGAGGTTGAGGTCCAGGATGGCGACGAAGAAGCGCCCCCCGGACTCGATGAGTTCCCGGGCCTCGGCGAAGGTCTTGGCCGAGGCCACCTCGAAGCCCAGGGCCGACTCGATCTTCCGCTCGATGGCGCGCCGGATGGTGCGGCTGTCGTCCACCACGAGGACCCGGGGCCGCTCGGGCTCGGCCTCTTCCTCGCCGGCGGCCGCCCCGGTCTCCGGGGGCGGCGCGGCCGGGGCGGGGGGCGCGGGCGGCTCGGGTTCTCCGGCGGGGAGCGAGACGGCGATACCGCTCTGCAGGGGAGGCGGTTCGGCGGGGCGGCCGGGGCGGAGGACCGCCAGGAAGGCCAGCGCCCCCGCAAGGCCCGGGATCGCGCCCTGGAAGAGGGGCGGCCACGGGGTGCTTGCCCCGGCGAGGAGGAGGCCGGCCACGGTGCCCGCGGCCAGGCCCCAGCCCGGGAGAGCGGCCCAGGCGGCGCCGGGGGTGCCGTCCCGGGCCAGGGCGAGGGCCAGGGGCGCCCCCCCCAGGGCCAGGAGGCCGAGGGCCAGGGCGAAGGCCGCCAGGCCCGACGGAACGGGCGGGGCCGGGAAGATCGGCGCTCCCCGCAGGGCGGGGCCGGCGGCGGCGCACAGGCCGGCGGCGAGGGCCCCGGCCGACGCGGCCGCGAGGATTCGGGAGAGGGATCGTCTCTTCATTCGGCGCCAAGTTGCCGCGGTCCGTGGCCCGGGACCGCTGGTTTCCTCATCGGCCGAATCCGGGTGGTCCTGAAGCCGGCGGGTGTCCTTCAGCGGGCGGGCTCCGGCTCGAGAACGACCCGGTGCTTCAGGAGGTCGATGACGGCGATCCGGGCGGGCACCACCTGGGGCCCCTCGAAGAGGCCCTGGATCCGGGTGCCCCCCTCGCAGGGTTCGACCAGGATGGCGTCCCGGAGGAGTTCTTCCTCCCGGCCGTCCCTGCGGAGATAGACGGTGGACTGACACATGGGGCGCTCCTTTTGCCGGGCGCCGTCTCGGGCGCCCGGGGGCACGTCCAGAAGATACCACAAACCCGGCGGGGGCCAAAGCCGGCGGCGCCGGGGACGGCCTCGCCCGCCTTGACGGCCCGGCGGGGCGCGGCCTATTATCTGGCCAGCCCCGGGGCCGCGCCGCCTTTCCACGTCCCGGGCCAAGACGCCAAATCACAGGGGGAGCCGATGTCACGCCGCATTCAGAAGATCGACGCCATGGAGATCCTGGATTCCCGGGGGAATCCCACCATTCGCACCACCATCGTCCTCGAGGATGGGACCGCCGCCTCCGCCGCCGTGCCCTCCGGTGCCTCCACGGGCGAGAACGAGGCCCTGGAGCTTCGGGACGGGGACAAGCGCCGGTACGGGGGCAAGGGGGTCCTCAAGGCGGTCCGCAACGTGAACGAGACCATCGCCCCCCGCCTCGTGGGGATGGACGTCACCCGCCAGCAGGAGATCGACCGTTTCCTCGTGGAATTGGACGGGACGGAGACCAAGAAGAAGCTCGGGGCCAACGCCATCCTCTCGGTCTCCATGGCGGCCGCCCGGGCCGCCGCGGCCGCCGTGGGCCTCCCCCTCTACGCCTACCTCGGCGGCGTCCAGGCCAACCGGCTGCCCGTCCCCATGATGAACATCCTCAACGGCGGGGCCCACGCCGACTCCAGCGTGGACTTCCAGGAATTCATGGTCATGCCCGTGGGGGCGCCCACCTTCGCCGAGGCCCTCCGCTACGGGGCCGAGACCTTTCACGCCCTGAAGGCGATCCTGAAGGAGCGGGGTTCGGCCACCGCCGTGGGCGACGAGGGCGGCTTCGCCCCCAAGGACCTCCGGAGCAACGAGGAGCCCTGCCGGCTCATCGTGGAGGCCATCGAGCGGGCCGGCTACCGCCCCGGGCAGGACGTCGCCATCGCCCTCGATCCCGCCGCGAGTTCCTTCGGCGACCGAGGAACTTACCGCCTCGCCCGTTCCGGGGAGGGGGAGAAGAGCCGGGAGGAGATGGTGGAGCTCTTCCGGGACTGGGCCTCCCGCTACCCCATCGTCTCCATCGAGGACGGCCTCGGCGAGAACGACTGGGAGGGCTTCCGGATGCTCACCGAGGCCCTGGGCGACAAGGTCCAGATCGTGGGCGACGACATCTTCGTCACCAACCCCCGGTTCATCCGGCGGGGCATCGCCGAGGGCACGGCCAACGCCGTCCTCATCAAGCTGAACCAGATCGGGACCGTGAGCGAGACGGTGGACGCCATCCGGCTCTGCCGGGAGGCCGGCTGGAACTACGTGGTCTCCCACCGCTCGGGCGAGACCGAGGACGCCTTCATCGCCGACTTCACCGTGGCCATGGACGGGCGCCAGATCAAGACGGGGTCCGCCAGCCGGAGCGAGCGCCTGGCCAAGTACAACAGGCTCATGGAGATCGAGCGGGAGCTCGGCCCGGCGGCCCGGTTCGAGAACCCCTTCCGCAAGGGGTAGGCCCGGCCGCGGCGGGCTAGTCCCAGCCGCCGGGCGGTTCCTGGCGGAAGAGGGGCAGCCCCGGCTGTTCCCCGTCCGGGACCGCCTCCTGGTCGAGGTCCGCGAGGGCGGGCAGCGCGGCGAGGTCCTTGAGCCCGAAGATTTCCAGGAAGTGCCGCGTGGTGGCGTAGAGGATGGGCCGGCCCGGGACCTCCTTGCGGCCCGCCACCCGGAGAAGCTTCCGGTCGAGGAGGAGGCGCAGGGTGGCGCTGGAGTCCACGCCCCGGATCTCCTCGATCTCCGCCCGGGTGATGGGCTGGCGGTAGGCCACCAGGGCCATGGTCTCGAGGGCCGCGCGGCTGAGCCGGAAGGGGGTCACCCGTTTCAGGCGCAGGACCCAGTCCTTCAGGTCCGCCCGGGTCTCGAGACGCCAGCCGCCCGCGGCCTCCCGGAGCCGGACGCCGCTTTCTCCCCCGTACTTGGCCTCGAGGCGGCCGATGGCCGCCCGGATCTCCGCCGGGGGAAACTCGGGGAGGATCCGCACCAGCTCCGCCAGGGCGAGCGGGCGCTCCGCCACGAAGAAGAGGGCGTCGAGCACGGCGTCGAGGGAGGGGAGGGGCTGGGTGGCCATGTCGGGGGCGGCCGGGGGGCGGGAGGTCAGAGCTCCTCCACCACCACGGTGCCGCTGATCTTCACGTCTTTTCCGTCCTCGTCGATGAAGGACAGGTAGCCGCCCTGGATCTCCACCTTGAAGCGTCCTTCCCATGTCCGGATGGGGACGCCCTCGCAGTTGTAGAGGACGACCCGGCGCTTGAGGCCGATGATGTCGGACTTGAGGTGCTTCAGGTTCTTCCGCTGGCGCTCGGTGCAGGCACCGAGGAGACCGGCGGCGAGCACCGCGAGGGCCAGGAAGAGGGCCGCCGCGGGATGCCACGGGCGTGGGCGGCGCCGGATCATGCGGGGGCCTCCCGCCCGTCGGCGAGGGCGAGGCCGCGGTCCAGGGCGGCCAGGTTGAGCTCCACGAACCGGGGCTTCACCAGGGCGCGGATGGTCTCCCGGAGGTGCCCGGGCTCCAGGGGGACGAGGCCCGTCCCGAGCAGCGTCCCGAGGAGCAGGACGTTGACCACCTTGGGAGAGCCGATGGCCTCGGCCTCGGCCTCCGCGTCGTAGGCGTGGCAGGCCCGGTAGTTCCGCCGCAGGAAGTCGAGGCAGGCCTCCACGTCGGGATAGGCGGCCTGGCCGCTCTTCACCGTGTAGGGGAGGATGGGCCGGGTGTTGGTGACGATGGTGGTGCGGCGGGAGCACTTGGGCAAGGCCCGGAGGGTCTCCAGCGGCTCGAAGCTCACCAGGACGTCGGCCTGCCCCTCGGCCACCAGGGGGCTTTCGAGCCCGCCGAGGAGGACCGCCGATTCCACCACGCCGCCCCGCTGGGCCATGCCGTGGACCTCGCTCATCCGGACGGGGATGTCTTGTTCCATGGCCGCCTCGCCGAGGAGGCGGGAGGCGAGGAGGGTCCCCTGGCCGCCGACCCCCCGGAAGAGCACGCGGAGCCGCTTCATGCCTTTGCCCTCCCGGCCAGCTTCTTCTTGTAGAGGAGGCAGGGCGCCTCGGCGATGACCACGGAGAGCGCACCGGAGGTGAAGGCCTCCTTGAAGGCCGCCACGGCCTCTTCCGTCCGGTAGGGATCGATCCGTTTCACCATATCCACCCCGCAGGCGCGGACGACGCGCTCGATGGGGACCACGGCGCGGTCGTAGCCGGGCGGGGTGAGGGTGGCCCCGGGATGGGGCTGGTGACCGGTCATGGCCGTGGTGCTGTTGTCGAGGATGACGAGGCAGAACCGGTGGCGGTTGTGGACCGCGTTGATGAGCGAGGGGATGCCGGCGTGGAAGAAGGTGGAGTCCCCGATGAAGGCCACCACGTTCTGGTCCGTGGCCACGGAGAACCCGGCGGAGGTGCCGATGCTCGAGCCCATGCAGAGGAGGTAGTCGGACATCTGGATGGGGGGCAGCACCGCCAGGGTGTAGCAGCCGATGTCGGCCGGGTAGATGGTCCGCTCCGCGAGCCCCAGTTCCTCCAGGGCGGTCCGGGCCGCGGTGAAGGTGGCGTGGTGCGGGCAGCCGGGGCAGAGGCTCGGCGGGCGCAGCGGCAGCTCGGGCAGCTCCGAAAAATCCGGTTGCTCGGGGGGCGCCGGGTCGCGCCCCAGCAGCTCGGCGATCACCCGCGTCACCTCGGCCGGGCTGTACTCGTTGAGCCGGGTGAAGTGGCCGGTCCCCTTGCCGAGGATCGGAGTGGCGAGGCCCGCCTCCTGGGCGACGAGGCGGAGGGCCTCCTCCTGGAAGGGCTCGAGCTCCTCCACCACCAGGACGCGCTCGGTGCCGGCCAGGAGGCGCCGGAAGAGGTTGCGGGCCGGCGGAAAGGTGAAGCCGAGCCGCAGGAAGGTGACCTCGTCCTCCGCGCCGAGTTCCCGGATGGCGTCGGCCACGTAGCAGGCGGCGGCGCCGGAGGCCAGGATCCCGAGGGGGCCGGTGCCCTCGATCCGGTTGAAGGGAGAGGCCTCGGCCAGATCCCGTCCCTTCTCGATCTGCTCCAGGAGGATGCCGTGGCGGATCTTGGCGGTGAGGGGCACGGGGATCCACCGCATGTAGTCGGCCTGGAAGGCGCCCCGGGTCCGTTTCTCGGCGGGGATCGGCCCCAGGGTCACCGGGCCGCGCATGTGGCTCGTGCGGGTGGTGGTCCGCAGGATGACCGGCAGCTTGAGCGCCTCCGAGATCTCGAAGGCCGCCGCCGTCATGTCCTTGGCCTCCTGGGGCGTGGTGGGCTCGAGCATGGGCAGGTTGGCGAACCGGGCGTAGAGCCGGTTGTCCTGCTCGTTCTGGCTGCTGTGCATGGCCGGGTCGTCGGCGGTGACGATGACCATGCCGCCCTCGGTCCCCACGTAGGCCAGGGTGAGCAGCACGTCCGAGGCCACGTTGAGCCCGACGTGCTTCATGCAGGTGAGGCTTCGGAGGCCGGCGGCCCCGGCCGCGGCCGCCACCTCCATGGCCACCTTCTCGTTCACCGAGAACTCGAAGTAGAGCCGGTTGCCGGCCTCCTGCGACAAGGCGAAGAGGTTGTTGGAGATCTCGGAGGAGGGCGTTCCGGGGTAGGCGGACGCCACCGCCACCCCGGCCTCCAGGGCGCCCCGGCATATGGCCTCGTTCCCCATGAGGAGGAGACGGTCACCGGGTGGCTTGCCGAGGAGGAAGTGCATGGACCTCGTTTCGTCTTTCGGCCGGCTCTCCGGCCCGGGCCGCCGCGGGGCGCCGTTTCGCATCCGGGGTCTCCTGTACGACCGTTCCTGCACCACGCCCCTCCGGTCAGCCGGTTCCGCTCGGCGACAGGGGGCGTCCTGGGCAGGCTGGAAGGGGAAGTCGTCGCGCCGACGGGTTCACGTGTCCCTATCTATACCTTTCCGGCGGGAGGGGTTCAACCCCGGATCGACCCCGGGTTTCGAGGGGTCAGGGCAGGATGCCTTCGCGGGCGGCGGCGGCGTAGTGCAGGAGGGGCGGATCGAGGTTCGGGCGGTGCAGGAGGAAGTCGTCGAGGATGGCGTCCACCTCGGCCGGGAACCGGCCGCGCCAGTGGCCGAGGCCGTGGAGGGCGCTTTCGAGGCAGGCCAGGGAGGGGAGTTCCAGGGCCTTGGCCATGACGGCGAGGCAGGCGTGGTCCACGGCGGGATCGGCGGGGGGCTCCGGCCGGGCCTTGTCCACCAGTTCCCACCACATGTAGCAGATGTCGTTCATGGGGTTGCATCTCGGGCCGATGCGGTGGGCGAGGATGTCGGAGCAGTGGATGGCGAAGAGCCTCTCGAAGAGGCCGTACATGGCCTCGGCGCAGCGGATCTTTTCCTCGGCGGCGACCTCCGGGCTTTCCAGGACGCCCAGGTGGTCGGAGCAGGCCGAGTCGGCCAGGAACCAGAGCCCGCGGCAGACCTGTTCCTCGGAGTAGGGGCGAAGCCACTGGTCCGGCTGGCGGAAGAGCCGGGTCAGGTAGACCACGGTGCGCAGGGGCGGCGTGAGGAGGCGCGGCCGCGGCGGCGTCTCCTCCCAGAACCAGGCGGGGTCCGGGGCCGGGAGGTCGAAGACCCACCGGATCCACTCTTCGAAGGTCGGTACCGGCATTTCCTGGCTGCACCGGATGCGGAAGTATTGGGGACAAATCACCCTTTAATCTCTTTAGTTGCACAAAACCTGCCAAAAGTCAATGTTAATCCTCAATAACATCCGAATATCGTTATTATCTCTATATATCAAGAAACAAAGATAATTGATGTGGTTGCCTCGGTTGCCCCGCGCCGGCCAAAGGGTAAAATGGGCGGCCATGCGTGCCATGGTGCTGCATCGGCATGGAGCGCCGCTCCGGCTCGAGGAGCGCCCGGTTCCGGAGCCCGGTCCCGGGCAGGTCCGGGTGCGGGTCCGGGCGTGCGCCGTCTGCCGGACGGACCTCCACGTGGTGGACGGGGAGCTCTCCGGCGGGGGGCTCCCCCGCGTGCCCGGCCACGAGATCGTGGGCATCGTGGAGGCGGCGGGGCCCGGGACCGGCCGTTTCCGTCCGGGGGCGCGGGTGGGCATCCCGTGGCTCGGGCGGACCTGCGGCCGGTGCGCCTACTGCCGGAGCGGGCGGGAGAACCTCTGCGAGGCGGCGCGTTTCACCGGTTACGACCGCGACGGGGGCTACGCCGACTACGCCGTGGCCGACGAGGCCTTCTGCTTTCCCATCCCCGATGGCTACGAGGACACGGCGGCCGCGCCGCTCCTCTGCGCGGGCCTCATCGGGCACCGGGCCCTTCGGGCGGCGGGGGAGGCCCGCAGGGTCGGGCTCTACGGCTTCGGCGCCGCCGCCCACATCGTGGCCCAGGCGGCTGTTGCGGAGGGGCGGGAGGTCTTCGCCTTCACCCGGCCCGGCGACCGGTCGAAGCAGGCCTTCGCTCGTTCCCTCGGCGCCGCCTGGGCGGGCGGATCGGACGAGGCGCCGCCCGAGCCCCTGGACGCGGCCCTCATCTTCGCCCCCGTGGGGGCCCTGGTCCCGGCGGCCCTCCGAGCGGTGGGCAAGGGCGGGGTGGTGGTGTGCGCCGGCATCCACATGAGCGACATTCCCGCCTTCCCTTACGCGATCTTGTGGGAGGAGCGGGTCCTCCGCTCCGTGGCGAACCTCACCCGCCGGGACGGGGAAGAGTTCTTCGCCCTGGCCGCGCGGAGACCGTTCCGTGTCCAGGTGCAGGTGTTTCCCCTGGAGGCGGCCAACGAGGCCCTGGCGGCCCTCCGCGGGGGAAAGATCCGGGGCGCGGCGGTCCTGGTGCCGGGGGCGCCCCGGGAAGGAGAAAATGGAGAGGAAGGACGCCATGCACCCTTGGATGGATGACCTGCGGCGCTGCCTGGGCCGTCTCCTGGGCCGCCGCGGGGCGGGGGCGGCGGGGGCCGCCCTCGGCCGTGACGAGATGGCGGCCTTGGCCGCGGCGCTCATGCGGGAAGGCTTCACCTGCGCCCAGGCGGTGGTGACCGCCGGCCAGCGAAGGCTCGGGAGGGAGAACCCGGGGCTCGTGCGGGCCATGGCCTTCTTCGGCGGAGGCGTTCTGGCCACCGGGGGACCGTGCGGTGCCCTCCTCGGGGGGGTGGCGCTCCTGGGCGAGCTGGGCGGCCGGGCCCGGCCCGGGGACAAGGACGACCGGGCCGTCCGGCGGGCGGCCCTCGAGTACCACCGGCGTTTCCGCGAGGAGGTGGTCCCCGGCTGCCCTTCGGTCCAATGCCGGGACATCACCGGGGTCTCGGACTGGGCCGACCGGGCCCAGGTCAAGGCCTACCGCCGGGGCGGGGGACGGGAGCGGTGCTACGAGCTGACCGGCCGCGCGGCCGGTATCCTCTGGGATATCCTGGAGGGACTTGCCTGAAGGCCGCGCCGCCGGCAGGGAGGGCTGGGCGGAGGAGGGACAAAATTAAAGGCCGCCGTTCGGGCGGCCGATAACAAGACCAAGCTTTACTCCTCCTCTCTCCACCCGACCCCGGCGCCCCCACGCCGGGGTCACCTTTTTCGGCCGCTCAGCATTCCCGCCCCGGCGTCTCCGGGGCCAGGGCGCACATCAGGGCATCGAGCCGCTCCCGGTCTTCCGGCAGCATGGCCACGAACTCCACCCCGAAGCGATGGGCGAGCCCGTCGCGGCGGATCCAGCGGATGGTGCCCTGGAGCTTCACGGGCTGTCCGGCGAGCTGGAAGGAGACCACCAGCCGGGGGTCGGCGGGCGGCTGCCGCGAGGTCTCGATCTGGACGCCGCCGGGGCTGATGTCCCGGGTATAGTCGGAATAGAGCCGCGTTCCGTCCGAGTAGCTGATCTCCACGTGGGCGGGCCGTCGGGGTGCCCGCCGGCCCTCGATCCGGAGTAACGGGCGGTGGTGGGGCATCGGCATCCTCCGCGTCGAACTGCCGGGCCGCCCGCGGCCCGGTCACCGGAAAGCTTGCCAGAAGCGTGCCGGGGTGGCGCCTTCAGCCGATTCGGGGGTCCATGTGCCCCGGGCCCCCGCATTCCGGTGTATAACAGGTCGCGTTGAGGAAGTCGCACTTCTCGCCGCAGCCGGGGCAGGCCTCGGGAGGAGACTCGGCGGTGAAGAGGAAGTGGCATTTGGCGCACTTCCAGTAGGTCTGGTGGCACTGGGGGCAGATGTCGCCGGTGAATTGACCCGAGGCGGTGTAACCGCACATGGCGCAGGTGAACCTCCGGTCTTCCGTCATGGTTCCTCCTCCCTGTCTGCAGCCGTATGGCCGAGACGATACAGGATGAACCCCACTTTAGATCGGGTTGGGTCCAGGTTCAAGGCGCCTGCCGGGTGCCGGGCCGGGGATCCGTGAAGGAACCCCACGGTCCGCGGGAATCTGTGTTATTTTTTTGATAAGCATGAACTTGCGGACCTTCATCGAACCCGAGACGGGGTAGCCGGGCACCGGCCGCCCCATGCGCGGCGCGACGGCGTCTCGCAATGCGCCCGGCCGGGCCGCGCCGGCGACCGATCGAGGTCCCGCAGGGATTGGTGACCGCCATGACACCCGCACCGCCCGGGCCCGACGGGACAAACGACCGCCCATGAAGACCTCGCTGCGACGTTTCCTCGCCTCTCACCCCGGCATCCGGGACCTGGCGCTCCCCGGGGACGTCCTGGAGCGCCTGGCCCAGCTCCTGGAAGAGGATTTCCTGGCGGACTTCCTCGGCGGACTCATCCGGGAGACCGAGGCCGTCATGGCCGTGGACCCGCGGTTGCCCCTGAAGGACATCCTCCGGATCGCGGCGGAGCGGATCGTCCGGGGCCTGGGAGCCAAGGCGGCCTCCATCCGCCTCTTCGACCCGGAGACCCTCCAGATGACCAGTTTCGGCGGGTTCGGCATCCCCGACACGGACCGGGAGCGGGAGGTGCCCGTGGCCGATTCCGTGGCCGGCCTCGTGGTGCGGGAGAACCGGAGCATCCCGGTCCCCAGCATCCTCGACTCCCCCCACTACCGGGACAAGGATGTGGTGCGCCGCCGCGGCGTCCGGTCCCTGCTGGCCGTTCCCCTGCGCATCCCGAGCTTCTTCGAGGGGGAAGGCGATGTCCTCGGCTCGCTCCAGATCTACTACGAGGCGGACCACCGGCGCTTCAGCCCCCTGGAGGTCCTCCAGGCCGAGCTCATGGCCCGTCGCGTCAGCTACGTCCTCGCCAAGAAGAAGATCCTCGACCTCCGGGAACTCAACGACCGGAAGGAACGGATCGTCGACGAGATCTTCGTCAAGATCAGCAACCGGGAGGGCATCAAGCTCAAGGACCTCTTCATCCTGCTCATCCCGGTGCTGGAGCGGTTCCTCCAGGTCCGAAGCTGCGCCCTCTTCACCGTCTCCGACGACGGCGTCTACATCCACCTCGAGGCGGCCTACCCCCCGGATCTCGCCTACCACGAGACCGGCTACACCTTCACCGTGGCCCACCATCCCTACTTCGAGCGGGCGGTGCAGGAGGCCCCGCGGCCCGTGGACACCCCTACGGAGAAGATCACCCCCGCCTACGTGCTCGTCCGGGATCCCTTGGCCAGTCCCCTCACCAGCCCGGGCCTGCGGGCCTTCGCCCGTGCCCACCAGATCCATTCCATCCTCCTGGTCCCCCTCCGGGTCAAGGGGCGCGTCCGCCACCTCATCACCCTCTACGCCGGGGACCAGAAGGAGGCCTTCACCGAGGAGGAGATCGAGCTGGTGACCTTCTTCGGCAAGGAGATCATGAAGGCCACGCGGCTCGAGTTCCTGGGCGACCTTCTCCACGACTTCAAGAACCCGGCGGTGGCCGTGGCGGGGTTCGCCGGGCGGGCCCGCCGGCTGCTGGACGCCGAGCCCGACCTCGAGGCGGTGCGGGAGCGGCTCAAGGGCTACCTCGACATCGTGGTGCGCGAGACGGTCCGCCTCCAGGACCTCGCCATCGGCATGACCGCGGAGGGGCGTGAAGAGGCCCTGGACCTGGGCCGGGTGGCCCTCGACCGCTACCGGATCAACGAGGAGGTGGTCCGGGAGTCGCGCCGGACGCGCCTCCGGATGGAGCCGCCGGAGGTCGAGCCCGGCCTCCTGGTGTTCTGCCCCCGCTTCGGCCTCGAGCGCGTCCTCGACAACCTCCTGAACAACGCCACCAAGGCGGTCCCGGAGGAGGGCGGGCGGATCGCCATGCGCGTCTTCCGGGACGGGCGCCGGGCCTGCCTCGAGCTCCGCAACACCGGAGAGATACCGGCGGAGCACATCGACCAGGTCCGGCGCGGGCAGGTCCGGGGCCGGGGCCTCAACATCATCACCCGATTCGTCCAGGCCAACCACGGCCGCATGGAGGTATGGACCGAGACGGGGGAGACCGTCTTCCGGGTCTGCCTGCCCTTGGTGGAAGGGGGCGCGGGGGCGGGCTAGGCGAGTTCCGCGGCCAGGGCCCTGCCGGCGGCTCTGGCCTCCTCCAGGTACTCGGGATGGGCCAGGACGTCGCCCTCGAGGTCGAGGCCCCGGTAGAGCAGGGTCTTCCAGAGGGGCATGTCGAAGACGTCGAGGAAGTAGCGGACGCTCAACACGGCCCCGTCGAAGAGGCGTTCGCCGGTGCTGGCCCCCGCCGAGACGAAGAGCCCCCGCTTGGAGGGGTCCTTGCGGCCGAAGGGGGCCTTCTCGATCCAGTATTTCT
The DNA here is from genome assembly GCF_012979235.1 of Dissulfurirhabdus thermomarina. NCBI lineage: Bacteria > Pseudomonadati > Thermodesulfobacteriota > Dissulfuribacteria > Dissulfuribacterales > Dissulfuribacteraceae > Dissulfurirhabdus > Dissulfurirhabdus thermomarina. The sequence goes on from NZ_JAATWC010000001.1 coordinate 423,605, forward strand.
TCACCCAGAGGGACTGGCACCGGTCCATGAGGATCTTCACCTGGGCGCTCACGGTGTAGAAGAAGATGGGCGAGGCGAGCAGGATGGCCCGGGCGCCGGCCAGTTCCCGGGCCAGGGGGCCGAAGTCATCCTCGATCACGCATCGGCCCTCCGCCCGGCACCCGTAGAGCTCGAGACAGGGGGACATGCGGAGATCCCGGAGGAAGACCTCCCGGACCTCCAGGCCGGACTCCCGGGCCCCGGCCACCGCCTCCCGGAGGAGGCGGGCGGTGTTCCCCTCCCGGCGCGGGCTCCCGAAGACGGCGACGGCGGGCGGGGAGGTCACCGGGCCCGGGCGTGGGCGCCGACCCCCCGGCGCACGAAAAAGGCGAGGGCCACGGGATGCGGCCCTCGCCGGTGATGGCAGGTGGCAGGCAGGCGCCGGGGAGGCGTCAGCAACATCCCCCGCCGCACCCGCTGTCACAGGCGCCGGAGGCGCAGCCGCCCAGACCCGCCAGGGCGGCCATCTCCGCCTCGCTGGGCTCCCGGACCTCGCTCACGGTGATGTCGAAGTGGAGCCGTTCCCCGGCCAGGGGATGGTTGAAGTCGGCCACCACCATCTCGTCGGTGACAGAACGGACGGTGAACCGGATGGGACCACTCGGCCCCATGGTCTCGAAGTTCATCCCGGCCTGCACCTCGATGTCCGAGGGAAACTGCTGGCGGGGGATCTCCCGGTAGAGGGCCTCGTTGCGTTCCCCGTAGGCCTCCGCCGCCTCCACGGTGATCTGCGCGTTCTGGCCGGCCTCCATGCCCATGAGCTGCCGCTCGAGGCCGGGAATGATCTGGCCCACCCCGGTGATGAAGCCCAGCGGAGAGCCGGGTTCCGACCGGTCGATGACCTCTCCGGAATCGAGGGCCAGTGTGTAGTCGATGGCGACGTAGGTGCGATCCGCGATTTTCATGACATCTTCTCCTTAAAAATGTTCCCGGACCAGGAGGGGCGCCCCTGGGCCCGGGCCGCTGCGTGTACTTAATCCACCATAGTGGCCGGGCCGGCAAAGGTCAACACCGGCAGGCCGGGGCCATGCCGGTTCCGGCCCCCGGAGCCCCCGCCCCCCGGGCCTTGACAGGCCCCGCCCGGTGCGCAAATTTTTTTTCGCCCGGCTTGCCGCCGGCCACGTGCATCCTGGCGGCACCTTCCCGGTCCCCGCCGAAAGGAGGGCTGCATGGAGGCCATGATCGAGGCCCAGGGTATCGGCATGGACTACGGCCGGTTCCGCGCCGTGCACGAGGTGAGCTTTCGGGTCGGCCGGGGCGAGGTGGTGGGGCTCCTCGGGCCCAACGGGGCCGGAAAGACCACCATCATGAAGATCCTGGCCACCCAGCTTGCGCCCACCCGGGGAACGGCCAGGGTGGCCGGCCACGACGTGCGCTCGGCGCCGAGGGAGGTCCGCTCGGCCCTGGGCTACCTGCCGGAAGAGGTCCCCCTCTACGAGGAGATGGAGGTCCGGGAATACCTCGACTTCGTGGCGGCGGCCCGGCGGATTCACGGCCTCCACCGCCGGACGCGGCTGGAGTGGGTCCGGCGCCAGTGCCGGCTGGAGGCCGTCTGGTGCCAGCCGGTGGGGCGGCTCTCCAAGGGATACCGGCAGCGGGTGGGGCTCGCCCAGGCCCTGGTGCACGATCCCCCGGTGCTCATCCTCGACGAGCCCACCTCGGGGCTCGACCCCCTCCAGATCATCGAGGTCCGCGACCTGGTACGCCGGCTCGCCCGGGACAAGGCCGTGCTCTTCAGCACCCACATCCTCCAGGAGGTCGCGGCGGTGGCCGACCGGGTGCTGGTGTTGAGCGACGGCGAGCTCGTCGCGGACGATCCGCTGCCGGTCCTCGCCCGGGCGGGGGGGGCGCTCCGGGTCGCGGTGGCGGCCGAGGGGGACGTGGCGGCGGCGCTTCGAGGGCTGCCCGGCGTCCGGGCCGTGGTGCCGGTGGAGGGCGCCGGCGTCCCGGCCTTCCGGGTGGAGGGGGCGGACGGCGCGGCCCTGGCCGCCGCCGTGGGCGACCTGGCGGCCGCCAGGGGCTGGCGCGTCCGGGAGCTGGCCCCGGACGCCTCCCTGGAGGCGGCCTTCATCCGACTGCTCCGGCGCCATCGGGCGGAGCGGACAGGCGGCGACGAGGTGCGCCATGCTGCGTGACGTCCTGACCCTGGTCCGGCGGGAACTCGGGGCCTACTTCAACGTCCCCATCGCCTACGTCTACTCGGTGGTCTTCCTCCTGGTGGCCGGCGGACTCTTCATGACGCCCTTTTTCCTCTCGGGGGCCTGCAGCATGCGCGGGTTCTTCGGGCTGCTGCCGCTGCTCCTCGTGGTCTTCATCCCGGCCCTGACCATGCGGCTGTGGGCGGAGGAGCGCAAGACCGGCTCCATCGCCCTCCTGCTCGGTCTCCCCGTGCCGGAGGCGGTCCTGGTGGCCGGGAAGTTCGCCGCCGCCTGGCTCTTTTCCGCCTGCGCCCTGGCCGGCACCCTGGTGATCCCGCTGATGCTGGCGGTGCTCGGCGACCCGGATCCGGGCCCCATCCTCGGGGGCTACCTCGGCGCCCTGCTCCTTTCGGCCTTCCTCATCTCGCTGGGGATGGCGGTCTCGGCCTTCTTCTCCGACCAGATCGTGGCCTTCATCCTGGCCCTGCTGGCTGGGTTCGGTTCCTACCTGGCGGGGGTGGACGCCATCGCCGCCTTCGCGGACGGCTGGATCCCCGGACTGGGGACCTTCCTGAAGGACGCCGCGGGACTTTCCAGTCACTTCAATTCCTTCGCCAAGGGCGTGGTGGATCTCGCCGACTGTTTCTACTTCTGCGCCTTCACCCTGGTGTTCCTGGCGGTGAACGTCCTCACCCTCGCCGGGCGACTGCGGCGCCGGGCCGCCCGCGGCTTCGGGGCCGGCGTGGCGCTGCTCGTCGGGATCGGCCTCGTGGCCGGCGGGGTGGCGAAGGGGATGTCCCTTCCCCGGTTCGATCTCACCGAGGAGGGCCTCTACACGGTGACGCCGGCCACCCGGCGGCTCCTGGCGCGGCTCGAGGCCCCCGTCCGGGTGACCTACTACGTCTCGGCCCGGGAGAAACTCCCCACCCCCATGAAGGACATCGCCCGGGACGTCGGGGACCTCCTGGAGGAGTTCGCGGCCCTCTCGCCCCGGTTCCGGTACCGGGTGGTGGACCCGGCCCGGGCCCCAGACCGCCTCTCCGCCCTGGAGAAGCGGGGGATCGTGCCGTTCAACACCCAGACCATCGCCCGGGACGCCCTGGACATCAAGACCATCTACTCCGCCATCGAGGTGGCCTACCTGGACCGGCCCCCGGAGGTGATCCCCCAGGTGATGCCCGACGACCTCGGCAGCCTGGAGTACGAGCTGGTCTCGCGCATCCACCGGCTGCTCCTCGGCCGCAAGCCCAAGGTCGTGCTGGTGACGCCCGGCGGGGAAAAGGGCGGCATGGCCGCCCTGCTCCGCCGGATGCAGGGCGGCGGGGGGGACTATGCCGCCCTGGCGGAGCTCCTCCGCGGCCAGGGCTACGAGGTGGTGCGGCAGGAGATCGGTCCCGGGTCGCCTCTGCCCGACGATGCGCGTCTGCTCGTCCTCGTGGCCCCCGAGCGTCTCGGCGAGCGGCGGCGGTACGAGATCGCGCGGTTCCTCCGCCGGGGACACCCGGTCCTCGTGGCCGCCCAGCGGCTGCGGTACCACTACGGGGAAGGCCGGTCGGGCTTCTCGGTGAGCGCCGTCCCGGTGGAGACCGACGTGGACGAGCTCCTGGCCCCCTTCGGGGTCCGGGTGGAGGACCGGATGCTCTTCGACCGGCGAAGCGCCGTCCTCCAGATGACCCGGCCCCGCCGGATGGGAATCTTTTCCGCCCTGGTGCAGACCCCGGTGGACTTCCCCGTCCAGGTCCGGGTCCTGCCGGACACCATGGACCGGTCCCTCTCCATGACGAGCGGTGTCCCCGAGCTCCTCTACCTCTGGGGCACCGCCCTGGATCTCGACCGGGAGCGTCTCGAGCGGCTCGGCCTCAAGGCCACGGTGATCTTCCGCTCAAGCCCCGAGGCCTGGACGGCCCCCCATCACCTGGGCCCGCTCTCTGCGGCGGAGATGACACCCCCGGCCGGGGGGAAGGGGATGGCCAGCCGGCCTCTCGCGGTGCTGCTCGAGGGTCGCTTCCCGGACCCCTTCGAGGGCCGGCCCGTGCCGGCATGGCCGGGCGCCAACGCCACCGCGGCGGCGCCGGAACCCGTGGAACCCGCCGCCAGCCGCCTCCTGGTGGTGGGGTGCGCGGAGATGTTTTCCGACAACCTCCTCGCCAACCCGGGCAACGCCCTCTTCGCCGCCAACGCCGTGGATGCCCTGGCCCTGGGCGGGGAGTTGATCCACGTCCGTGCCAAGTCCCAGGCCCTGCGCCTCATCGGGCCCGTCTCCGACGAGGCCAAGGCCTTCTGGCGCGTGGTGGTCATGTTCGCCGTGCCCGCCCTCTGGGTGGCGGGCGGGATCGCCCGGGCCGTCCGGCGGCGGCGCCGCCGGGAGGCCTGCGACGGCGGATGACGCGGCCGGGGGCGGACGGCCCCCCCGAAGGAGGAGCGACGGATGGGCAACCGGCAACTGGTCGTGCTGGCCGCGGTCCTGGCGGGGCTGGTGGCGGTCTACGCCTGGCAGCAGCACCGGCGGAACGCCTCGCCCCGCGAGCTCACCGCCGCCCTGGCCCCGGCGGATCTCGCCCGGCGGGCGGACAAGCTGGTGGCCTGGGCCCCGGCGGACCCGAAGGGGGCCCGGCTTCGCCTCTTCAAGCAGGAGGGGCGGTGGCGGGTGGACCGGGGCTTTCCCGCCCCGGCCAAGGCGGCGCGCGTGGAGGAGGTCCTCGAGGCCCTGGCGGCCTTGCGCGGCGAGGCGCGGGCGGCGGATCCCGGCCTGGTCGGCCGGTTCCGGCTGAAGTCGCGGGAGGCCTTCCACGTGGAGGTGCGGGGCGGCGGGGAGCGGCTGCTGCACCTCCTGGTGGGCAAGCAGGGGCCCGACTGGGACACCTGCTACGTCCGCGCCGCCGGTTCCGACGCGGTCTACCTGGCCGACCGCAACGTCTTGGGGCTCTTCGAGGTCTGGCAGGTTCCGGCCAAGGGCTCCCCGGACCCCAAGGACTGGACCGAGCTCACGGTGATCGGGGAGGGCCGCCGGGGCGTCCGGGCGGTGGCCTGGCGTTCGGCCGAGGGCGCCTGGCGGATCGCCCCCGCCGCGGCGCCGGGGGGCGGGGGTGCCACGCAGGCGAAGGGCGGCCCCGCCTGGGTCTACACCTACGAGGGCCCCCCGCGGCGCCGGGCGGCCGGGGCCCGGGTCCGGGACTTCCTCGACCGGCTCTTCCCGCTCCAGGCCGCCGACGTGGAAGACCCGGCCAAGGCGGCGGCGTTCGGGCTGGGGGCCGGGGCGGCCGAGCTGCGCGTGGACCTCGGGGCGAAGGGCGAGGTCCGGCTCGAGGTGGGCCGGCGGGCCGGCGAGGCCCGCAAGGCCTGGGTCCGGACCGCCGACGGCACGGTCTACCGCCTGGAGGGCGACTGGGTGCCGCGGCTTCCGGCCCCCTTCTGATCGTTACCCGGTGCGGAGGGCCTTGGCCGGTTCCACCCGCGCCGCCTGCCGGGCGGGGTAGAGGGTGGCCAGGAAGCAGATCACCAGGGCCGCCGCCACGATGAACACCACGTCCATCCCGTTGAGGAGCATGGGCAGGGTGTCCGTGTAATAGACCTGGCTGATCTCGCTGGGGATCTTGATGAACTTGTACCGGGCGAGCAACTCGCAGAGTCCCACCCCGCCCGCCGCTCCGAGGGCCGTCCCCGTGAGCCCGATGAGGGAGCCGGTGTAGACGAAGATCTTGAGAATCTGCCGGTCCGTCGCCCCCATGGCCTTCAGGATGGCGATGTCCTCTTTCTTTTCCATGACCATCATGATGAGGGTGCTGACGATGTTGAAGGCCGCCACCAGCACGATGAGGGCCAGGACGATGGAGAGGGCGATCTTCTCGAGCTTGAGGGCCGCGAAGAGGTTCCGGCTCATCTGCTGCCAGTCCATGGTCCAGAACGGGTAGCCCAGGCGCTCCCGGATGAGGTCCGCCAGGCGGTCGGCGGCGTAGATGTCCGAGACCCGCACCTCGAGGCCGTGGACCGCGGTCCCGAGGCCGAGGAGGCGCTGCGCCGTCCGGAGCGAGACGAAGGCCAGGGAGGCGTCGTACTCGTACATCCCGGTGGTGAGGAGCCCGGCCACCCGGAACCGGCGGATCTTCGGGAGCATGCCCACCGGGGTCAGCGTCCCGCCGGGGAGGACGAGCTGGACCGGGTGCCCCACGTCCACCCCCAGGGTGCGGGCGAGTTCCTTGCCCATCAGGATGGGCGGCGGCCCCGGCCCTTCCCGCATCAGGGCGTCCAGGCCCCGGCCCCGGACCGTATCGCCCACGGTGACCACCGAGGTGACCGAGGCCGGGTCCACGCCGCGGACCAGCGCCCCGCTCACGGCGCGGCCCGAGGTGAGCAGCGCCTGGACGTAGACCACCGGCGTGGCCGCCAGGACCCGCGCCGCCCCGCCCTGTCCCCGGAGGCGGTCCCAGAGGCCCGCCAGGGGCGGGGGCTGCACCCGGGCCGAGAGCACGGCGCGGCGGATCTCCGGCGTCTCGGCGAAGGGCCCTTTGTAGCTCCGGACCAGGATGTGGGAGTTGATGCCCAGGATCTTGGTCCGGAGGTGGTCCTCGAAGCCGCCCATGACGGAGAGCACCACGATGAGGGCCATGACCCCGAGGGTGACCCCCCCGATGGAGATGAGGGTGATGAGGGAGACGAAGGCGTGGGTGCGCTTGGCCCGGAGGTAGCGCCGGGCCACCATCCCTTCGAAGGCCATGGTCAGGCCCCGCCGGGCCGTTCCGGCCGCAGCTGCGGGAAGAGGATCACGTCCCGGATGGAGGGGGCGTCGGTGAAGAGCATGACCACGCGGTCGATCCCGATACCCTCGCCGGCGGCGGGCGGCATGCCGTGCTCCAGGGCCCGCACGTAGTCGGCATCGAGCTCCGGGGGGATCTCGTCGTCGTCGCCCCGGTTGGCGATCTGCTCGGCGAAGCGGGCGTACTGGTCCCGGGGGTCGTTGAGCTCCGAGAAGCCGTTGGCGATCTCCCGGCCCGCGATGAAGAGCTCGAAGCGGTCGGTGACCTCCGGGTTCTCGATGTTCCGGCGGGCCAGGGGCGAGACGTCCGTGGGGTAGTGGGTGACGAAGGTGGGTTGGATGAGCCGGGGTTCCACCAGGAGGTCGAAGAGCTTGGTCCAGAGCTTTCCGAGGGGTTCCGCGCCGGTCACCGGGGCGCCCTCGGCCCGGAGGCGGTCGGCCAGGGCCGCCGGCCGCCGGAGGTCGCCGGGGTCGAGGCCGCCCACCTCCACCAGGGCGGCCTCGAGGGTGAGGCGCCGCCAGGGCGGGGCGAAGTCGAGGGTCCGGCCCTGGTAGGTGAGGGTGGTCTCGGCCTCGCCGCGCAGCTCCTGGACCAGGCGGAGGAAGAGCTCCTCGGTGCGCCGGATGAGGTCCTCGAAGGTGGCGTAGGCCTCGTAGAACTCGAGCATGGTGAACTCCGGGTTGTGCTGGAGGGAGATCCCCTCGTTCCGGAAGTTCCGGTTCAGCTCGAAGACGCGGTCGAAGCCCCCCACCAGGAGGCGCTTGAGGTAGAGCTCCGGGGCGATGCGGAGGTAGAGGTCCACGCCCAGGGCGTTGTGGTGCGTCCGGAAGGGCCGGGCCGTGGCGCCGCCCACGATGGGCTGCATCATGGGGGTCTCCACCTCGAGGAAGCCGTTGGCCGTGAAGTAGGCCCGGATGCCCTGGACGATCCGGGACCGGGTGCGGAAGGTCTCCCGGACCTCCTCGTTCATGAGGAGGTCGAGGTACCGGCGCCGGTAGCGGAGTTCCTTGTCGGTGAGGCCGTGGTATTTCTCGGGGAGGGGCCGGAGGGACTTCGTGACGAGCCGGATCCGCTCGGCCTCCAGGGTGAGTTCCCCGGTACGGGTCCGGAAGAGCCGGCCCTCGGCCTCGAGGATGTCCCCGATGTCGAACTTCCGGAAGAGGGCATAGGCCGCCTCGCCCACCCCGTCGCGGGTGACGTGGACCTGGAGCCGGCCGGTGGCGTCCTGGAGGTGCAGGAACGCCGCCTTCCCGAAGCGCCGGAGGGCCATGATCCGTCCCGCCAGGCGGAAGCGTTCTTCCAGGGCCTCGAGGGCCTCGGCCTCGTAGCCGCCGTAGACCCGGAGGATGGCCGAGGCCCGGTCGGGGGGCGCCACGTCGTTGGGGAAGAGGGGGACCCCCGCCCGTTCCAGCTCCTCGGCCTTCTGGCGGCGCTGGCGCAGCAGGAGGTTGGTGTCGTCGGGCGGTTTCGCCAAGGTGCCGGTTCCTTTCCCCGGTGCCGGTTTGCCAAGCGGCCCCGGGGAGGGTATGAACTGGGAGGACGGCCGCCCTCTCGGGGGCCGTCCCGGAGACGGCTTCATTCATAGTTTACTCTCCAAGGAGCGTCAAGCCGGTGGCCACCCTGCCATGAACGTCCGCCTCGCCGCGTGCATCGCCTATGCGGGCGCCCTCTTCGGGGCCTCCGCCGTTCCGGGGGAGGCGTTGCCGGATCTCACCCGCATCGGGACGGCGGTCCACGCCGCGGCCTACGCCGGTTTCGGCGCACTCCTCTTCCGGTGGCGGGCCACGCCGCCGGCCCGGACCGCCCCCGCCTTCCTCTGGGCGGTGGTCTTGGCCTCCCTCTACGGGCTGGCCGACGAGTGGCACCAGGTCTTCGTGCCCGGCCGGACCCCGGACCCCATGGACTGGGTGGCCGACACCGCCGGGGCGGCGCTCGGGGCGCTGGTGCTCGTGGCGTGGCGCCTCGCCCGGGCGGCGGGCCGGGTGACATGAAGGAGGGGGCCATGCAGCGGCGCTGCGGCTTCATCGGGCTCGGCATCATGGGACGGGCCATGGCCCTCAACCTGGTCCGGGCGGGATTCGATGTCACCGTGTGGAACCGGACCGCGGCCAAGTGCGAGGAGCTGGCGGCGGCCGGGGCCCGGGTGGCGGATGGCCCGGCCGCCGTGGCGGCGGCCTGCCCCGTCACCTTCGCCATGGTGGCGGACCCGGCGGCCGCGGAGGCGGTCTGCCTCGGTCCCGGCGGGGTGGTGGAGGGCCTGGGGCCCGGCAAGGGCTACGTGGACATGTCCACGGTGGACCCGGGCACCAGCCGCCGGATCGGGGCGGCGGTGGCGGCGGCCGCCGGCCGGTTCCTGGAGGCGCCCGTGGCGGGCAGCCGGAAGCCGGCGGAGGAGGGGACGCTGGTGATCTTCGCGGCCGGGGACCCGTCTCTGCTCGAGGAGGTTCGGCCGGCCTTCGACGTCTTGTCGAAGCGGGTCTTCTACCTGGGCGAGACGGGGCGGGCGGCCCAGCTCAAGCTGCTCAACAACCTGGTCATGGGCGGGATGATGGCCGCCCTGGCCGAGGGGATCTCCCTGGCGGAGGGCATGGATCTTCCGGCCGAGACCCTGCTGGAGGTCCTCGACTCCGGGCCCATGGCCAACGGGCTCTTCCGCCTCAAGGGGGCGGCCATGGTGGAGGGTCGGTTCCCGGCGGCCTTCCCCCTGAAGCACATGCAGAAGGATCTCCGGCTGGCCCTGGCCGAGGGCGACCGGCATGCCCGGCCGCTGCCCGTCACCGCCGCGGTCAACGCCCTCTTCGTCGGGGCCCGGGGCATGGGGCTCGGCGAGGCGGACTTCGCGGCGGTGCTGGAGGCCGTCCGGGGCCGCCGCGGCTAGCAGCAGCCGTCCGAACCGCAACCGCAGGCCGGTGTCCGGCCGGTGAGCCACCCCATGACGATGGCCGCGGCGCAGCCCACCCCCGCCTGCACCCGAAGGGCGCCCGCCGGGCAGTTCCTGGCGCAGGCCCCGCATTCCATGCACCGGTCCCGGTCCCGGATGCGGGCCTTGCGGTGGGCCACCTCGAAGACCGCGTGGGGGCAGACCTCCGTACAGCGGCCGCAGCCGATGCAGGCCGCCTCGTCGAGGGCCAGGGTGGCGACCCCTTCGAGATACCTCATCTCCATGGCGGACCTCCCGCGGCGAAGGCGGAGCCCACCCAGAGCAGCGCGGCGGCCAGGATCGCCGCCGCCTGGAGCGGGATGGCCCGCCGCATCTCCTTCTCCACCCCGGAGGGCGAGGTGAAGGTGCTGGCCCCGGTGAAGTTCATGGCGCAGATGGAGGCCACCGCCGTCACCATCAGGGCATAGGCCGTGGTCTCCAGGGCGCCGAGTCCCCGGGCGGCGGGGGAGGTCGCCGCCGCCGCGGCCACGGCGGCGCCGGCCAGGGCTCCCTTGAGCGAGAAGGCCCGTCCCGGGATCCAGGGCAGGGCCAGCGGCGTGAGCACGGCGCCGGAGACCACGCCGGCGAGGTAGGCGGCCAGCGCCGCCAGGCGCCGCGGCCAGGCACCGGCCGCCGGGAAGAACCCGTGGGGGCCGATTCCGCCGAGGACGAAGATCGCCAGGATCGCCCAGACGGAGGGCTTCGCCAGCCCCACGACCTCCACCGGCACCAGGGCCAGGCGTTCGGCGGCCCGGAAGGTGACCCGCCGCATCTCCGGGGTGGCCTCCATGCCCCGGGCGAGGAAGGCGGGGAGGTCGCGGGCCCGCACCGGGCCGTAGACCACCGAGAAGCCGCAGCCCGCCCGGACCTCGTGGGCCGCCACCCCCGGGGCCCCGAGCTGGGGCAGGACGAGGGTCCGGTGGGCGACCACGTGGGCGAGCCCCGTCTCCCGCACCCTGCGGCAGAGTTCCGCCGTGCCGAAGGTCCCCTTGCCGGCGGCGCACCAGACGTTGATGCCGTGGGTGTCGAGGACCAGGATCCAGGCGTCGACGCCGTCCAGGTCCCGGCGGAGGGCGTCCACGGAGAGCTTGTAGTTGGCCGTCACCAGCACCGGGGAATCCGGGCCGGGGGTGCCCGCCGCGTAGAGGCCGGGCCGCACGCGGTAGCGGTCCCGCCCGATGCCCCAGCGGACCCGGAAGCGGCCCAGGTGGTCGGCCGGGCGGAGGCGGGTGGCGAGGCGGGGGACCATGCCCACCGGCGTCTCCACCCAGCCCGCGTAGAAGGGCTGCTGGCGCGGGTCCCCGGCGGGCCCCGGCTCCACGATGGCGCAGCCGGCGGCCGGCGGCGGCCGGAGACGCTCCCCCGGCCTTCCGGCGTCGCACCCGCACGCGGCGCCGCTCCCGCCACAGCAGCCCCGGGCCGGGGGGTGGGGGGGAGAGGCGGGACGGTTCATGGCGGGGTGGTTCGGGTTCGCTTTCACGGTACTTTTCTTATAATAAGCCCGCCGATCCCCGCCGGCAAAGAAGGCGGCGGGGCAGGGAGGGCCATGCGGTATCCCGTCTCCATCGCCCGGAAGAACCTCTTCCACGACCGGGTGCGCCTCTCCATCACCCTGGTGGGGATCTCCTTCTCCGTGGTGCTGGTCCTGGTCCAGGTGGGGGTCTACCTCGGGATGATGGACAACGCCGCCAGCCTCATCACCCACACCGACGCCGACATCTGGATCACGGCCCGGAACAACCGGAACTTCGACTTCGCCCTCCCCTTCCCGGAATACCGCGAGAACCGGGCCAAGGCCGTCCCCGGCGTCGCCTCGGTGAAGAAGCTCATCATGGTCTGGTCCCTCATGAAGCTCCGGGACGGCGGGAGTGAGAACGTGGAACTGGTGGGCTTCGACCCCGACAGCGGCGCGGGCGGTCCCTGGGACCTGGTGGAGGGGCGCCTCGCCGACGTGAAGTACCACCGGGGCGTGATCGTGGACGAGTCGAGTTTCTCGAAGCTGGGCCGGGTCAGGGTGGGGGAGTACCGCGAGATCATCGACAAGCGGGTCCGGGTGGTGGGCATCTGCCGGGGGGCGAAGCGGATCACCACGGCCCCCATCCTCTTCGCCTCCTACAAGACCGCCCAGGAGCTGACCCCGTGGCTCAAGGGGCAGACCGTCTTCCTCCTGGTGAAGGTGCGGCCGGGGGCCGACGTCCGGGCCGTCCGCGCCCGGCTCGCCGCCGCCATGGACCGGGAGGACGTCTATACCCGGGAGGAGTTCGCCGCCGCCACCCGCCGCTACTGGACCTTCAACACGGGGATGGGCGTGGGCTTCGGCTTCACCGTCCTCATGGGGCTCCTGGTCGGGGCGGTGATCGTGAGCCAGACCATCTACGGCGCCACCATGGAGCATCTCCGGGAGTTCGGGACCCTCAAGGCCCTGGGCGCCGAGAACCGGACCGTCTACGGGATCATCCTCCGCCAGGCCCTCTTGAGCGGGTGGATGGGCTACGGGATCGGTCTGGCGGCCAACGCCGTGGTCATCCATTTCTACCGGGCGGCCGGCCAGATGGTCTGGCAGCCGTGGCAGCTCTTCGCCCTGGACCTCGGCCTCACGCTGGCCATGTGTGCGGGCGCCTCGCTGGTCTCGGTGCGAAGGGCCATGCAGGTGGACCCGGTGGAGGTCTTCCGGGCATGAGCCGGGCGCTGCTCGAGGTGACCGGCGTCCGCAAGGCCTACGGCGCCGCCGGCCGGGAGGTGGTGGCCGTGGCCGGGGTGAGCGCCGCCTTCCGGCCCGGGACGGTGACGGCCATCATGGGGCCCTCCGGGAGCGGCAAGACCACCCTGCTCTCCATCCTGGGCCTCATCCTCCGGCCGGACGCGGGGCGGGTCGAGGTGGGGGGCACGGACGTCACGGGCTACGACGAGGGACGGCTGCCGGCGCTTCGCCGCCGCTACTTCGGTTTCGTCTTCCAGGCCTTCAACCTCTTTGCGGCCCTCACCGCCCTGGAGAACGTCATGGTATCCTTGCAGCTCAAGGGGGTCCCCCGCGGGGAGGCCCCGGAGCGGGCCCGCCGGGCGCTCGAGCGGGTGGGGCTCGCCGACCGGGCCGGCTTCCTCCCCCGGGACCTCTCGGGTGGGGAGAAGCAGCGGGTGTCCGTGGCCCGGGCGGTGGCCGCCGACGCCCCCATCATCCTGGCGGACGAGCCCACGGGGAACCTCGACTCGCGCTCGGGCCGGGCGGTGGTGGATCTCCTCGCCGAGCTGGCCGTGGAGGGAGGCAAGACCGTGGTGGTGGTCACCCACGACCTCCGGCTCCGCGACCGGGTGGACCGGGTGCTCTGGATGGAGGACGGACGGATGCGCGAGGCGGCATGATGCGGTGGCGGAGGTGCGCCGGGCCCTGGGCGTTGGCCTTCTTGGTGTTCCTTTCGAGCTGCTCCGGGCCGGAGGGGCGGGCCCCGGACGACGCCAACGCCGCGGCGGCGACGCCGCCGTCCGTCTTCGCCTACGGGGTGGTGGAGGCCCGGCGGCATTCCACCCTGAGCGCCCGGATGCCGGGGAAGATCGAGCGGATCCTGGTCCGGGAGGGCGAGCGGGTCCGCAAGGGGCAGGAGCTCGTCCGTTTCGAGGCCGGGCCCCAGGAGGCCCGGGTGGCGGCGGCCCGGGCGGCGGTGGCGGTGGCCCGGGCGGAGCTCGCGCGGGCCGAGGCGGGCGCCCGTCCCCAGGAGGTGGCGGCGGCGGGGGCGGCCCTGGCGGCGGCCCAGGCCCGCCTGGAGAAGGCGGCGGCCGATCGGGACCGCTACCGGGACCTCTTCGATCGCCGGCTGGTCTCCCGGTCGGAGTGGGAGCGGGTGCGGCTCGCCTGGGCCACGGCGCAGGCCGAGGCCCGGGCCGCCGCCGAGCGGCTCGCCCTCCTCCGGGAGGGGACGCGGAAGGAGACCCTGGCGCTCCTTCGCCGCCGGCTCCGCCTCGCCCGCGCCCGGCTCCGGGAGGCCGAGGCGATGCGCGCGGAGACGCGGATCGTCGCCCCCTACGACGGGGTCGTCACCCGGAAGCACCGGGAGGAGGGCGAGGCCCTGGACATCGGGCTGCCGGTCCTGGACATCGCCACGGTCCGAGACCGCTACGTCCGGGCGGAGATTGACGAGACCGACGTGGGCAAGGTCCGCGTGGGCCAGCGGGCCCGGGTCACCGCGGACGGCTTCCCGGGCCTCGCCTTCGAGGGGCGGGTGGTGGACGTCAAGGTGCAGATGGGGCCGAAGCGGATCCTCCCCACCGACCCCGGGCGCATGGTGGACTACCGGGTCCTCGACGTGGAGGTCTCCCTCCCGGAGGGGTGTCCCTTTCCCCTCCGACTCCCGGTCAACGTCCGGATCTTCACCGGGGAGGGCGGATGAGCGAAGTGACGGCGTCGTGCCGGTTCGGGCGGGTCCTCGTGGTCACGAAGCGGGGCGACATCACCCGGGAACGGGCGGATGCCCTGGTGAACGCCGCCAACAGCCGGCTGGCCGGGGGCGGCGGGGTGGACGGGGCCATCCACCGGGCGGGCGGGCCGGAGATCCTGGCCGCCTGCCGGCGGATCGGCGGGTGCCCCACCGGCGGGGCCGTGGCGACCCCCGCCGGGCGTCTTCCGGCGCGGTACGTGATCCACGCCGTGGGGCCGGTCTGGCGCGGCGGGGGGCACGGGGAGGCCCGGCTGCTCGCCGCCGCCTACCGCGAGAGCCTGGCGCGGGCCCGGGAACTCGGCGTGCGGACGCTGGCCTTCCCGGCCATCAGCACCGGGGCCTACGGGTACCCGCTGGCGGCCGCGGCCCGGGTGGCCCTGGAGGCGGTCCGCGGCGAGGTGCTCGCGCGGCCGGGGCGCCTGGAGGAGATCCGCTTCGTCCTCTTCTCCGAGCCCGCGGCACGGGCCTTCGCCGCGGCCCTCGGGGCTTTCCGCTCCGGATCATGAAGGTAACTGCCCGGGATTATACGGCATCTATGACCGTCCCGGCGGCCGGGTGCCCGGGGAGCCCGGTCCGGCGGGCCTTGATGCGGAAATCTCTTGACTCGCGGGCGTTCACGGGTAACATGGGACAGGAAAGTCGAATGAAACGGGTCGTGCACCTTCGTTCCAGCAGCCTTTCCGGGGCCGGACATCCCCCGGAACCGCGGGTTCATGTTCCGGGGCGCTTGTTCCGATGAAGTGGGGCAAGCAGGCCCGCCCGGAAGGCGGAGGCAAGGCCGCTTGAGTTGGGTCCGCTCCAACCATTGGCGAAGAAAAAAGGCGTTTACAGGCGCCAACCACACCAACGTGACGGGAGGGTACTATGAACAAGACCGAACTCGTGAGCAAGATGGCCGATAGCGCTGGAATTACGAAGGCTGCCGCCGAGAGGGCCCTGGCGGGTGCCCTCGATGCCGTCACCGCGGCCCTGAAGAAGGGCGACAAGGTGACGCTGGTGGGCTTCGGCACCTTCAGCGTGGTCAAGCGCAACGCCCGCGAGGGCCGCAATCCCGCCACCGGGAAGGCCATCCGGATCCCCGCCAAGAAGGTCGTGAAGTTCAAGCCCGGGGCGAAGTTGGCGGATTCCGTCAAGTAGACCTCCCGGACGCGAGTTCAAGGCAGAACAGAAAAGGGCCGCGGCGGTTCACCGCCGTGGCCCTTTTTGCGTTCCGCCGTCCCGTTTCCGGAAGGGGGCGGCGGCCTACCGCCGCGGCCGCTTCCGGGCGGGCGGCTCCCCCGGTGCCAGGAGCTGGGCCAGCAGTTCCGGGGTCACCTCGATGTCCGGCTTCCGGTCCGTGCCGAGCAAGCGTATGGCCCACAGGAGGGCCACGAAAACGGCCAAGCCGATATAGCTGTCCATGATTTTCCCCCCTTGAAGGGCATTCTCACCTTTCTTGTCGGCAATGCAAGGAAAAAAATTGAAGGGGATGCCTCAAGAACGGGATTTGGACCGGTTTTCGACCCCGGGGGTGTGGGGTTCCACGTGGACCACCACGTCCACCACCTGGTCCAGGGCCGTGCGGATGGCCCGTTCCACGCCGTCGGCCACCGCGTGCCCGTCGGCCACGGTGATCTCGGGGGCCACCTGGACGTGGAGATCCACGTAGACCTCGGCGGCGGACCCCCGGGTCCGGATGGAGTGGCAGTCCAGGACGCCGGGGACCGATCGGGCGACGTCGCAGAGGCGGTCCGGGTCGATCCGGGCCTTGTCGGAGAGGGTGGTGCCGCATTCCCGGAGGATCCCGAAGGCGGTCCAGAAGATGACCCCCGCCACGCCGAGCCCCACGAGGGGGTCGGCGGCGGGGTGGCCCGCCCGCACCGCCGCGAGGCTGGCGATGACCCCGAGGCTCACCCAGAGGTCGCTGGCGGTGTGTCCGGCGTCGGCCAGGAGGATGTCGCTTCTGAGCCGCCGGCCGGCGCGGCGCTCCCACAGGGTGACCACGGCGTTGACCACCACGGTGCCTCCCATGACGAGGAAGGAGGCGGCGGTGACTTGCGGCGCCTCGCTCCCGTTGATGAGCCGGGACCAGGCGCCGCTGCCCACCTTCCAGGCCGTGGCCAGCAGGAGGAGGCCGATGGCGCCCGCGGCATACGTCTGGTATTTGCCGTGGCCGTAGGGATGGTCCCGGTCGGGCGGGCGGGCCGCCAGGGTCAGGCCCAGGAGGCCGATGACGTTGGACGTCCCGTCGAAGAGGGAGTGGAAGCCGTCGGCTACCATGGCCAGGGACGAGGTGAGGGAACCGTAGCCGAGCTTGGCCGCGGCCACGGCCAGGTTGAGGGCGAGGACGCCGGCCAGGACCCGTCGGATCTCCCGGAGCCTCCGGTCTTTTGGCGGTTCGGTGCAGGCGGCTTCCATGGAGTTACTTGTCGGCCCTCGGGTGCGGCGGCTCAATTCCAGCCGGGGGGCCGAGCGATTCGAGCCAGGCATGGAGGTGAGCCGCCTGGTCGTCGGAGAGGCGGCCGGCGGGGAAGGCCGGCATGATGACGGAGCCGGGGCGGCGGAGCCTCCCGCGGAACGCCCGCAGGCCCAGGCGCGTGGCGGCGATCCGGGGGGCGCCCTTCCGGCCCTCGCCCCGGGGCCCGTGGCAGTGGCCGCAATGGTGCAACCGGTAGAGGCGGGCCCCGAGTTCCGGGTCGGGCGGCGCCGCCGGGCGGCAGGCGGCGGCGAGGAAGAGGAACCCCAGGGCCAGGGCCTTCCGGTGGAGCCGCCCGGGGCTTTTTACTTGTAGCGCTTGTGACATCGGCGGATGTCCCGGTCCACCCCGGCGGCGGCGTCCTCGGCGGCGTCGATGTCGCCGGCGGAGGCGGCCTGGAGACAGGCCTCCGCCCGGCGGATGCAGGCGTGCCAGTCCGCGGCCCAGTCCGGCTGCACGTGGGGCTCGTAGCGGCGGGCCAGTTCCAGGAAGTCCGGGCCCTCGGCGGCCCCCGGCGCCCGACCGGCGGACAGGGACGCCTTGATGGACTTCCACCTGGCGGCGAGGGCCTTCTTGAGCACCTTGGCCTCCGGCCCTCCGCCGCCGGCCCCCGCCACGGGTTCCGGCGGGCCATGGGGTGCGGCGACGGGGGCCTTCAGGGTGATCTCGCAGGAGACCTCGGCCCCCTTGATCTTCAGCTCCGTCTCCATGAAGACCGGGGCGCCGATGTCCAGGGCCTCGCGCCCCACCTCGATCCGGCCCGCCTCCAGGTCGTCGGCCAGGCGGCGGAGCCGGCGGGCCGCTTCCCCGGGCGGGAGCCGGTCCTTTTGTTCGAAGCGGGTCTTCTTCTTGGATGGGGGCATGGCGGTGCCTCCTTGCTTCTTCCCGATTTCGCGCCCGCGGGCGATGACGGCGCCAGAGAGGCGCGCCGATCGCGGCGGCGGGGCGTTCTTCGAGACCCCGACGTCCCGGATCGGCCCCGTCCTTTTCGGGTGCCGTGCGTCCTCGCCGCCCGGTGGGTGAAAGGTGCGGCCCCGAGGGGTTATGCTGGGGACCGGGGGCGGCCGTCGCCCCGGGTCCGCCGGCCCGGCCGCCCCGATCCCGAGACCGGAGCGGAACCATGGCACCCTTCGTGACCTTCATCGGCCGCCACGACAGCGGCAAGACCACCCTGGCCCGGCGCGTGGCGCGGCACCTCCTCAAGAAAGGGTACCGCGTCGCCGTCCTCAAGTCGACCAAGGAGACGGGACTCCTCCCGGACGACCCCCCGGGCACCGATACCGCCGGCTACCGGGAGGAGGGAGTCGCGGAGGTGGCCCTGGTGGCCCCCGACGGGATGGTGCTTCGCCGGAAGGGGCTCCGGGAGTCGCCGCGGGCCCTGGCCTTCCGCCTCTTCCCGGACGCCGACATCGTGCTGGGGGAGGGCTTCAAGCACGCCGAGGGGGTCCCCAAGATCGAGGTGGCCCGGGCCGAGGTCTCGCGTTCACTCCTCCGGGAGGAGGTCCCGGGAGTGGTGGCGGTGGCCGCGGACTTTTCCGTGGAGGGGACGTCCTTCGACCTGGCGGACCACGCGGGGGTCGCCCGGTTCATCGAGGAGCGGTTTCTCCGCCCGGGCGGGGGCGCGGCGGGGCGGGCCCGCCTCCTCGTGGACGGCCGGGAGGTCCCGCTGAACGCCTACGTCCGCGGTTCCCTGGCCGGGGTCCTCTGGGGTTTCATCGGCGCGCTCCGGGGCACGGCCGGGGCGGTCTGCGCCGAGATCCGCCTCTGCCGGGGACGCAGCCGGCGGCCGGGTGCGTAGCCTACCCGGCCGGCCCCTCGAAGGGACTTTTTTGCTTGATCTTCGGCGGAGTTTGGTCCTACCATCGGAAAAGAGCCGGCGCCGGGCCGTCCCCGGCGCCCATCCCCTACAGGGAGGAACGCCATGGCACGAGACCCCCAGCTGGACGCCCTGAACCCCAAGGTGACCCGCCGGTCCTTCCTCAAGGCCTGCACCGCGGCGGCGGCGGCCCTCGGCCTCGCCGACGAGGCCGTCCCCCGCCTCGTCGAGGCGGCGGCCTCTCCCGCCCGGCCCCCGGTGGTCTGGCTCCACTTCCAGGAGTGCACGGGGTGCTCCGAGGCCCTGCTCCGGGCCTCGCACCCGGACATCGCGCGTCTCATCCTCGATCTCGTCTCCCTGGATTACCACGAGACGGTCATGGCCGCGGCGGGGCACCAGGCCGAGGCGGCCCTGGCCGACACCCTCAAGCGGCACGAGGGGAGGTTCATCTGCGTGGTGGAAGGGGGCATCCCCACAAAGGACGGCGGCGTCTACTGCCGGATCGGGGGGCGGACGGCCATGGAGATCCTGGCCGACGTGGCGCCCCGGTCGGCCGCCGTCATCGCCATCGGCAACTGCGCCGCCTTCGGCGGGATCCAGGCGGCCCGCCCGAACCCCACCGGGGCCGTGGGCGTCCGGGACCTCGTCGCGGACCACTCCGTGGTGAACGTGCCCGGGTGCCCGCCGAACCCGGTCTCCTTCCTCGGGACGGTGCTCCATTATCTCACCTTCAAGCGCCTTCCGCCCACCGATCACCTGGGCCGGCCGCTCTTCGCCTACGGGCGCAAGATCCACGACCACTGCGAGCGCCGGGCCCACTTCGACGAGGGGCGCTTCGCCGAGGCCTTCGGCGACGCCAACCACCGCCGGGGCTACTGCCTCTACAAGACCGGCTGCAAGGGGCCCGAGACCTACAACAGCTGCCCCGCGGTCCGGTTCAACGACGTGGGTGCCTGGCCCGTGGGCGTGGGCCACGGCTGTATCGGCTGTTCCGAGCCGGGCTTCTGGGACACCATGACCCCCTTCTACGAGCGGCTTCCGGGAGTGGCCGTCCCGCAGGGCCGGGGAACCGTGGCGGCGGCGGACCGGATCGGCAAGGGCGTATTCACCGTGGCCGCGGCCGCGGCGGGCATCCACGCGGCCATCGGCGTGGGGCGCAAGATCTGGCGTTCCCGCTCGGGCGGCGGCGAAGGCTGACATGCTGACATAGGGAAAGGAGCGGACCGATGGCCAAGCGAATCGTCGTGGATCCGGTGACGCGCATCGAGGGGCACCTGCGCATCGATGCCGAGGTGGCGGGGGGCCGGGTGCGCAAGGCCTGGTCCTCCGGCCAGATGTGGCGGGGGATCGAGGTCATCCTCCAGGGGCGCGACCCGCGGGATGCCTGGCTCTTCACCCAGCGCATCTGCGGGGTCTGCACCACGGTGCACGCCATCACCTCCGTCCGGGCCGTGGAGAACGCCCTGGGCCTCGAGGTGCCCATCAACGCCCAGTACATCCGGAACCTGGTGCTGGCCCTCCACGCCCTGCACGACCACATCGTCCATTTCTACACCCTCTCCGCCCTGGACTGGGTGGACGTGGTGGCGGCCCTCAAGGCGGACCCGGCCCGGACCGCCGCCCTGGCCCAGGGCCTCTCCGACTGGCCCAACAACGGCAAGAGCCGCTTCAAGGCGGTCAAGGAAAAGGTCCAGGCCCTGGTGGAGAGCGGGCAGCTCGGGCCCTTCGCCCACGGCTACTGGGGGCACCCGGCCATGACACTTCCGCCGGAGGCGAACCTCATGGCCGTCTCCCACTACCTCGAGGCCCTCGACTACCAGCGAAAGGCCACCCAGGCCCTGGGCATCCTCGGGGGCAAGAACCCCCACGTCCAGAATCTCGCCGTGGGCGGAGTGGCCACGGCCATCAATCCCGACAACGAGGCGACCCTCAACATGGATCGGCTCTACCAGGTACGCCAGCTCCTGGAGGAGGTCCGGGCCTTTGTCCACCAGGTCTATCTCCCGGACGTCATCGCCGTCGGGGCCCTCTACAAGGACTGGCTCGCCCACGGGGCCGGGGTCATGAACTACCTCGCCGTGCCGGACATGCCGCTGGATACCGCGGGGACCCGCTTCGATCTTCCCGGGGGCACCCTCTTCGACGGGGATCTTTCCACCGCCCGGGCCTTCAAGGGTTTCCAGGATCCCTACTTCCGGGACAACGTGGCCGAAAGCATCGCCCATTCCTGGTACGAGGGGGACTGGACCCGGCATCCCTTCGAGGAGGAGACCGTCCCCCACTACACCGACTTCCAGGACGAGGGCAAGTACAGCTGGGTGAAGGCCCCCCGCTTCCAGGGACGGCCCATGCAGGTGGGGCCCCTGGCCCAGGTCCTGGTGGGCTACGCCCTGAACCACGAGCCGACCCGCCGCTACGTGGACGACGCCCTGGCCCGGGTGGGCACCCTGGCCAAGACCCGGGTGGTCCCGGCGGCGCTGCACTCCACCCCCGGGCGGCACCTGGCCAGGGCCATCCGGACGGCGGTCATCTCCGATCTCGCCGTCAAGCACTGGGAGCTGCTGGTGGCGAACATCGGCCGGGGCGACTACGCCATCTGTAACCCCCCGGCCTTCCCCCTCGGCGAGCAGCGCGGGTTCGGATTCCACGAGGCCCCGCGCGGCGCCCTCTCCCACTGGATCGTGATCCGGGACGGGCAGATCCGGAACTACCAGTGCGTGGTCCCCTCCACCTGGAACGCCGGCCCCCGGGACGGCAAGGGCCAGCCCGGCCCCTACGAGGCCGCCCTGGTGGGGAACCCGGTGGCCGATCCCGAGCGGCCCCTGGAGGTGCTGCGCACCATCCATTCCTTCGACCCTTGCATCGCCTGCGCCGTCCACATGCTCGATCCCTCGGGCCGGGAGACGGTGCGGGTGCGGGTCCTCTAGCCGAGGGAGGCCGGCCATGGTGGAATACGAGAAGCACTGCGTCTGGAGCGTCCTCTTTCGGCTCTTCCACTGGTCCTTCGCCCTCTCCATCGTCACCCTGGCGGTCACGGGCTTCTACATCCACCATCCCTGGACCAACACGGTGCTCGAGGGCCGGGGGGCGTTTCCCGTGGCGGACATGCGCTTCGTGCACTTCGTGGCGGGTTACGTCTTCACCGCCGCCATCCTCGTCCGCCTCTTCCTCTGGTTCTTCGGGAACACCGAGGAGCGGGTCACCGACTTCATCCCCATCAACCGCCGCAACGTCAACAACCTCAAGCGGACCCTCCTCCTCTACCTCTACCTCTCCGACCGGCTGGACCTCCGGCGCGGCCACAACGTGCTGGCGGGCATCTCTTACGTGGTGCTCATGGGGCTGGCGCTCCTCCAGATCCTGAGCGGCTTCTGCCTGCTCTTCCCCGAGAGCCTCGCCTGGCAGGGCTGGGGGCTGGCGGTCCTCGGCACCCAGATGGAGATCCGGGTCTTCCACCACCTGAACACCTGGCTGTTTCTGACCTTCGCCTTCATCCACGTCTACATCGTGATCTGGAACGACATCCACTTCCCGGAATGGCTGATCTCCGCCATCTTCAACGGGTGCAAGTTCCTCAAGAAGCACTACGACTATTGAGCCGGGGCCGGGGCCGACAGCCCCCGGCCTCGAAGTTTTCCCACCGGGCCCCGGCCCGGTTTTTTCGTGCAGGCGCAAGATGTGGGGGGAGGTGACAAAAATCGTCCAACATGTTGTGTATTTTGACACGGTGCCGGCGTGATTTCGCGTCAAAAAATGGACATCAAAAGTTGACAAATCCTGGGGAGTTACGATAACTTGGTGATGTCCGTTCGAAAAAAGTTCATTCCGGGGGAACAGCCATGCGCAACGAGTCCGTACTGGTCGTGGACGATGCACCGGAGATCCGGGCGTTTTTGACCGAGCTCCTCCAGGGGGAGGGCTTTGCCGTGGAGACGGCCACCGATGGCCAGGAGGCCATCGAGATGCTCGAAGGTCGGTTCTTTGACGTGGTCTTGACGGACGTCAACATGCCCCGGAAGGACGGCATGGCCGTCCTGGACTACATCCAGGAGCATTCCCCGGACAGCATCTGCATCCTCGTGACCGGGTACGGCTCCATCCGGGACGCGGTGGAGGCCATGCGGAAAGGGGCCTTCGACTACCTCACCAAGCCGGTGAAGGCCGAGGAAGTGGCCCTGGTCATCGAGCGGGCGCTGGAGGTCCGGGAGCTGCGCCGCGAAAACCAGAACCTCAAGAAGGAACTGCGCACCCGGTACGGGTTCGACCGCATCGTGGGCGCCAGCCCCGCCATGCAGGACCTCTTCGACCTCATCGAGAAGGTGGCCGACACCGAGAGTACCGTGCTCATAACCGGTGAGTCCGGAACGGGCAAGGAACTCATCGCCCATGCCATCCACTTCGCCAGCGACCGGCGCGACAATTCCTTCATCCCCATCAACTGCGGCGCCATCCCCCCGGAGCTCCTCGAGAGCGAGCTCTTCGGGCACGAGAAGGGGGCCTTCACCCATGCCATCCGGACCCGGATCGGCCGGTTCGAACTGGCCAACAAGGGGACCATCTTCCTGGACGAGGTGGGCGAGATGAGTCCCGCCCTCCAGGTGAAGCTCCTCCGCGTCCTCCAGGATCGGCAGTTCGAGCGCGTGGGCGGCGTCCGCACCATCCGGGTGGACATCCGGGTCATCGCCGCCACCAACATCGACCTCGAGGAGGCGGTCCGCGAGGGCCGCTTCCGGGAAGACCTCTACTACCGCCTCAACGTCATCCCCATCCACGTGCCGCCCCTCCGGGAGCGGGTCTCGGACATCCCGCTCCTCGTCCAGCACTTCCTCGAGCGGTTCCGCCAGAAGAACCGGGGTCGGCTGGAGCGGGTGGCGGAGGACGCCATGCAGTGCCTCATGGCCTACGAGTGGCCCGGCAACGTCCGGGAGCTCGAGAACCTCATGGAGCGCATGTCCATCCTGGCCAGCGGCCCGGTGCTGACGGCCCAGGACTTGCCGGCCTCCTTCACCCGGGCCACCGGCTACCCCCTCTCCGAGGGCATCCCGGTGCCCGTCCCGACCCTGCCGGAGGAGGGCCTCTCCCTGAACGCCGCGGTCCAGACCTTCGAGAAGAACCTCATCCTCCAGGCCCTGGACCGGACGGGCGGGGTCAAGAACCGGGCGGCCCAGCTCCTGCGGCTCAACCGGACCACCCTGATCGAAAAGATGAAGAAACAGCGCCTCATGACCCCGGCCACCCGGGGTCGGGGAGGGCGCCCGGCCAAGAAGAAGCCCGAGGGGACGGCCCCGTCCCGGGCCGCCGCCGGTGCCTGAGGTGCCTGCCTTGCCGGCGGCGACGGCCGGTCCCGGCGCCTCCCGGGCCGGGCGGCCGGGGTGGCTCCTGGTCCTCCTCGGGCTGGTCCTGGCGGGGGCGGCTTCGGCCGTCGCCGCTCCGCCGGAAACAGGGGAGCTTCGGGTCCTCGTGCTTCCCTTCGAGGTCCCGGCCGCCGAGGCCCGCCTCGCCCACCTCGATCTGGCCCTCCGGGACGTGCTGGCCGGCCGGCTCGAGCAGGAGGGGGACATCCTCTGCCGCGGCGGCGCGGAGCGGTCGACCGATGCCTCGGCGGCGCACCTGTCGGAGCTCGCCCGGCACGCCGGTGTGGACTTCGTGGTGGCGGGCCGGGTCGAGGCGGTGGCCGGCGGCCGCTACGTGGTGACCCTCCGGGCCGTCTCGGCCGCCGCCGGCGGCCCGGAAGGGGTCATCGCCGGGGAGCCGGCGCCCCTGGACGGGCTCCACGGGCAGCTCAAGCGGCTGGCCCGCCGCGCGGCGGGGTTCCTCCGGCGGCCCTACGCCGCGCCCCCGGGGGCGTCCCAGGCCCCGGCCGCGGCGGCCATCCCGTTCCCCGGGGAGCCCCCCGGGCGCCTCCATCCCGACCTGCTGGTCCCACCGCCCGAGGTGACGGCGAGCAGCGCCTCCGCTGCGCTTCCGGCCGCCGGGGCCTCCGCGGCCGGCGGGCAACGGGGCTGGTTCAACTGGATCTTCGGCGGCCGCCGGGCCCCGGCGGCCCGAGCGGACGGCTTGCCCTATCCTCCCCCGGAAGAGGTCGCGTCCCCGGAGGATGCAGCGTCTCCGGGCCCGGAAAGGGCCGCGGCGGGCAACGAGACCGGGGCGCCCCGGGGGGCACGCTGGCAGTGGCGTTGAGCCAGCCCCTCAGGGGGCCGCGGCGGGCCGTTCCTCCACCCGCACCTTGGCGGTGGTCCGCCGGCCGTCCCGGTAGAGGGTGAGCGTCACCTCGGTGCCGGGCTTGCGCCCGTCGATCATCTCCTCCAGGGCCGCCGCAGAGGCCACGTCCTTCCCGTCCACGGCCACGATGACGTCGCCGCCCACGCGGTGGGTGCGGTTTCCGAGGTGGACGGTCTTCATCCCCGCCCGGAGGCCGGCATCGAGGGCGGGCCCCTGGGGGAAGAGGCGGGTCAGCACCGCGCCTCTTTCCACGGGAAGCCCGGTGAGGCGGGCCAGGGCCGGGGAGAGGGTCTCGAACTCCGCCCCCAGCCAGGCGTGGAGGACGTAGCCGTCCGCCAGGAGCCCGGGGACGATCCGCTGGAGGACCTCGGCGGACACGGCGAAGCCGATCCCCGCAAGGGCTCGGGTGTCGGCGAAGGCGAGGCTGCACATCCCGATCACCCGGCCGGAGGAGTCCAGGAGGGGGGCGCCCTCGGCCCCGGGATGCACGGGGATGTCGGTCTGGAGGACTCCGCGGATTTTCAGGCCGGCGCGGGTTCGGAGGGTGCGGCCCTTGGCCGCGAGGAGCCCCTCGGCCAGCTGTGGTCCCTCGCCGAAGGGATCGCTCACCCGCCAGACGCGCTGGCCCACGGCCAAGTCCCGCGCCTGGCCGAGGAGCAGGGGCGGCAGGCCGGCCAGGACCTTCTTCGGGGCCCGGATCTCCACCACCGCGATGTCGGTGGCCGGGTCGGCTCCTACGAGCCGGGCGGGCCAGCGGCGCCCGTCCCGGGTGGTGACCTCGAGGGACTGGCCGTCGCCCACCGCGCCGCAGCTCGTCACCACGTGGCCGTGGTCGTCCAAGACGAAACCGCTGCCGGTGCCCTTTTCCGGCACGGGGTGCCAGGCGAACCCGGGTTCCTGCTGGGTGCTGGTGATGTTGACGACCCCGGCGGCGGCCTTTCGGAAGAGGAGGATCGTCGCTTCTTCTCCGGGGGTGAGCCCGGCCGCGGGGGGCGGGACCAGGAGGGCGGCCAACACCGCGGCGAGGACCGCCGGGGAAAGGCGGTGGGGCGTCATGCGGCGCTCCCCCAGAGGAGCAGCGCGGCCACCACCCCGGCCAGCACGATGCGGTAGTAGGCGAAGGGGTGGAAGGTGTGCCGGGCGAGGTAGGCGAGAAGCCAGGAGATCACCGCGTAGCCGGCGACGAAGGCGGCCAGGGTGCCCCAGAGGACCTCGGGCCCCGGGCCGGCGGTGCCGTTGAGCAGCTTGTGGCCTTCGTGGAGGCCGGCACCGGCGATGATGGGCGCGGAGAGGAGGAAGGAGAACCGGGCGGCCTCCGCCCGGCGAAAGCCGAGGAACAGGGCGGCGGTCATGGTGATGCCGCTCCGGGAGACCCCGGGCACGATGGCGAGGGCCTGGGCGAGGCCGATGACGGCGGCGTCACGCCAGTCGAGGGCGGCGAGGGTGCGGTCCCGGCGGGCGACGCCCTCGGCCGCGAGGAAGAGGGCCCCGACGCCGGCCAGCGTGGCCGCGACCACCCAGGGGCTTCGGAGGGTGGTCGCGGCGAGGTCGTCCAGGAGGTAGCCGAAGACGCCGCCCGGGATGGTGGCCAGCACGAGGAGGGCGAGGAGGCGCCGGTCGCCGGTCGCCCCCCGCCCCGGGACCAGGGCCTCGGCCATGTGCCACCACTCCCGCCGGAAGTAGAGCAGGACCGCCGCCAGGGTCCCGAGGTGGAGCATGACGTCGAAGGCGAGCCCCCCGCCGGCAAGGCCGAGGAAGTGCTCGGCGAGGAGGAGGTGCCCGGAGCTCGAGACGGGGAGGAACTCCGTGGCCCCCTGGAGGAGGCCGAGGAAGACGGCTTCTGGCGAGGTCATGCAGGCGGTGCTCCTTGGCGGCCGGTTGGCCTTGGCGTGTCCCCCGACTATACTCCGTCGAGGGGCCGGAGCTCAAGCCGGCCGGCCCGGAGGGAGGCGAAGGGCGGCATGATCGACGCGGGGGGCACCCGCCCGGGGGCCGTGGTGATGGCGGGGCTGCCGGGGCCGGAGCTGGACACGGCGACCCGGGAGCTCATCCGGCGGGGCGGAGTGGGGCACTTCATCCTCTTCGCCCGGAACGCGGTCTCGCCGGGCCAGGTGCGGGATCTCGTCCTCGCCCTGGAAGACGAGTGCCGGTCGGCCGGGCTGCCGCCGCCCCTCGTGGCCGTGGACCAGGAGGGCGGCCCGGTCCAGCGCCTGGCCCCGCCCGCCTGGCCGGCCCTGGTGTCGGCGGCCGAGGTCGGGGCGTCTCCGGACCCGGCGGCCGCTTCGGCCGCCCAGGGCATGGCGGCGGCCGAGGTCCTCCGTCCCGCCGGCATCCGCCTGAACCTCGCCCCGGTGTTGGATCTCGCCCCGGCGGGAGTGGAGGGCGTCCTCGCCGGTCGGACCTACGGCGACGACCCGGCGGCCGTGGCCCGCGCAGGGGCCGCCTACGTCCGCGCCCTCCAGGCGGCGGGGGTGGGCGCCACGGCCAAGCACTTCCCGGGCATCGGCCGTGTGGGCGGGGACCCCCACGAGGTCCGGCCCCGGGTGGAAGCCCCGGCGGAGGTGCTCCGGGCGGAGATGCTCCCGTTCCGGGCTGCGGTGGCGGCGGGGGTGGCCGCGGTCATGACCTCCCACGTGGTCTACCCCGCCCTGGACCCCGACCGCCCCGCCACCTTCTCGGAGCGGATCGCCCGGGGGCTCCTCCGGGAGGAACTGGGCTTCGAGGGGCTTCTTCTCACCGACGACCTGGAGATGGGCGGTGTCCTGGGGTACGAAGACGTGGGAGAGGCCGGTCTTTCGGCCCTGGCGGCGGGCCACGACCTTCTCCTCGTCTGCCACCGGGCCGACCGGGCCTGGCGCGTCGTGGAGGCCCTGGAGCGGGGCCTCCGGGACGGCCGGCTCCCCGAGGGCCGCCTCATCGACGCCGTCCGGCGCATCGACGCCGCCCGGGGCCGTCTTGCCCGGGCGGTGTCCTCCTAGCCCAGGGCCGCCAGGAGGTACTTCCCCGCCACGAAGAGCAGGACCGCGAGGAGGCCGACCTTGATGGGCCGCTCCGGCACGAACCGTTGCATCCGGGCCCCCAGGTAGCCCCCGGCGAGCCCGCCGAGGCCGAAGAGGGCCCCGAGCAGGATGTCCGGCCGGGTCTCCACCCCCCCCGAGAAGAACCCCGCCGAGTAGACGGCGACACCCACCACCGAGCTCATGAAGGTGCCGAAGAGGGCCGCCCCGGCCACGGCGTGGACCGGCAGCTCCAGCACGGTGACGCAGAAGGGGGCGAGTACCGCGCCGCCCCCGATCCCGTAGGCGCCGCCCACCACCCCCACGGCCAGGGCCACGAGGAAGAGGGGGCGTGGGTCGAAGGCGTGGTCCCGCCCGTCGAAGGCGAAGACGACCCGGCGGAGCCCCAGCGACCGGGTCCGGACCCGGGCCGCGGCGGCGGGGGGCGCGGCCGGGCGGCCGCCGGCGCCGAGGAGGTTTCGCCCGATGCGCCAGGCGAGGTAGAGGAGCACCAGGGCGACGAAGGGCTTGAAGTGCCGGGGGTCGGTGAGGAAGCGGACCCGGGCGAGATACCCGAGGCCGATGCCGGGGAGGCTCCCCAGGGTGATCACCGCGGCCAGCGGCCAGTTCATGCGCCCCTCCCGGGCGTATCGGAGCACCGTCCCGGGGATGGCGAAGAGATTGTAGACGAAGTTCGTGGCGGAGACCCCGGGCCCGGTGTAGCCCAGGATGCTCACCTGGAAGGGGAGGAGCAGGAAGGCCCCGGTCACCCCGGCCATGGCGCCGAAGAAGGCGAGGACGAAGGTGACGAGGGGCGGGAGGAAGACCCAGGTGGTGACCTGCGAGACGGGGAAGGTGAACCGGAACATGGGGCCTCAGGCGGGACGGTTTCCGGGGTCGAGCCCCGAGAGGATGGCCTGGTGGAGCTCCCGTGTCAGGGCGTCCTTGCCCTTCGGGCCGCCGGGCCCCACGGGGTCCACGGGAGGCAGGAGGCGGACGCGGATCCGCCCGGGGCGGACCAGGATGCTCCCCCTGGGCAGGCACCGGTGGCTCCCGCTGATGGCGACGGGCAGGACCGGCGTTCCGGCCTTCCGGGCGAGCAGGACGCCGCCGGGCTTGAAGGGCCGGAGCCGGCCGTCCGGGCTCCGCGTCCCCTCCGGGAAGATGAGCACGGCCACCCCGGATCGGACCACCTCCGCCGCCCGGTTGAGGCTTTCCACCGCGGAGCGGCCGCCGGAGCGGTCGATGGGGATGTAACCCGTAAAGCGCATGGCCGGGCCGAGGAGCGGGAGGTGAAAGAGCTCTTTCTTGGCCACGAAGCGGAACTGGATGGGGAGGGCCACGAAGAGGGCGAGGATGTCGAGCTGGCTGGCGTGGTTGGCCGCGATGACGAGTCCGCCGGGCAGGCCGGCGAGGTGTTCCCGGCCCGTCACCTCCACCTCGACCCCGGCCGCGGCGAGCAGCCACCGGGACCAGCGCCGGCCCAGCCGGTGGGCGGCGTCGCCGGACCGGGTGACCAGCGACATAGCGATGGCCACGGGCGCCAGAACCGCCGTGAGCGAGAGGAACCAGGGGATGAAGAGGAGCCCCCGGGTGATGTGCCGGATGCGTTGCCACATGGCCCTTCTCTTAACCCGGCCCGGCAGGCGGGTCAACGCGGGGCCCCGGCCCTGGATCGTGGATCGACCTCTTCCCTCTTTCGGCAAAGGGCGGTAAAAATAATAATTTTCAACCCAAGTCGGCCGGGACCGGCGGCGGCCCCAGGGGAGCGGGTCCCGCGAGGGCCCGGCGCGATGCGGGCGGACGCGAACGATGGCCCCGTAAAAGGCCTCCGAGTGGATGGCTCAGCAGAAAATCGCCAAATGCACGGCGCGAGGATGTCGAGGTAACGAAGTGGACTTCTGATACGCCGCAGTGACGAGCGCACCGAGGCACCGCCGCAGTCGGCGGCTTCTCGTGCCGCCGGCATGAGTCGTCGGTTGCGCTGCGGAGGCGTCGCGGCGTACGATTTCCGCCGGCGCCACCCGAAGGAAGGAGGACGGCCCCCTTGCCCCCCAAGCCCTCCCTGTTTTCGGCATTCCGGGATCCCGAGGCCCCCGTGGACCTCTTCGAGCGGTTCCCGCGCCTGCGGGAGTTCTTCCGCCGCCGCCGGCTGCATGCGGCCATGCGGACCTTCGGGGACGCCACCTTCACCTTCATCATCGTCTCGGGGCTCTTCGGGCCCCAGGAGCCGGACCGGAACGTCGCCCTCTTCCTCGCCTGGGGGGTCTGGTGGCCCTCGGTGGTCCTCAGCTGGTTCGTGTTCGGGCGAATGTGGTGCGGTTTCTGCCCGTTTCCCGGCATCGGCCGGGTGATGCAGCGGCTCGGCCTCTCCCTCGAGCGGCCCGTGCCCCGGTGGCTGCAGAAGACGGGGGTCTACTGGTCCGTGGGGCTGCTGGCGCTGATCATCTGGGTGGAGGAATCCACGGGGATGAAGCAATGGCCCCGGGGTACGGCGCTCTTGCTCTTGGCCATCCTCGGAGGGGCCACCCTCGCGGCCATGATCTACCGGAAGCAGGCCTGGTGCCGGTATCTGTGCCCCATGGGCCGGATCACCGGGGTGGCGGCCACCTTCGCCCTCACGGAGTTTCGTCCCGATCACGAAAAGTGCCGCGGTTGCAAGACCTTCGCCTGCAAGCGCGGCGCCGGCGGGGTGCCCGGGTGCCCCGTCTATCTCGGGGCCTTCAACGTGCGGAACAACCTCCACTGCCTGGTCTGCGGCCACTGTGTCATGCTGTGCGACCGCAACTCGCCCCGGCTCAACCTGCGCAACCCCTTCAACGAGCTCATCCTCAACAAGGGGCGCTACATCACCTGTTCCTACATCATCCCCTTCCTCATGGGGTCCCAGCTGGCGCGGTTCGTCAAGATGAGCCCGGCCGTGGAGGACTGGTTCTGCAGCGGCACCATGGCGTGCCAGATGATGCTCTTCTCCGTGCTGCTCTTCGTGGGCTTCCACTACGTCTACGGGGTGATCCGGCTCGGGGCGCGGTTCTTCGGCGTGACCGAGGACGAACTCTTCGGGCGTTTTTCGCCCCTCGTCCCCATCTTCGTGCCCCTGGCCTTCGCCGGGGAGCTGTCGTACCGGCTCGACTTCGCCCTGGTCAACGCCCCGGCGTTCCTGCCCACCCTCGGCCGGCAGTTCGGGTGGGACCTCGTCGCCTGGACCTTCAGCCCCCCGCAGGACCTGCGCCTGGCCATCGCCCTGGGGATCCTGGCGGCGGGGGGGCTGGCCGGGGTCTACATCCTGCGCCGGTTCATGACGGAGGAGTTCCAGGGGATGGTGAGCCGCCTTCGCTATGCCCTGGTCCTGGCCCTCGTGGGGATCATGCTGGCCAGCTACGTCGCCGCCGTGGCCACGGGGGTCGGGCCTTAGCCCCGCAGGGACTCCAGGGCCGCCGCCATGTCGGGCGGCAGCGGCGCCCGCCACTCGAGGCGTTCGCCGGTGGCGGGGTGACGGAGGGCCAGGGCGGCCGCGTGCAGCATCTGGCGGGGCAGGCGAAGCCCCCGGGGACGCAGGATGGTTCCGCCGCCGTAGAGGGCGTCGCCCAGGACGGGGTGGCCCGCGGCGGCCATGTGGACCCGGATCTGGTGGGTGCGTCCCGTGTGGAGGCGCAAGCGGAGGAGGGCCGCGCCGCCGAGGCGTTCCACCACCTCCCACTCGGTGACCGCCGCCTTTCCCCCCGACCTCCGGACCGCCATCCGCTTCCGGTGGACGGGGTGGCGCCCGATGGCGGCTTCCATCCGTCCCCGGTCCGCGCCGGGCTCCCCCTTCACCAGGGCGAGGTAGGTCTTTTCCACATCTCCGGCGGCGAACTGTGCGGCCAGGCGGGCGTGGGCGTCGTCGTCCTTGGCCACCACCATGAGGCCGGAGGTGTCCTTGTCGAGGCGATGGACGATGCCCGGCCGGAGTTCCCCGCCGATGCCCGACAGATCCCGGCAGTGGTGGAGGAGGCCGTGGACCAGGGTGCCCCGCGCGTGGCCGGCGCCGGGATGGACCACGAGGCCGGGGGGCTTGTCGAGCACCAGGATGCGGTCGTCCTCGAAGACCACCCGGAGGGGCAGGGGCTCGGGCTCCAGGGCCGCCGGCCGGGGCGGCGGGACCTCGAGGCGGACTTCGTCCCCGATACGAACGGCCCGGCGGGCGGAAAGACACGGGGTGCCGTTGACCGAGGCCCGCCCCTCGGTGATGAGCCTCTGGACCCGGGACCGCGACAGGCCTTCCAGTTGGTGGGCGAGGAAGCGGTCGAGCCGCCAGCCGTGGTGGCCGGCCGCCACGGGCAGGACATGGACGCGGCAGGGGTCGGAGGTATGCATGGGACCGCCGGCGGGCGCCGCGGCCCGGGAGGGCGGACGGGGCCCGCGGGCCTCAGCCGTTGAAGATGGCCTCGATGCCGGCCTCGATGTCGGTCTCTTCGGTGTTTCTCGCGATGGAGAGCTCCTTCACCAGGAGTCCCTTGGCCGTCTCGAGCATCTTTCGTTCACCGAAGGAGAGCGGCTTGTCCATCTGGAGGAGGTAGAGATCCCGGAGGACCACGGCGAGGTCGAAGATGGAGCCCGTCTTGATCTTCTCCATGTATTCCCGGTACCGCCGGTTCCATGTCTGCGGGGTGAACTTGACGTCCCGGTCTTCCAGGATGGCATAGACCCGCTCCACGTCGGCCTCGGAGATGATGTTGCGGAGCCCGAGGTTGACGGCGTTGGCCTTGGGAATCATGATCTTCATGTCGTTGTCGAGGATCCTCATCACGTAGAAGAGCTGCTCGACCCCGGAGATGTCCTTCTGCTCCACGGACTCGATGACACCCACCCCGTGGGCGGGGTAGACGGCAAGGTCGCCTTCGGAAAACATGAGCCTCCTCCCTCCCCCGCGGCCTGCGGGCACGGGGCTGGAATGCTGATGGGGAACTTTCAACAAAATAAATTATATCCTATATTTGGCCTTTTGAAAAGGACGGCCGGTCCGGCGGCGGCCGCGGTGCTCATGGCGGCCGCCCTGATGGCCGGCGGGTGCGCCGCGGGGCAAGAGCGCGCCGTCGTGGCCACCGCCTATTGCGGGTGCGGGGCGTGCTGCGGGTGGGAGAGGGGCAGCTGGCGGTATCTCAAGCTCGATTTCTGGAACCGCTACGTCAGCCGCGGCCCGAGGAAGGGGCGGCCCTACACCGGCAAGACCGCCAGCGGGGCCGAACCCCGGGAACCCGACCCCGGCTTCTTCTCGTGGGACAGCCTCCGGCGGCCTTGGATGATCCCCGTCCGGCTCGTCTTCTTCCCGTGGCTCTTTCTCGCCCGGGACGGGACCATCGCCGCCGACACCCGCTACTATCCCTTCGGGACCCGAATGTACGTGCCCGGGTACGGGTGGGGGGTGGTGCAAGACCGCGGCAGTGCCATCAGGGGACCGGATCGGATCGACCTCTACTTCCGCAGCCACCGCCGGGCCCTGGCCTGGGGGCGGCGCCGGGTGGTGGTGGAGATCCGGCGCTGAACCGGTCAGCCCTCCGCCGGGGACGAGGCCAGCTTTCGGTTGAGGAACTCGCACTCCTTGGGAGAGAGATCGAAGCGTTCCTCGGCCTCCCGGAGGACCGCATCCCGGCTGCGTTCGGGGTGCTCCCGGCAGACCTGGGCGATCCACTTCACGGCCTTGCGAAGCTTTTCGCCGTGAGGCAGGAGTTCTTCGGTGGTCATGGCATCTCCTCAGTAGTCGCGCGCCAGGAGCGCGTTGAGCCCCCAGATCTCGAGGCCCCGGTGGCGGAGGCCGGTGACGAGCGTCTCGAGGAGGTGTTCCATGCGGGTGCCGTCCGCCCCGTCCCCGGCCAGGGCCAGGATGTCGCCGGGACGGACGCGGCGGAGGCCCCGGGCGGAGGCATCGGCCGGCGTGGTCACCCGGAGGGAGGGATTCAGCACCACCAGGCCCATTCCGCGGGCCTCCTCGCACAGCCGCCAGTCCTTCCATCCGCGGGGGGGCATGAGGAACCGCGGGGGACGCCGAAGGGTCTCGGCGACGCGGTGGACCACCGGCCCCAGGAGGCGGCGGAGGGTTCGGCGCCGCCGGAAGATCAAGGGGGCCTGGCTGGCGCCCTGGACGCCGATCTCGAAGCCCCGGAGGGCCTTCATGGCCGCCGGGTGCGCCAGGATCCGCCGGCCTTCCAGGAAGAAGGCGGCCGGGGCGGCCAGCTCGTGGAGCCGGGTGCAGAGTGCCTCGGTGTGCCGGGAAGGACTCCGGTCGAAGACCAAGGCCACGGCCGGCCGGTTCCTGGGGCCGTGGGTGATGACCCGGCCGCCGAGGGTCGCCCGCATCGAAAAGACCTGGTAGAGCAGGCCGCCGGCCACGCCGGCGCCGACCCCCGCGGCCGCGATTCCCAGCAGACGCGGATCCACCGTCCGGGCCCCCGTTCGGGCCTCCGGGGGGCTATTTCTTTCTTTCCAGTACATAACGGGCCAGCCCTTCCAGGATACCCCGCGGGCGCGAGGGAGGAAAGGCCGCCAGGGCGGCAAGGGCCTCGGACACCTGCGCCTCGGCCCGGCGGCGTGCCTCCTCGGCGGCGCCGGTCTGCTCGATGAGGCCACGGACCCACCGGAAGTCGTCTTCACCCCCGCCTCCAGAGGCGAAGAGACCCCGCAGGCGCCGCTGTTCCTCCCGGCCCGCGCGCGCCATGGCGAGGATCACGGGCAGGGTGACCTTGCCCTCGGCGAGGTCGGTGCCGGTGCGTTTGCCGAGTTCGGCGGTGTCGGCGGTGTAGTCCAGGAGATCGTCCACCATCTGGTAGGCCCGCCCGAGGGCCTGGCCGTAGGCGTCGGCGGCCGCCACCAGTTCCGGGGCCGCGCCGGCGAAGAGGGCGCCGATACGAGCGGCGGCCGAGATGAGGACGGCGGTCTTGCGGAAGATGACCGCGTCGTAGGTGGCCTCGTCGTAGCCGGTGTTCTTGGCCTGGAGGAGCTGGAGGATCTCGCCCTCGGCCATGAGGGCCACCGTCTCGGCGATGACGCGGGAGATCTCTGCCAGGCCGAAGGAACTGGCGATGTCGATGGCACGGGCGTAGAGGAAGTCGCCCACCAGGACGGCCGCCTTGTTGCCCCAGACCTTGTAGGCGGGGGGCTTGCCCCGGCGCAGCTGCCCGCCGTCCAGGACGTCGTCGTGGAGGAGGCTGGCGGCGTGGAGGTATTCCGGCACCACCGAGAGGGAGAAGACGCCGCCGTCGTCCCGGCCGCAGAGCCGGGCCGCGAGCACCGTGATCAGGGGGCGCAGGCGTTTGCCCCCGGCGAAGAGGATGTAGCCGCTGACCTCGGTGACGAAGGGGACCTGGGAGTGGAAGTCCTCCTGGAGGGCGGCCTCGATCCGCTCGAAGTCCGGGGCGCAGGCCTCGAGGATGGCCGTGATGTCCTGGCGATCGTCCATGTCGGTGGGCGTGGCGCCCAGGCGGGCGCGCCTTGAAGTCTTCCAGGGAAATACCATATACTGCGCCGGAGGGCCAGCGCCGTGCAGTGCGCGGGGCGCCCGGAGGTGAAGATCCGCCGGAGGTGGCGGCGGGCGGACGGCGAGAGGGTGACCCGGATGACAGAGAGCGCTTCCCCCGCCGGGACGTCCGCCAAGGTCAAGGCGCCGGCCGAGACCCCCATGCTCCGGCAGTACCGGGCCATCAAGGCCCAGGTCCCGGACGCCATCCTCTTCTACCGGATGGGGGACTTCTACGAGATGTTCTTCGAGGACGCGGAGATCGCCGCCCGTGTCCTGGAGATCGCCCTCACCACCCGCGACAAGCACAAGGCCGAGAAGGTCCCCATGTGCGGGGTGCCCGTCCATGCGGCCGAGGGATACCTCACCCGGCTGGTCCAGGCGGGTTACCGGGTGGCCGTGTGCGAGCAGGTGGAAGACCCGGCCGCGGCCAAGGGACTCGTCCGGCGGGAGGTGGTCCGGGTCCTGACCCCGGGGCTCCTCACCACCGAGGGCGGCGTGCCGGCCACGGCCAACAACTTCGTGGCGGCGGTGCGCCCGGGGGCGGGGGAGGCCCCCTGGGGCCTGGCCTGCCTGGATCTGTCCACCGGCGAGTTCCGGGTGACGGAGCTCGCCGGCCGGGCGGAGGCGGCGGACGAGCTCTACCGGTTGGAACCCGCGGAGATCCTCGTCCCGGAGGACGAGGACGGCTTTCCGGCGGAGGTCCGCCGGGTCCTCCCCTCTCTCTTCGTCTCCACCCGGCCGCCCGAGTGGTTCGAGGCCCGGCGCGGCGTCCGCCTGCTCACGGCGCACTTCGGCGTCCTCTCCCTGGACGGGTTCGGCGTCTCGGGCCTCGAAGCGGGGGTGGGGGCGGCGGGGGCGCTCTTCTCCTACGTGGAGGAGACCCAGAAGGGCGACCTCTCCCACATCCGGGCCCTTCGACCCTACCATCTCTCCGAGTATCTCCGCCTGGACGAGGCCACCAAGCGGAACCTGGAGCTGGTGGCCAACGGGCTCGACGGGGGCCGGCGGGGGACCCTGCTCGAGGTCCTGGATTTCACCGTGACCTCCATGGGGGGGCGGTTGCTTCGCCACTGGATCCTCTATCCCCTCACGGATCTGGCCGCCATCGAGGGGCGGCATGCCGCGGTGGCGGCGCTGCTCGAGGCCCCGGCCGCCCGGGCGGATCTCCGGGCGCGGCTGCGGCGCGTGGCCGACCTCGAGCGGCTGGTGGCCCGGGTATCCCTCGGGACGGCCAGCGGGCGGGACCTCGTGGCCCTCAAGAAGTCGCTGCGGGAAGTGCCGGGGATCCGCGACGCCGTGGCGGAGACCGCGGCCTCGGCCCCGCTGCTGGCCGACCTCCTCGGCGGGCTCGATCCCCTGGAAGACCTGGTGGCGGTGCTCGATGCCGCCCTGCGCGAGGACTGCCCGCTCCAGCTCCGGGAAGGGCGGCTCATCCGCGAAGGCTACAACGCCGAGCTCGACGAGCTCATGGCCATCCAGCGCGACGGGCGCGCCTTCATCGCCGGGGTGGAGGCGGCGGAGCGGGAGCGCACCGGGATCCCTTCCCTCAAGGTGGGCTTCAACAAGGTCTTCGGCTACTACATCGAGGTGGGGAAGGCCCACGCGGCGAAGGTCCCCGGCCACTACGTCCGAAAGCAGACCCTGGTGGCGGCGGAGCGCTACATCACCCCGGAGCTCAAGGATGTGGAGGCCAAGATCCTCACCGCCCAGGAGCGGCGCCTGGCCCTGGAGTACGAGCTCTTCCAGGAGCTGCGCCGGCGGGTGGCCGGAGAGGGGCCCCGCATCCAGGAGACCGCGCGGGCCCTGGCCCGGCTGGACGTCCTGGCGGGGCTCACCGAGGCGGCCGACCGCCACGGCTACGTGCGGCCCCGGGTGAACGCCGGCGACGCCATCGACATCCGGGACGGGCGCCATCCCGTGGTGGAGCGGGCGGTGGAGCCGGGTACCTTCGTGCCCAACGACGTGCGCCTCGACGACACCGGGGCCCGGCTTCTCATCCTCACCGGCCCGAACATGGCGGGCAAGTCCACCATCCTCCGCCAGACGGCCCTCATCGTCCTCATGGCGCAGATGGGGAGCTTCGTCCCGGCCGCCGAGGCGGAGATCGGGGTGGTGGACCGGCTCTTCAGCCGGGTGGGGGCCACCGACTACCTCGCCCGGGGCCAGAGCACCTTCATGGTGGAGATGAGCGAGACGGCCAACATCCTCCACAACGCCACCCCGCGGAGCCTCGTCATCCTCGACGAGATCGGCCGGGGCACCAGTACCTACGACGGGCTCGCCATCGCCTGGGCCGTGGCGGAGTACCTGGCGGAGAAGGACGGCCGCGGGGTCAAGACCCTCTTCGCCACCCACTACCACGAGCTGACGGAGCTGGCCGCGCAGAGGCCGAAGGTGCGGAACTTGCATGTAGCCGTGCGGGAATGGGAACACCGGATCGTGTTCCTCCACCGGCTCCTTGAGGGGGCCACCAATCGCAGTTATGGTATTCAAGTAGCGGCACTGGCAGGGGTCCCCGGGGGCGTGATCGCCCGCGCCCGCGAGATCCTCGCCAACATCGAGCGGGACGAACTCAACGTGTGGGGGGAGCCGAGGATCGCCAAGACGCGCAGAGAGGCCAAGGCCCCTGGCGTCCAGATGGCGCTCCCGCTCTTCCCGGACGGTGAATCGGCCCTGCGGCGGGAGCTCTTGGCACTGGACGTCAACCAGATGACACCTCTCGAGGCCCTCCAGCGGCTCGCCGAGCTCCAGGCCCGGGCGCGGAAGGGGGGCTAGTGGCGGGCGGCGTGACCTCCCCGGCGACAGCGGCCTCCCCCGGGGTGCGGCTCCAGGCCGCCGCCCGATGCCTCCTCTTCCTCCTGTGCCTGGCCGCGTGCCTGCCGGCGGGGCTGGTCGCCCCCGCGGCCGCGGCCGCGCCCTCCTACCGCGAGGCCAAGGCCGGCTACGATCGCCTCCAGAAGAGCGCGCGCCTCAGGCGCTACCGGCGTAACTGGATCCGGGTCATCGACGATTTCAAGGCGGTCTACCGGGCCTATCCGCGGGCGGCCCGGGTGGCCCCCCGGGCCCTCTACATGCTAGGGCGCTGCTACCACGAGCTCTACGGCTACTCCCGCCGGCGGGCGGACCTGAGAAGCGCCCGCCAGTATTTTCAGATCCTCGTTCGGGACTTCCCCGGAAGCGGGCTGGCCGACGACGCCTACTATCATATCGGCCGCATCGCCAAGCGCCTCGGCGACGTCGCCGAGGCCCGGGATGCCTGGTCGCGGGTGGTGGCGGACTACCCCCGGGGCAACATGGCGCGCCGGGCCCGGGCGGCCTTGCGCCGCCTGCCCGGGGGGGGGCGCCGTCCCCGTCCGAAGGCCGCCCCCCGTCCCGCCATCAGCTCGGAGGTGAGCCCCAAGCTCCCGCCCGGGGCCCCGGTGGCCACCATCCAGGCGGTCCGCTACTGGTCCGGGAAGGACTACACCCGTGTGGTACTCGACGCCTCTGGACAGGTGAGCTTCCGGAAGGGATTCCTCCCCGCGGACAAGGCCAACAAGAAGCCGCCGCGGCTCTACCTCGACATCCTCCCCGCCCGGGAAGGGCCCGACCTCGCCGACAACCTCGACATCCGGGACGGTCTCCTCCGGGGGATCCGCCTGGCCCAGTACCGGTCCCAGACGGTGCGGGTCGTCTTCGACATCGACGACATCGACCACACCAACATCTTCTACCTCGACGACCCCTTCCGCATCGTGGTGGACGTCTTCGGGGCGGGCTCCGAGGTGCCCGAGCCCTGCCCGGTGCCCGAGGTCACGGCCAAGGTGGCACCCGACGACGATGAAGAGGAGGACGCGGCGCCGGGCGGGCGGCCCATCCCCCTGGCCCAGCAGCTGGGGCTGTGCGTGCGCCGGGTGGTGGTGGATCCCGGCCACGGGGGGAGAGACCCGGGCGCCGTCGGCCCGGGCGGTCTCAAGGAAAAGGACGTCTGCCTCCGCCTCGCCAAGAAGGTGGCGGCACGGTTGCGCCGGGAGCTTGGCTGCGAGGTGATCCTCACCCGTGACCGCGACCGCTTTGTCCGCCTTGAGCGGCGCACCGCCATGGCCAACGCCAAGAAGGCGGACCTCTTCGTCTCCATCCACGTCAACGCCGCCCCCAACCGGCGGCTTCGGGGCGTCGAGACCTATTTCCTGAACCTCGCCGTCAACGAGGAGGCCATGCGGGTGGCGGCCCTGGAAAACGCCATGTCCACGAAGCGCATCGCGGACATGAAGCGCCTGCTCGATTCCATCCTCCGCTATACCAAGGTGAGCGAGTCGTCCCGCCTGGCCGCCTACGTTCAGTCGGAGGTGGTCCGGGACCTCGGCCAGGCCTACAGCGGGATCCGGGACCTCGGGGTGAAGCAGGCCCCCTTCATCGTGCTCATGGGCGCCAAGATGCCAGCGGTGCTGGCAGAGGTGTCCTTCATCACCAACCGGACCGAGGAAAAACGCCTGCGGCAGGGTGCCTACCTCGACCGCCTGGCCCGGGGGATCGTCCAGGGCATCAAGCGCTACGCCAACGAGACGGCCACCGCCTACGTCCCCGCCCGCCTCTCCGCCGTGCGGGAAACCGGGCGCCCCTGAAAAATCGTGTTGAATTCTGACGGCCTTTTGATAAAGTGGGGTCGAATTTTCGGGCATTCCCCGCCCGGGGAGCTCCGGTTTCGGTCTCCGGGTGGCGGTGTTGCCCGGGGAAGGACCTGGGGTGGGTGCCTTTCGAATCGGCAATCAGTAGACAACTGGAGGTGATCATGAGCTGCAATATGGCCGTAAAACGCACGTGGGTTCCGGGAGCCGTCCTGTTTTTCGCCGTCTTCCTGCTGGCGGCGGGATGCGCCAAGACGGAGGTCTCCGCTCCGGAGGAGACGGCGCCCCCCGCCGTGGTGGAGGAGCCGGTGGCCGAGGAGCCACAGGCCCCGGCAGTGGAGCAGCCCGCCGAGACGGAGGCCGCGGCCCCGGTCTACGGCGAGGAGATCTCGGAGGGGCGGACCCACGCGCCCATGCTCCCCGTCTACTTCGACTTCGACAAGTACAACATCCGTGACGACATGAAGGGCCGGCTCGAGGACGACGCCCGTTTCCTCCTGGATCACCCCGAGATCCGCATCGAGGTCCAGGGCAACTGCGACGAGCGCGGCACCAACGAGTACAACCTGGCCCTCGGGGAACGCCGTGCCAAGAGCATCAAGGACTACCTGGTCAATCTCGGCGTGGCCGCCGATCGGATCGAGACGGTGAGTTTCGGCGAGGAGCGTCCCCTGGACCCGGGCCACAACGAGGAGGCATGGGCCAAAAACCGCCGGGGAGACCTCGTCATCCTGAAGTAGGGCCCTTCTCCGGCGTGTTGGCATGACGACACCAGGGGCCACGGGGGTGGACCGCCTCCGTGGCCCCTTTGCTTGACGGCGGGGCGAGGGCCCTTCACCGAGGCCGGTCCTTCGGGCCGCCCGCCGCGCACCGCGGCGGCGAGAGGCGCGAAGGACCACGCCGCGGCCGGAGACGGGCGCGGCGCCTTCACTTCCCGACCCCATCATCCCCGGCCCGGCGCTCCCGGCCGGGCCCCCGGAGGGAGGACATGAAACCCATGCATTCCGGACAGCGACTCTTGACCCTGCTCGTGTCTGCGGCCGGCGGCCTGCTGTTGGCCCTCGGGCCGGCGGCGGCCCAGGACCGGCCCGTCCGCATCGCCGTGCTGGACATGCAGCGGGTGGTGCTGTCGTCCAAGGCCATCCAGGCGGCCCGCAAACCCCTGGCGGAGAAGTTCGGCCGGCTCCAGAAGAAGCTCAAGGCCCGCCAGGAGGAGATCCAGTCCTTCCGGGACGACCTCCAGAAGAAGGCCGCCCTCATGAGCGAGGAGGCGCGCGCCAAGAAGGAACGCGAGCTCCGGAAGATGACCATGGACTTCAAGTACGAGAGCGAGGAGGCCGAGCAGGAGATGCGCCAGGCCGAGGACCGGGTGATGCAGCCCGTCCTGGAGCGCCTTCGGAAGGTGCTCGACCGCCTGGCCAAGGACCGGGGCTATGACCTGATCCTGGACGTCAAGACCCCGGGAGTCATCTATTCTTCCTCGGCCATCGACATCACGGACGCCGTGGTGGCGGCCTACGACGCCGAGACACGGCAGCCCCGGAAGTAACCCGCGTCCGGTCCCGCCCGGGCCCTTTCTCATCCCGGCGCTCCGGCCGGCCGAAAAGCTGGTCAGGGCGTATGGGCATCGATTCCGTCACGGCATACCTTTCCTCCCTCCGCGGGGCGGCTGCACCCGGGACAGGCCGGGAGGCCCCGCCGTGGGCCGTCCAGGGGGGGCGCGTGGAGGCCGTGGTGGTGGGCAGGGACGGCCCCCACGATCTCATCGCCGTGCGCGGCGAGGTGCTTCGGGCCCTCGCCGAGACCGCCCTGCCCCAGGGCGCTCGTATTTTCCTCGAGGTGGTTTCCACGGAGTCGCCGCTCCAGGTCCGGGTGGTGGACACGGAGACCGGGCCGCCGCCCGCCGGTGATGTCCGGGGCCTGGCCCGGGAGCTTCTGGGACTCCGGGCGCTTCTCGGCCGGCTCGGGGCGGAGATGGCGACGCGGCTCGGGGCCGAGGCGGCTCCCGGCCCGGGCGGGGAGGCGGCGGCCCTGGTCCGGGCCTTCGCCCAGGACGCCGCCGCCGTCCCGGAGCGCATTGCGGCCCTGGCTGCGGCCCTGGGCCTCGACCGCGGGGAGGGGCCGCCCCCGATCCAGGTCCTCCTGGGGCCCGTCACCGGTGACGGCGGCGCGGGGGACGCCGAGGCGGCTCCTGCGCCGTCCGGGGTGTCGACCGGAGCCCCTCCTGCCGGCGGGGCCGCGGGGGGAGGCGGCCGCCTTTTCTTCTCCGGCGATGTGCCTGCCCAGGCCCCGGCGGGCGCCGCGGCCTCGGGCGGGGCCGTTTCGGCGGGCGCCGCCGGTGCGGGGCCTGCCACGGGCGGGCATTCCGGGGAATCCCCCGGCATGCCGGGCGGTATTCCGGCGGCCGATCTTCCAGGCCGAGTGTCTTCGCCGGGCCCGTCGCCGTCCGTCTTGGCGGCGGGTGCGCCTTCGAGGCCGCCGGCATCGCCTCCGCCGGGGCAGGCAGCCGCGTCGCCCGGGCCGGGATCGGTCGTCCGCGGGGAGGCCTCCGGCACCCCTGGAACCGGAGCCCCGGCGGCCGCCTCCGAGGCGCCGCCGCAAGGGCCCGGCCCCGCCGTGGGCGGCGTTTCGGCGGGTGCCGCCGGTGCAGGCCCCGACCCGGGCGGGCGGGTCCCCCTCCCCGATATGCCGCCCGGTGCCCCCGACGCCCGACCCCGCCCGGCGGCGGCCCGTGCTCCCGGCCGCGGCGCCGGGGCCCGCGCGTATTCTCCCGCGGCCGGGCGGATTTCCGGCTCCCCTGCCCCCGTCGGCCGCCCGGCGGCCTCCGGGGTGCCTCCCGGAGCGGCCCCGGCCGCCGCCGGTGCCGAGGGCCCGCCGCCGGCTGGGCCCGGCGCCCGGCCGGCCGGAGCGGCCCCGGCCGATCCCGGCGTGTCTTCCGGGGCGCCCGGCCGGGCGGAGCGGGATCCGGCCTCCCAGTTGCTCCTCCACTACGCCCTGGGACTCCAGTCCTTCCACCAGGACGTCCGCCAGGTGCTGGACTTTCCCCTCTGGGTCCTGCCCTTCTGGTTCAGCCACGGGCAGGGATGGGGACAGTGCGTCTACTGGCGGGAGGAAGGCGGGGACACCGGGAAGGAGCCGGAGCCCGGGGGCGCGGCCAGCCACATGGTCTTCGACCTCCACCTCGCGGCCCTCGGAGAGGTGCGGATCCAGGTGACCCTCCGGGGCCGGGACCTCGCCTTCAGCCTGGCGGCTGCGCCGGAGGTCTTGCCCGCGGTTCGGGCCGGGGTGGCCGCGCTCCGGGAGACCTTCGTCCGCCTCGGCTACCGGCCGGAGATCGACGTCCTGGCCCTCCGGGACATCGACCGGGCGGCCGTCCTCGGCCCCTTCGTCCCCCCGGAATCCGAGGGGACGCTGCACGTCGTGACCTGAGGAGTCTCCCGCCATGGGATCGTCCAGGGAAGGCCCGCGGAAGAAGGCCGTCGCCCTCCGCTACGACGAGGCGCGGGACGCCGCCCCCAGGGTGACCGCCAAGGGGGAAGGGCTCCTCGCCGAGCGGATCCTCGCCCTGGCCCGGGAGGCCGGTGTGCCCGTGCGGGAAGAGCCCGACCTCGTGGAGGTCCTCTCCCGCCTCGAGGTCAACCGGGAGATCCCGGCCGAGACCTACGTGGTGGTGGCCGAGATCCTGGCCTGGATCTACGGGGTGAACGAGGCCGCCCGGGGGGCAAGGCCTGCCGGGTCGGCAGAAGCTGCCCCGGAGACAAAGGGGCGGACCTCCGGATCTCGTCCAGATAACGCTTTGAAATCAAAGTAAGTTTTTCCTGGCTTCCGTGTGCTTGACGGGTGGCATGGCCCTTGCTGTTTCCCGGGCAGGAGGCGAGCCATGCAGGTGTCACCCGGACTCCATCCCTACCAGCGGCTGGGCCGCATGGAGGCCCTCGAGGGCGGCCGGATCCTCGAGCGCAAGCTCGAGGTCCTGACCCACGACCTCGCCAACATCTCCACCGACGGCTTCA
The DNA here is from genome assembly GCF_012979235.1 of Dissulfurirhabdus thermomarina. NCBI lineage: Bacteria > Pseudomonadati > Thermodesulfobacteriota > Dissulfuribacteria > Dissulfuribacterales > Dissulfuribacteraceae > Dissulfurirhabdus > Dissulfurirhabdus thermomarina. The sequence continues at coordinate 467,490 of NZ_JAATWC010000001.1, forward strand.
AGGCGCAGGACGTCACCTTCCGCGAGGCCCTGGCCGCGGCCCAGGCGGGGGAGCGCCGGGTGGCCAAGGTGGAGAAGGCCTGGACCGACTTTTCCCCCGGGCCCCTGGTGGAGACCGGGAACCCCCTGGACTTCGCCGTGGACGGGGAGGGGTTCTTCGCCGTCCAAACCCCGGCGGGCGTCCGCTATACCCGGGCCGGGGGCTTCACCCTGAACGCCCTGAACGAGCTGGTGACCGCCGAGGGGTACCGGGTGCTCGGCGACGGCGCCCCCATCACCCTCGAAGACACCACGGGCCGGGGAATCTGGCTCAGCGAGGACGGCTACTTCTTCGTGGACGAGGCCCAGACGGGCCGCCTCGACGTGGTGAAATTCGACCGGCCGGAGGCCCTGGTTCCGGCGGGGGGCAACCTCTACGAGGCCCCGGCCGCCGCCGGTCCCCCCACCCCCTCGGCGGCCCGGATCCGCCAGGGCTTCATCGAGCGGTCCAACGTCAACGGGCTCAAGCTCATGGTGGAGCTCATGGAGCTCCAGCGGGCCTACGAGGTCCAGCTCCGGGCGATCCAGTCGGCGGACCAGCTCGACGGCCGGGCCGTGAACGAGGTGGGCAAGGTGGCGTAGCGGGCCGCCGGGCCCGGCAGACGGCATCAGCGTGATCGGAGGAGGACACGGATGATTCGAGGACTGTACTCGGCCGCATCGGGCATGAACGCCCAGCAGCTCAACCTGGACACCATCGCCAACAACCTGGCCAACGTGAACACCACCGGCTTCAAGCGGAGCCGGGCGGACTTCGAGGACCTCCTCTACCAGACCCTTCGGATGCCCGGCACCGAGAACGCCGACGGCACCCAGGTGCCCACCGGGATGCAGGTGGGCATGGGGGTCCGGCCCGCCGCGGTGCAGAAGATCTTCACCCAGGGCGACTACGAGAACACCGGCAACGAGCTCGACTGGGCCATCGAGGGCCGGGGGTTTTTCAAGATCATCAGCAACGGCGAGGAGCTCTATACCCGGGCCGGGGCCTTCAAGCTCGACCGGGACGGCTTCATCGTGACCTCCAACGGCGACCGCCTGCAGCCGGAGTTCGCCGTGCCCAACGGGACGGCCCGCATCACCATCGACGCCTACGGCAACCTCGTGGCCTCGGACCAGAGCGGCGCCCCCCTGGCCTCCGCGCAGCTGACCCTGTACGACTTCCCCAACCCCGCCGGTCTCTACAGCGTGGGCCGCAACCTCTACCGGCCCACCGAGGCCTCCAGCGATCCCATCGAGGGCAACCCCGGCACCGACAACTTCGGGACCATCAGCCAGGGCTTCCTCGAGCAGTCCAACGTGGACGTGGTGAAGGAGATGGTGGACATGATCATCACTCAGCGGGCCTATGAGCTCAACTCCAAGGCGGTGCAGACCGCGGACAACATGCTGGGCATGGCGGGGAACCTCAAGCGGTAGGCCCGGCGGCCCGGACCGGGAGGCGGCGATGCGGTGTGAACTGGTGCAGGCGTGGAGGCCCCGAGGCCCGAGGGCGGCGGTCGCGGCGGCGGTGGTCGTTCTGGCGGCCCTTGCCTGCGCGGGGCCGGTATCGGCCACGCCGGGCGGCCCCGGCGGTGAACAGGTGGTGGCGGACGGCGTCTTCGCCCGGCTCTTTCGCCGGGCCTTCCTGGAACGGGCCCCCTGGCCCGCCCCTGACGTGGAGATCCTCCGCCTCCAGGTGGTGCCGTCCCGCCCGCGGGTCCCTGCCGGCCGGCTCTCCTTCGACGTGGAACCCCCGCGCACCGGGACGGGCATCGGTCGGGTGACCTGCGACGTCACGGTGAAGGTGGACGGGGTGCCGCGGCGCCGCGTCCGGGTGAGCGCCTGGGTGGAGGTCTACCGCCCGGTGGTCTGCGTGACGGCGGCGCTGCCCCGGGGGCACGTCCTGGAGGCCTCGGACCTGGAGGTGGCGCGCCTGCCGCTGTCGCGGCTCCGGGGCGAGGCCGTCTCCAGCCCGGAGGCGGCCGTGGGCCAGGCCGTCCGCCGCTCGGTGCGGGCCGGCCAGGCCCTCACCACCGACCTCCTGATGCCGCCCGTGGTGGTGCACCGGGGCGACGTCGTGACCATCCTGGCCCAGTCGCCGGCGCTCACCGTCCGGGTTCCCGGCGAGGTCCGGCAGGACGGTGCCAGGGGCTGCATGGTCCGGGTCCGCAACCTCATGAGCCGGAAGGAGGTCGTGGCCCGCGTGGTGGACGCCCGGACGGTGGCGGTCCCCTTCTGAAGACGCCCGAGCGAGGAGATCCACATGAAGATCCACAAGGCCCGCCTCGACATGCACGTTCGGTATCCCGGCCTCCTGGCCCTCGCGGCGCTGTTGGTCCTCTCGGCCGGCTGCGCCGGAACGGCCAATCCCGTGGCGCCGGCCGCCTTGGCCCCCACCCGGCCCCCGGTCTACTCGGCGGCGCCGGCGCATCCCGCCGAGGGCTCGCTCTTCACGCCGGACCTCTCCGCCAGCCTCGTGGCGGACTTCCGGGCCCGGCGGGTGGGCGACGTCCTCACCATCGAGATTGAGGAGGACCTCAAGGGGGCGAAGAACGTCAAGACCCAGAGCGACCGGAAGTCCAGCACGGACGTGGGGCTTACGGGGTTCCTCGGCCTCAAGCTGGACGAGAACGTGCAGCCGGATCTGCCCGGTTTCGACGCCTCGAAGGCCCTCGGCGGCTCCACGGAGAGCGCCTTCGACGGCTCCGGCAAGACCTCCCGCGACGCCTCCCTCACCGGAACCGTCTCGGCCCGGGTGGTCCAGGTCCTCCCGGACGGGAACCTCATGGTGCAGGGGGCCCGGGAGCTCCGGATCAACAACGAGACCCAGTACCTCATCCTCACCGGGGTGATCCGGCCCAAGGACATCCAGCCCGACAACACCGTCTCCTCCACGCGACTCGCCGACGCCCGGATCGAGTACACCGGGAGCGGCGTCCTGAGCGACAACCAGCGGCCCGGGTGGCTGGCCCGGCTGGTCTCCGCCCTGGCGCCCTTCTAGCCGGGCATGGCGCGATGCTTGCACTTTAACGATGGCATGAGACGGGGAACGAAAGAGATGCAGCAGCGGCGATCCCTCGACCAGACGGCCCGTTTCGGCGCCCCCCGGGGCCTCCGGCACCGGCCGGCACCCGGCAAGAATCTCCCCCCGGCCGGCTGCCTGGCGGCGGTTCTTGCCGCCCTCTGCCTCCTCGCGGCCGGGCCCGCCTCGGCCGCCCGGCTCAAGGACGTGGCCGACCTCCAGGGCGCCCGGGCCAACCAACTGGTGGGCTACGGCCTGGTGGTGGGGCTCAGCGGCAGCGGCGACGGGACCCAGGCGGAGTTCACCATCCAGTCCATCGTGAACATGATGGAGCGGATGGGGATCAACGTGGACCCGAACGCGGTGAAGGTGAAGAACGTGGCCGGGGTGATGGTGACGGCGCAGCTGCCGCCCTTCGCCAAGGTGGGGCAGAAGATCGACGTCCTGGTCTCCTCCATGGGGGACGCCAAGAGCCTCCAGGGCGGGACCCTGCTGCTCACGCCGCTCAAGGGCGTGGACGGCCAGGTCTACGCCCTGGCCCAGGGCGCGGTGAGCCTCGGGGGTTTCGGGGCCGGCGGCGCCGGGGCCGGGGTCCAGAAGAACCACCTCACCGCCGGCCGGATCCCCAACGGCGCCACCGTGGAACGCCAGGTCCCCTTGGCTCTGGACGGCAAGGGGGAACTCCGGCTGACCCTCCACCGCCCGGACTTCACCACGGCCCACCGAGCCGCCGGCGCGGTGAACCGGGCCCTCGGCGCCCCCCTGGCCCGCGCCCTGGACGCCGAGACCCTGGCGGTGGCCGTCCCGCCCGCCTACCGAGATGACGTGGTGGGTTTCCTGGCCCGGGTCGAGACCGTGGAGGTGGCGGTGGACAACCGGGCCCGGGTGGTGCTGGACGAGCGCACGGGTACCGTGGTCATGGGCAGCCAGGTGCGCCTCTCCACCGTGGCCGTGGCCCACGGCAACCTGAGCATCCAGATCCGAGAGACCCCCCGGGTCTCGCAGCCGCCGCCCTTCTCCCGGGGCCAGACGGTGGTCACCCCCGAGACCCAGGTGGGGGTCAAGGAGGAGGCCGGCGGCCTGGTGGTGCTCGACACCGGCGCCACCATCGGCGAGCTCGTCCGGGCGCTCAACGCCGTGGGCGTGACCCCGAGGGACCTCATCGCCATCCTGCACTCGGTCAAGGCGGCGGGGGCCCTCCAGGCGGACCTCGAGGTGATCTGACGCCGGGCGCCGGCCCGGCTCGACGGAGCAACGGCCATGATGCCTTCCTTCATCACCGCCCCGGATGCGATCTCGCTCACGGAGGCCCGATCCGTGGACCGGACGGCCCGGGGCCTCCGCCGGGAGGATCGCCGCGACCCGGAGGCCCTCCGGGCGGCCTGCCGGGACTTCGAGGCGGTCTTCCTCCGCCAGCTCCTGAAGGCCATGCGGAAGACCGTGCCGAAGTCCGGCCTCCTGGACGGGGGATTCCGGGAAGAACTCTACCGGGGGCTCCTGGACGAGGAGTTCGCCCGGCGGATGGCCGAGGGCGGGGGCATCGGCCTCGGACGCGAGCTCTTCCGGCAGCTTGCGCACCGGGAAGGCGCCGGCGCCGATGGGGGCCCGGAGACGCCATGAAGATCCGCAAGCGACCCGGAACCGGGGCCTTCCAGCCCCTGCCGCCCTTGCCCGAGCGGTTCTGGAACCTCACCGCCGAGGTGCTCGCGGCCTGGGAGGACCTGGGCCGTATCCTGGAGGCGGAGTGGGCGGCCCTCAAGTCGGGGCGCCACGAGGACCTCCTGGCCGTGGCCTCCGAGAAGCGGCGGCGGGCGGAACGGGTCCAGGCTTGCGAGGACCGGCTGGCCGCGGTGGTGGAGCGGATCCTGGCCGGCTGCGGCGGTGCGCCGCCCGAGGCGCAGCTCTGGGCGCGGCTCCGCGCGGTGCTGCACCCGGCGGACCTCCGGCGGTTCGAGGCCTGGAAGGCCAGGCGTGACCGCCGTCGCCGGGAGGTGCTCTTCGTCAACGAGCGCCACGAGGCGTGGGTCCACTCGCGGCTGGACCTCGCCCGGCGCCTCACGGGTATCCTCACCGGCGGCGTCCTCGGGCGCCGGCCCACCTACGACGGAGGCGGGCGGCCCGGGAGCGATGGGCCGCGCGGGCCGTTTCGGCCTTCGGCCTCCAGGTGTCTCAGGGGGGTGGTCTGATGTCCGGTCTCAACAAGCTGCTCGACATCGGCAAGACGAGTCTCCTCGCCCAGCAGACGAACCTCCAGGTCACGGGGCACAACGTCTCCAACGTGAACACGGAGGGTTACAGCCGCCAGAGTGTCACCCTCGCCGCCCGGGAGCCGACCCCCATGGAGATCGGCCCCATCGGCAACGGCGTGGAGGCCGTGGAGATCACCCGGGCCTTCGATCGGTTCGTCACCACCACGCTCTTCGACAAGGTTTCCGTGAACTCCGGCCTGGAGACCCGGACCTCTGGCATGAAACTCATCGAGGGCATCCTGAACGAGGTGCCCGACACCGGGCTCGATGCGGCCATCAACGACTTCTGGGCCGCCTGGGACGATCTCGCCAACAACGCCGAGGGCGCCGCGGAGCGGACCTCGCTGCTCCAGCGGGCCCAGCTCCTGGTGGACGGGATCCACGACCGCTACAACGCCCTCTTCCAGCTCTCCCAGGACCTCAACCTGAACATCCAGACCGCCGTGGAGGACGTGAACCGGCTGGCGGACCAGATCGCCGACCTCAACGTCCGCATCGTGGCCCTGGAATCCGAGCAGCACCCGGCCAACGACCTCCGCGACCAGCGCGACCAGCTCATCCGGCGCCTGTCGGAACAGGTGGACATCCACTGGTTCGAGAACCAGCGAGGCTCCTACACCGTCCTCATCGGGGCCGGCAAGCCCCTGGTGGAGGACGACAAGTCCTGGCACATCGAGTACGCCGACGAGCGGATCAACTGGGTGGCCACCAACGGGCAGCGCACCCGGCTGACCACCCAGGATCTCCAGGGCGGGGAACTGGGGGGCTGGCTCGACATCAAGACCCGCATCCAGCCCCGCGACACCAGCGTGCTCGTCGGCTCCCGGGTCAACACCTCCGGCGGCAAGGGTATCCAGGCCGGGACGGACTTCGCCCTCATCGACGGGGTGACCGTGACGGGGCCCTTCACCATCCAGTTCTCCGGGACGGACCAGAACGGGAACCCGGTCACCGGGACCTTCGACAGCACCGTGGACTACGACGGCGACGGAACGCCCGGCCGCGTGGGGGACTTCCTCTTCCAGATCGAGGCGGCCTACCCGGCGGGGACCCTCCAGGCCTCCATCAACGACGAGGGCCGGCTGACGCTCACCGACCTCGCCCCTGGCACCTTCCCCATCACCTTCCGGATCGACGCCATCGCCGGCGGGGTCTCCGGCCTGGACTTCGGGCGCCTCGACGGGAGCTACCCCCTCAACTACACGGAGCAGCTCAACCGTTGGGCGGCCGAGCTCATCAAGGCCGTCAACGGACTCCACGGCCAGGGGGTGGGGCTCGTTCCGCTCCAGGAGAGCACCGGTGTGGCCACCGCCCTGGACCCGGCACAGCCGCTGGACTTCCAGGCCTCGGGCCTGCCCTTCGCCGACCAGGTCCAGACCGGTCGATTCGCCATCTGGCTCTACGACGCGGCGGGCAACGTGGTGGACACCAACCCCGCCACGCCCCTGGTCAACGATCCCTTCTACGTGAACGTGACCGCGGCCGGGGCGCCGGGGGACACCTCCATGAACGACGTCCGGGACCAGATCAACGCCGCCGGCCTCGGCCTCACCGCCCGGGTGGTGAACGGGCGCCTGGTGGTCCAGGTGGACGGCACCACCTCCGTTGCGGGGTTCGCCTTCGGCGAGGACACCTCGGGCGCCCTCCTCGCCATGGGGATGAATGCCTTCTTCACCGGGGAGGACGCGGCCACCATCGGTGTCAACCCCGACCTCGTGGAGGACCCCCGCCTGGTGGCGGCGGCCCGGGTGGAACCCGGCGGGCTCGAGGAGGCGGTGAGCACGGACGCCGTCCGGGACGGCGACCGCCCCCTGGGCGTGGCGGTCCAGAACGGCGTCCTCTCCATCGATCTCTACAACGCCTCCGGCGTCCTGGACCACACCTTGACCGTGCCGGTCACCGCGGCCACCGACGACCTCGACGCGGTCATGGACGCCATCAACGCCGACCCGGGCCTCCACGCCGAGGTGCGCGACGGCCTCTTCCACCTGGAGGCGGTGGAGGCGGGTTGGTCGGTGGACGCGAACGACGGCGCCACCCGCCTCTTCGACTACCTCGGCATCACGCCGCCGGGCGGTCCCGGCCAGCAGAGCCTTTCCGGCGCCTACCAGGTGGAGCGTACCTTCGAGCCCCTGGCCTCCCACGCCCTGGGCGTCGCCCCCGGCACCTTCGACCTCTATACCCGGGACGCGGCGGGCACGGTCTCCGGGCCCTTCACCGTGACCCTCACGGACGACGGCTTCGGCGGGGCGGCGGAGAGCCTCCGGGCCGTGGCGGCCCAGATCGACGCCTTTGCCGATCTGGCCGCCGACGTGGTGGACGGGCGGCTTGTCGTCCGGGCGGCGGGAAACGCCGAGGTCTTTCTTGTGGACAACGACACCACGGGGCTTACGGGGGCCATCGGCCTCGCCACGCCGGGCGGCGGGGAACTGGCGCCCGCCGACAACCGCAATGCCCTCGCCATCCGGGACCTGAGCCGGGTTCCCGTGGCCGCCCTCGACGGCGCCACCCTGAACGAGGGGTACCAGTCCCTCGTGGGCGAGGTGGGCATCCACTCCCGGGGCTTCCAGCTGGACTACGACTTCAGCCGCAGCGCCGTGGACGAGCTCCAGGCCCGCCGCGACGAGATCTCGGCGGTCTCCCTGGACGAGGAGATGGCCGACCTCATCAAGTTCCAGCATTCCTACGCGGCGGCGGCCAAGTTGATGAGCGTGGCGGACGAGCTCTTCGTGACGCTCCTCCAGACCAAGCAGTAGGTTTGCAGGCGCGGCCCCCGGGCGCCGATACGTTGATGGAGGACCCCCGATGCGCGTGACCATGAACACCCTCTTCGACCAGATCCGGACGGATCTCGGCCGCCTCACGGACCGGATCGCGCGGACCAGCTCCACCATCACCTCCGGGAAGATCTACCGGCGGCCCTCGGACGCCCCGGTGGCCCTGACCCACGCCCTGGCCCTCCGGGGCGACATCGCCGACGGGGAGCAGTACTCGCGCAACATCTCCTACGGCCGGGGCTGGGCGGCGGCCACGGAGTCGGCCCTCTCCCAGGTGGAAGACCGGCTGCTGCGTGCCAAGTCCCTGGCCGTCCAGGGCGCCAACGACACCCAGGACGCCACCAGCCGGGCCGCCATCGCCGAGGAGGTCCAGACCCTCCTCGAGGAGGTGGTGGCCCTCGGCAACACCAAGATGGGAGACCGCTACATCTTCGGCGGGCAGAAGACCCGGGGATACGGGCCGGGGGAGGCCCCCTTCGTCCTCGACCGCGACGGCGCCGTCCGCTACCTGGGCGACCAGGGGGACGTGGCCGTGGACGTGGCCCCGGGGGTGGCCCAGAAGATCAACACCGACGGCAAGACCGCCCTGGCCGACAGCGGTGCCTTCGAGGCCCTGGACCTCCTCCACGACAGTCTCTTGGCCGACAGCAACGCCAACATCGAGATCGCCCTCGCTGACCTCGAAAAGAGCCTCGACTACCTGCGGTCCCAGGTGGCGGGCCTCGGCGCCCGGACCAACACCCTGGACAACCGGGCGGCCATGATCGACGAGCTCACCTTCACCGACACGGAGCGGCTCTCGGACATCGAGGACACCGACATCGTCAAGGCCGTGGCCGACCTCCAGGCCCTTCAGACCAGCTACCAGGCCGCCCTGGCCTCGGCCGCCAAGGTGACGGGGCTGAGCCTCGTCAACTACATCTGATAGAATGGGAGCGGCCCCGGTGTACGTTCCGTCGATCGACGCATCCATCGCAGCCCGGCGCCAGGGAGGGCACCATGCTGATCCTGACCAGGAAGGCGGGAGAGAAGATCACCATCGGAGATGACATCGAGATATCGGTGGTGGAGATCAAGGGCCGCCAGGTCCGGATCGGCGTCAAGGCCCCGCCCGAGCTGGCGGTGCACCGGGAGGAGGTCTTCCGGAGGATCCAGGAGGAGAACCTGAGGGCGGCGGCCGTCGGGCCCGAGCTCGGCGACCTGGAGGCCCTGCTCGCCGGGCGGCGGAATAGGAAATAGCCGTCTCGACGGCGGCCGGCCCCGGAAGGAACGCCATGGAAATCGCAACCACCCGTTTTGGACGCATCGAGATCAAGGAAGAGAAGATGATCCGCATGACCCAGGGGATCCTGGGCTTTCCGGACGAGCGGCGCTACGTCCTGCTGCCGCACCGGGAGGGGTCGTCCTTCTTCTGGCTCCAGAGCGTGGACCGGCCGGAGCTGGCCTTCGTGGTGATCAGCCCGTTCCTCTTTGCCCCCGACTACAGCTTCGATATCCCCGACGCGGTGGAACGGGAGCTCGAGATCGAGCGGCGGGAGCAGGTGGATGTCCTGGTGCTGGTGACCATCCCGGCGGGGAACCCTCGGGCCATGACGGCGAACCTCCTGGGGCCCCTGGTGATCAACGTGGAGCGGCGCCTGGGGCGGCAGCTGGTGCTCGATCCCAACCGCTATCCCCTCCAGCACCCCCTCATCCCGGACGCGGCCCCGTCACCCGGGGAACCGGCGGCCGCCGGCGAAGGGCACAAGGCCGCCGGCGCCGGCTAGAAGCGCGCAGTCCGGGTGTCTCCCGGCGGCCGGGGTCAGCCCCGGCCGTTGATCTTCTTCCGGAGGACGCCGGAGGGGCGGAAGGTCACCACCCGGCGGGGGGCGAGGATGAGGTCCTCGCCGGTCTGGGGGTTGCGGCCCCGGCGGGCCTTCTTGTCCTTGACCACGAACTTCCCGAAGCCGCTGATCAAGACGTCTTCACCGTTTTCGAGGGTGCTCTTGATGAGCTCGAGGGTCGCCTCCACGGCACGGACGGCCTCCGCCTTGCTGAGGAGGTTCTTCCCGTAGATGCGGTTGACCAGTTCGGCTTTTGTGAGGGTCATGTGGACGGTTGCCTGCCTTTCTCGGGGCGCAGCGATCAACTGAAAAGAACCTAAAGAAAAAGTTCCGTCAAGTCAAGAGGATAACGAGATGGGGCGCGCGGTCCCTACCGGCGCGTGTTTTGCGGGGCCTGGAGCCGGTCCAGGATGTCCCGGAGCTCCGCCAGGGGGACCTGGCCGGGGGCGGTCTCCCGGCCCGCCTCGAGGGTGGCGTAGGTGAAGGGGGCGCCCAGGGCGAGGCAGGCGAGGCGGGTTGTCCGCCCGAACGGCCCCATGGCGAAGGCGACGAGCGGCAGGTCCCGGGTCTCGGCCTCCGGGTAGAGGAAGAGGAGGCGCCGGGCCTCCTCCGGGGAGCGGGCGGTGGTGACCAGCTTGGCCACGTCGGCGCCGGCGGCGTGCTGCCGGGCCAGGATGTCGCGGAGGGTCTCCGGCGGGGGCGTGGCGGCGAAGTCGTGGTGCGAGACGATGAGGCGGGCGCCGCCGGACGTGGCGGCCTCGCGGAGCCGCCGGCGGAGTCCGGCCTCGGTCCGCAGCTCGATGTCCACGTAGGCGGCCCCGGACCGGGCCGCGGCGATGAGCGGGGCCACGCGGGCCTCTTCGGGGCCGCGGAATGCGCCGCCCTCGCCGGGGTGGCGGTTGGTGAAGACCAGGGGCAGGGGGGCGGCTCCGAGGAGGGTCTCCACGTCGGCCGGGCCGGGGGCCCCGAGGGCGTCCAGGCGGACCTCGACCAGGTCGGCGCCTCCGGCCGCCGCCCGGTCCGCGGCCTCCAGGAGGTCGCGGACGGACCGCTCCGCCAGGGCCACGCAGATCATCTACGCGAAATAGGGGTCCGAGACCGGGTCGATACCCGAGAGGTAGCGCGTGATGGCCTCGTCGTAGCGGCAGGTGGTGGCGAAGACCTTCCGCGCCAGTTCGAAGCGGGTCCGCAGCGTGGTGGCCCCGCCGTTGGCCCGCATCTCGTCGAGCACCTTGCCGTAGTCCGCCGGGTCCACCACTACGGTGACGAAGCGGAAGTTCTTGGCGGAGGACCGGAGCATGGTGGGGCCGCCGATGTCGATGTTCTCGATGGCGTCGGCCAGGGTGACGCCTTCCCGCGCCACGGTCTTTTCGAAGGCGTAGAGGTTCACCACGATGAGGTCCAGGGGCCGGATCCCGTGCTCGGCCATCTGGGCCGCGTGGACGGGGTTGTCGCGGAGGGCGAGGATGCCGCCGTGGACCTTCGGGTGCAGGGTCTTGACGCGGCCGTCCATCATCTCCGGGAACCCGGTGATCTCGGAGACGTCCCGGACCGGGACGCCGCCTTCCCGGATGGCCCGGGCGGTGCCGCCGGTGGAGATGATCTCCACGCCCATGCCGTGGAGATCGCGGGCCAGTTCCACCACGCCCGTCTTGTCCGTCACGCTGATGAGGGCCCTTTCGATCTTGGCCATGTCGTGCTCCTTGGTCCTTGGGGAACGGGAACGGACCCGCGCCGGGGCGCCGGGCCCCGGGGGGAATCACAAGGAAAGGGGGTGGTCGGGACGAGAGGATTTGAACCTCCGACCCCAGCGTCCCGAACGCTGTGCTCTACCAGACTGAGCCACGTCCCGACACGGAATTCTCTATATACGGAGGCCCCCTCCTTGTCAACCGAGGCCGCCGGGGGGCTTTCCAGGGGCGGCCGGCGGTGGCAACCTGGACGGTGAGGCGCAGATCACCGATCGCTGGAGGCACGGGACATGGACGAAGTACGCGTGGGCAATTACCGGTTCGGCGAGGTGGAGGTCGACGGGCGTCCCTTCCGGCGGGACCTCAAGATCGTCCGGGGACGGGTCCGCGAGGGCTGGTGGCGGGACCGGGGGCACGCCGTGGGGGAGGCGGACCTGGTCGACGTCATCGAGGCCCGGCCGGCGGTCCTGGTCCTCGGGACGGGCGCCTCGGGGCTCATGCGCCCGGACCCCAGCCTGGAAGAGGCCCTGGCGGCCCGGGAGATCCGCCTCGAGGCCCTGCCCTCTGCCAGGGCCGTGGAACGGTTCAACGAGCTCTGCCGCGAGATGGGGGCGGAGCGGGTGGCTCTCGCCATCCACCTCACCTGCTGAGGGCCTTCCATGCCAGGTACCCGGCCATGCCGCCCGTGAGGTTGTAGACCCGCTGGAAACCCGCCCTTCGAAGCCGAAGGGCGGCGAAGGGCGAGCGGTGTCCCGAGAAGCAGATCACCACCACGGGCCGGTCCTTGGGGTGGGCGGCGGCCGCCGCCGTGAGGCCGCGGCCGCCGGGAAGGTTCTCCGCCCCGGGGACGTGGCGCCAGGCGAACTCCCCCGGCGTCCGAACGTCTACGAGCCAGGCGCCCTCCAGGCGTTCCACTTGGCGGGGGGAGAGGGGACGGACGCCGGCCGCCCACCAGCCGAGGTCCCAGCCCACCGTGAGGGCCGCCACCAGGGCGACGGCGGCCGCGGTCGTCACGGCCGGCCCCCGGCGGCGTCTCCCAGGCGAAGGGTCTCGCCGGGACGGAGCACCGGCGTCGCCGCCTCGGCAAGTCCCAGCCGGCGGCAGGCCTGGCGGAAGCGGTCCGGGAGGGCCCCCGGCGGGTCGTCGCCCAGGGGAAAGGTCCCCCAGTGGATGGGGAGGATCCGCCCGGCGCGGAGGTCCAGGCCGGCCTGGACGGCCTCTTCCGGGCTCATGTGGACGGGCTGGAGGAACCAGCGGGGTTCGTAGGCGCCCGCCGGCAGGCAGGCGAGGTCCACGGGGCCGAACTTGCGGCCGATCTCGTGGAACCCATGGAAGTAGCCGGAATCTCCGGCGAAGAAGGCCCGGCACCCGGCGGCTTCCAGGAGCCAGCTGGCCCAGAGCGAGCGGTTGGTGTCGCGCAGGCGCCGCCGGGACCAGTGCTGGGCCGGCAGGCAGGTCAGACGGACGCCCTTGATGGTCACGGACTCGAACCAGTCGAGTTCCAGCAGGCGGCCGCGGCGGTGCCAGTGCCGGAGGAAGGGGCGGAACCCCAGGGGGGCCACGATGGTGTAGCGTCCCCGAAGCCGCCGCAGCGTTGGCAGGTCCAGGTGATCGCGGTGGGCATGACTCAGGAGGACCACGTCCATGGGCGGCAGGGCCTCCGGCGGGCAGGGCGGGGCCTGGAGCCGGGGCAGGACGGGAAAGATGTTCCCCAGGACGGGATCCGTTATGATGTCGGCGGCACCCATCCGGAACCACAGGGTGCTGTGGCCGAGGAAGGTGACCGCCGGAGGCGGGAGGGCGGCGGCCGCCTCCGGCGAAAGGGGCACCGCCGCCGGGGCCCCCGCCGGCCGCCGGGGCCGGTTTCCTTCCCATCGTTTCAGGATGTCGGCGGGTTGGAACCGCCGGCTCAGCCACGGGTTGCAGAACCCCCCGGGCGCGTGGTGGAGCCGGCGCAGCACCAGGGTCTCGAGGTCCAGGACCTCGGGCATCTCCACGGCCGCGGCGGCCCGATGGTGGCCCTGGGTCATCCGGAGAAGGGGTGTGACCCGGTCCAGGAGCCGGGGCGGGGGCTTCAGGCCGAAGGGCCGGTGTGACCTCCGGATCTTTCCGATGTGGTTTCTCATGGGGACGCAGGGCCGCCGGCGGGCCGCCCGATGTCATGATCATCGGCCTGCCCGACCGGCATCATTAAAGATAGGTCCCGGGTCATGAAACAGCAAGGACGTCCCTTCCCCCGTCACGCCGCCGCTCCGGGGGTCGTGGTGGCCGGGCCCCACAGCGGGTGCGGGAAGACCACGGTCACCCTCGCCCTGATGGCCGCCCTCCGGCGGCGCGGCCTCGAGGTGGCCCCTTTCAAGGTGGGGCCGGATTTCATCGATCCGGGTCTCCACGCGGCGGTGTGCGGCCGCCCGTCCCGGAACCTCGACGGCTGGATGTCCGCCCGGGACGAGGTCCTCGGCATCTTCGCCCGGGGCATGGAGCGGGCCGACGTGGCCGTGGTGGAAGGGGTCATGGGGCTCTTCGACGGGGCCCGGGCCGACGGCGAGGCCGGCTCCACCGCAGAGATCGCCAAGTGGCTCGGCCTCCCGGTGCTCCTGGTGGTGGACGCCGCCCGTGCGGCGCGGAGCGTGGCGGCCCTGGTCCGGGGCTTCCGTGACTTCGACCCGGAGCTCCGCCTGGCCGGGGTCCTCCTGAACCGGGTCGGCGGGTCCCGGCATGCCGGGATCCTCCTCGAGGCGCTGGCCCCCCTGGATCTTCCGTGGGTGGGGTGGCTTCCCCGGCGCGAGGAGCTCCGGATGCCCTCCCGGCACCTCGGCCTGGTGACCGCGGCGGAGCTGGACCTCGGCCCCGGGGTGCAGGCCGCCCTGGCCGGCTGGATGGAGGGCGGCGGCCGGATGGAGGAGCTCTTGCGGGTCCTCGGGTGCCCGGAAGGGCGCGGCGGGGCCGCCCGCCGCCAAGGCCCGCCGGGCGCCCCAGCCCGCCCCGGCGGGGAACCGCGGCCGGTGGTGGCCGTGGCCATGGACCGGGCCTTCTGCTTCTACTACCGGGCCAACCTGGACCTTCTCGAGGCGGCCGGGGCGGAACTCGCCTTCTTCTCCCCCCTCCGGGACACGGACCTCCCGGCGGGGACGTCGGGGCTCTACCTCGGGGGCGGCTACCCCGAGCTCCACGGCCCGGCGCTGGCCGAAAACCGTCCGCTCCTCGGGGCGGTCCGCCGGGCCGTCGAGGCGGGGATGCCCGTCTACGCCGAGTGCGGAGGGCTCCTCTACCTCTGCCGGGGCCTCCTGGACCCGGCCGCCCCCGGCGGGCTCGTCCCCTGGGTGGGGGCTCTGCCCTACGCCGTGGAGATGACTCCGCGGCGGCGGGCCCTGGGGTACCGGGAGGTGGAACTCGCCGTGGACTGCCTGCTCGGCCCCGCCGGGACCCGGCTCCGGGGCCACGAGTTCCACTACTCCCGCCTGGTGCCCGCCGGGGGGGAAGGGACGCCGCCGGCCGCGCGGCGGCCCTTCCGGGTGTGGGACGCGGCGGGGCGCTTGGTGGAGACGGCGCACTTTCACGTGGAGCGGACGGTGGCCAGCTACGTCCACCTGCACCTGGCGGGGTGCCCCGGGGCGGCGGCGAGCTGGGTCGCGGCCTGCCGGGCCTACGCGGCCGAAACGGTGGGCTGAACGGATCGGGGCGTCCAGGCCTTCCACAGCCGGGGCAGCCAGTCGGCCACCTCCCGGGCGAGGTAGCCGTGGGGGCCCGCCTGCCGGGCCAGCAGGTCGGCGGCCCGGCCGTGGGCGTAGACCCCGAGCCGGGCGGCGTCCCAGGGGGCGTAGCCCTGGGCGAGCAGCCCGCCGAGGATCCCGGTGAGGATGTCCCCCATGCCCCCGGCGCCCATGCCCGGGTTGCCGCTGCCGTTGACGGCGGCGCGCCCGCCCGGCTCGGTGATCACCGTGGCCGCGCCCTTGAGGACCACCACGGCGCCGGTGGCGCGGGCCAGTTCCCGGGCCGCCCCGAGCCGGTCCGACTGGATCTCGGCGGTGGAAAGGCCCGTCAGGCGGGCCATCTCCCCGGGATGAGGGGTGAGGAGGCGGGGGGCGGGGGCGGCGGCGAGGATGCGCGGGGCCTCGGTGCCGAGGGCGGTCAGGGCGTCGGCGTCGAGGACCGCCGGGCAGGGCGCCTCGGCCGCCAGGCGCCGCACCAGCTCTTGCACCTCCTCGTCGAGGCCGAGGCCCGGTCCCACGGCCAGGGCCCGCTTGCCCTCGAGGAGCGCCCGGATGCCGTTCCAGGCGGCCGCGGCCAGGGTCCCATCCGCCGTCTCGGCCAGGCCCGCCGTCATGGCCTCGGTGAGCTTCGCGGCGAGCACCGGCTGGCACCCGGCCGGGGTCCCCACGGTGACGAGGCCGGGGCCGGAGCGGAGGGCACCGATGGCCGCCAGCGCCGCGGCCCCTGTCTTGCCGGGGGCGCCGGCCAGGACCAGGAGGTGCCCGAAGGTGCCCTTGTGGCCGTCGGGCGGCCGGGGCCGGACCAGCTCCCGGGCTGCGGCCTCGTCGAGCAGTTCCTGGGCGGGCGGGTGGCGGCGGAGGGCGGCCGGCGGCAACCCGATGTCCACCACCCGGAGCTCGCCGGCCAGCTCCCGCCCCGGCCAGACCACGAGCCCGAGTTTCGGTAGCGCCATGGTGGCCGTCATCCGGGCGGCCACGGCGATTCCGAGCGGCCGGCCGGTGTCGGCGGAGAGCCCCGAGGGGACGTCCACCGAGACCACCGGGCGGCCGGCGTCGTTCATCGTGCGGATGATCTCCGCGAAGCGGCCCGTGACTTCCCGCGCCAGCCCCGTCCCGAAGACGGCGTCCACCAGGAGGCCGGCCGACCGGCAGCGGCCGGCCAGGCCGGGGACGTCCGCTTCCGTGGGGCAGAACTCGAGGGGGATCCCGCTCCGGCGGACGATCTCGAGGTTGACGCCCGCCTCGTTTCGGAACTTCTCCGCCGGGGCCAGGGCGGCCACCCGGACGGGAACCCCCGCCTGGTGGAGGTGGCGGGCGATCACGAAACCGTCGCCCCCGTTGTTGCCGGGCCCCGAGAGCACCAGGACGCCGCCGGCGGCCTCGGAGGGGAAGGCCTCCAGGACGAGTCCGGCCACGCCGCGGCCGGCGTTCTCCATGAGTACCACGCCGGGGATGCCGAATTCCTCCATGGCGGCCCGGTCGAGCGCTTGCATCTCGGCGGCGGCGGCGAGTAACATGTCGTTCTCCTGTGATCTTCGGGGGGAAGATGCGCTTTCGTCCATGTATTGATCTCCACGGCGGCCGTGTCAAGCAGATCGTCGGTTCCACCCTCCGGGACGACGACCCCGCGGGGCTGCGGGAGAACTTCGTCTCCGACCGGCCGCCGTCCTACTACGCGGCGCTCTTCCGCCGTGACGGCCTCACCGGCGGCCACGTCATCATGCTGGGGCCGGGGAACGAGGCCGCCGCCCGGGATGCCCTTGCGGCCTGGCCCGGCGGCCTCCAGGTGGGCGGCGGCATCACCGCCGCCAACGCCGCCGGCTGGCTGGAGGCCGGGGCGGCGGCGGTGATCGTGACCTCCTTCGTCTTCCAGGACGGGCGGATCCGGGCAGACCGCCTCGAGGCCTTGGTCTCGGCCGTGGGCCGGGAGCGCCTGGTGCTGGACCTGAGCTGCCGCCGGCGGGGGAACGACTACATCATCGTCACCGACCGCTGGCAGCGTTTTACCGAGGTGGCCATCTCCCCCGACAGCCTCGGTTACCTGGCGGGGTTCTGCGCCGAGTTCCTCGTGCACGCCGCCGACGTGGAGGGAAAATGCCGGGGCGTGGACCTGGAGCTCGTCCGCCGCCTGGCGGACTTCAGCCCCATCCCCGCCACCTACGCCGGCGGGGCCTCCTCCCTGGAGGACCTCCACCGGGTGAAGGAGGCCGGCCGGGGGCGGGTCGATCTCACCATCGGCAGCGCCCTCGACATCTACGGCGGCAGCGGGGTGCGCTACGCCGACGCCGTGGCCTTCAACCGGCGGGAGGCGGCGGGCGGCTGAGGCGGCGCCTCACCGGGCGTGCCACCAGAGGTCCCAGGCGATGGCCGCCAGGGAGAAGGCCGAGATGACGAAGTAGTTCCAGCGTTCCTTCGAGGCCATGAGGCTCGCCACCAGGTATCGGAGGGCCTCGTAGTCTTCCGGGCACAGGCGGGCTTCGTCCTGGAGCTTGGCCGGGAGGTCGAGGGAGAGGATGACCCGCCGCCGGCGCTGGGTGATGTAGGAGCGGAAGAGGAAGAAGAGCATGTTGCCGCAGACCCCGATGTACCAAAAGAGGCGGATGAGGTCGGGGTCGTAGGCCTTGGCGACGAGGATGAGCCGGAGGGAGATGGCGCCGGTGAGGCCCACGCCGAAGGCCGCCCACGTGACCCAGGCGGGGAAGCGGACCGGGACGCGGCCGCCGGGCGTGGGGTGGGGGCACGTGATGCGCGGCTCCGGCTCCATGGCGGGAGGATACCCGCGGCGGTCCCCCGGGGCAAGACGGCCGCCGGGGGCCCGCGTTGACGCCCGGGGGCCGGGCCGGTAAGCTCATCTGCGTGGCGGCCGTGACCCAAAAAGTCCCCGAAATCCTGGTGGAAATCTGGGAGCAGATCCCGCAGGCGGGGGCCATCCACGACGGCGAGACCTGTCTCTATGCCAACGAGGCCTTCGCCCGGCTCTTCGGGTTCGCCCGGGCGGAGGACGTGGTGGGACGCCCCATGGGCGACTTCTTCTCGCCCTGGCCGGCGGGCTACCGCCGGCTCGGCCTGCGCGAGCACATGGGGCGGCGCCGGGACGGGAGCCGGATCGAGGTGGAGATGACCTGCCTGCCCTGCGAGGTGGGTGGCGGTCTCCTCTTCCAGAGCCTCCTTCGGGACGTCACGGCCCGCCGGTCGTGGGAGGGGCGCCTCCTCCAGGCCGAGCGCCTGACCGCCATGGGAAAGCTGGCCGGGGAGATCGCCCACGAGATCAACAACCCCCTGGGGGGCATCCTCCTCTACGGGAAGCTCATCCGGGAGGACCTGCCGCCGGAGAGCCCCGCCCGCGGCAACCTCGACAAGATCCTGAAGCTGGCCACCCGGTGCCGGATCATCGCCAAGGGGCTCTTGAACTTCGGCCGTTCCGACGCCGGGCCCTACGCCCCGGTGGACGTCAACCACGTGGTCCGGGACATGCTGGGACTCGTCCGGGACCACAAGATCTTCCAGCGGATTCGCGTGGCGCAACGCCTGGACCCGGAGGTCCCCCACATCATGGGCGACCGGGGGCAGGTGGAGCAGGTGGTCCTGAACCTCATCATCAACGCGGCGGAGGCCATGGACGGGGGGGGCGTGCTTCGGCTCGAGACGGCCCCGGCACGCGACCCGGACGGTGTCCGGTTCGTTGTGGAGGACGACGGTCCCGGCATCCCGGAGGACCTCCTTCCGAAGATCTTCGAGCCGTTCTTCACCACCAAGCGGCTCGGGAAGGGAACCGGGCTCGGGCTTTCCATCACCCACGGGATCGTCCAGCGCCACGGCGGCCGGATCGAGGTCCGCAACCGTCCGGAGGGGGGCGCCCGGTTCGACGTCTTCCTGCCGCTTCGCGGCGGGGGGGCCTAGGAGGGGCCATGGACGCCCGCATCCTCATCGTGGACGACGACGCCGCCATCCGCGACGGCTCGGCCCAGGTGCTCGGCCGGGCGGGGCACGAGATCTCCGAGGCCGCCACCGGGCGGGAGGCCCTGGATCTCCTCGGGCGCTACGCCTTCGACCTCATCCTCCTCGACCTCAAGATGCCCGATATCAACGGCCTGGACCTCCTCCGCCGGATCCGGGAGCAGGACCCGGCGGTCCCCGTGGTCATGATCACCGCCTACGGCACCATGGAGAACGCCGTGGAGGCCATGCGGCTCGGAGCCAACGACTTCCTCTCGAAGCCCTTCGAGCCCGAAGAGCTCCGCCTGGTGGTGGACCGGACCCTGCAGGCCCGGCGCCTGGCGCTGGAGAACCTCTACCTCAAGGAGGAACTCCGGCGCCAGGAGGGTGCCCCCGAGATCGTGGGCCGGAGCCCCGCGCTCCGGCGCCTCCTCGAGCAGGCGGAGCGCGTGGCGGCCACGGACAGCACCGTCCTCGTCACCGGAGAGTCCGGGACGGGAAAGGGGCTGCTCGCCCGCTACATCCACGAGGCGAGCCCCCGGCGCGACCGCCCCCTGGTGGCCGTGGACTGTTCCACCCTGGTCTCGTCCCTCTTCGAGAGCGAGCTCTTCGGCCACGTCAAGGGCGCCTTCACCGGCGCCTCCGCCAACAAGATGGGCAAGTTCGAGCTGGCCAACGGCGGGACGCTCTTCCTGGACGAGATCGCCAACATCGACCTCGACCTCCAGGCCAAGCTCCTCAAGGCCGTGGAGGAGAAGGTCATCTCCCGGGTGGGAAGCCACCGGCTCACCAAGGTGGACGTCCGGATCATCGCGGCCACCAACCAGGATCTCCGGCGGGCCGTGGCCGCGGGCGCCTTCCGGGAGGACCTCTACTTCCGGCTCAACGTGGTGGCGCTCGAGACGCCGCCGCTCCGAGAACGGCGCGAGGACATCCCGCTCCTCGTGCGGCACTTCCTCGAGCGCTACGGGCGCAAGTACCAGCGGCCCGGGCTCCGGCTGGCCGGGGACGCCATGCGGTGGATCGAGGCCTACCACTGGCCGGGCAACGTCCGGGAGTTGGAGAACGCCGTGGAGCGGCTCGTGATCTTCGCCCGGGGGGGGACCATCGGCGCGGACGACCTCCAGGCGGCCGGACTCCTGGAGGCGGCCGGCGAGACGGCGGGGCCGGAGGCGGCCTCTCCCGTCCCGGGGGAGGCGGGACGGCCCCTCCCCCTCGACGAGGTGGAGCGCCGCCACGTCTTGTCGGTCCTCCGCCGGGCCGAGGGGAACCGGTCCGAGGCGGCGCGGCTCCTGGGCATCGACCGAAAGACCCTGCGCCAGAAGCTCCGCCGCTGGGGCCTGGAGGATGCCGGCTAGCGGAGCCGGCCCGAAAAGTTCCAGTCCCAGCCCCGTTCCAGCCGGTCGAGGTCGCGCCGGGATCGGAGGCGTCCCGGCCCGCGCCGCCGGGGCGGGCGGTGGGTGAAGTCCAGGACCCAGGCCGAGAGGGCGAGCCGGCGCAGCTCCTTCTCCTTGTCCAGCAGGGAGAAGGGGCGGGCCGGGAGGAGGTGGCCCGCCGCCGCGTCGGCCGTCCAGTGGAGGCGTTCCCCCTTCGGGCTCACCACCGGCGTCCCCGGCCGGAAGGCCGGGTGCCGCATCCGGGTGGTGAAGAGGGGGAGATAGCCGTAGACCGTGAGCCCGGCCGGGAGCGGCGGCCCCGCCGCCAGGAGCGCCTCGAGGTTGTCCCGGTCCGACTCCACCGACAGCTGCACGGAGGCGAGGCCGAGTTCCCCGGCGGCCCGAACGGCGAGCGAGTTCAGGATGTTGAGCCCGGCGCCGCCGTGGATCTCGACCCGGCGGCTCCCGGCTTCGCCGGCGGCCTCCCGGATCAAGGCGGGGTGGGAGAGGTTCGCCGCCACGAACCCGGCAAACCCGGCGGCGAGGATCCGCCGGAGCGCCGAGCGGTGGAAGGCGAGCCGTTCCTCGTGGAGCACCGGCGGCAGGGCCCACAGGAGCCGGCCGGTCCGGGCCGGGAACGGCGGATGCCGGAGGAAGGCCGCCAGGGTCCGGCGGTTGATCTCCACCACGAGGCGGTCCGGGCGGAGCCCCTGGATCTCGCGCCATGCGGCCGGGTCCCGGACGGCGGCCCACAGCTCGGGCCGGGCCGGGCCGCGGGGACGCCCCGCGGCGCCGGCCGCCGCCGACCGGTAGTCGGCCAGGGCCGTTTCGGCCCGTTCCCGGGCCGCCTTCCGGCGCCGGCCGCGTCCCCGCCGGTCGCGCGGGGCGGGGAGGGGGCGGTGGCCGGCCAGGAGGGCGGAGGCCCCCTCGTCCACCTTGAAGACCCGGTCCCCGGGGCCGAAAGGACCGGCGGGCGGGGTTTTGCGGCCTTCGGCCGCTGCCAGGCCCTCGATCCATACCGTCCCGGCCTTCCCGGCGGCGACGGCCCGGCAGACGAAGGCGGCCTGGTGCTCGCCCCGCCGGGCCACGACCCGGAGCCGGTCCCCGGGCCGCGGCGCCCGGCGCGTTGCGACGAGGAGCCGGCCGCCCGCCACCCGCCGGACCTCCCCGAGGAAGCGGCCGGTGTTGGCGGTCCGCTCCGGCGCGAGGGCGGTCTCGGGGTGGGGGGAACGGAGGTAGGCGGGGGTCCCGGGGCGCCCCAGGGCGTCCTCCAGGAGCCGCCGGGCCTCCGCCCGGGCGGCCGCGTCCCCGGGCGGCGCGTCCAGGGCCAGGCGGTAGGCCCGCACCACGGAGGCCACGTAGTGGGCCGGGCGGAGCCGCCCCTCGATCTTGAGGGAACGGACGCCCGCGGCCCGGATCTCGTCCAGGGCATCCAGGGCGCAGAGGTCCTTCATGGAGAAGAAGGTCCCGGTCTTCTCCCCCCACCGGTACCGGCGCCGGCAGGGCTGGACGCACCGGCCCCGGGTGCTGGAACGGCCGCCGAAGGCGCTGCTGAAGCGGCAGAGGCCGGAGTAGCTGAAGCAGAGGGCCCCGTGCACGAAGACCTCGGTCTCCACCGGGGCCGCCCGGGCGGCGGCCCGGATCTCGTCGAGGGTCATCTCCCGGGCGAGGACCACCCGGGCGAACCCCATGGCATGGGCCTGGCGGACGCCGGGCCCGTTGTGGACGGCCATCAGGGTGCTGGCGTGGAGTCGGAGGCCGGGGAAGTGGCGCCGGGCGAGATGCCAGGCCCCGAGGTCCTGGAGGATGACGGCGTCGACGCCCGCCGCCTCGAGGGCCGCCAGGGACCGGATCAATTCCGGCACCTCGTCTTCGCGGACGAGGGCGTTGAGCGCCACGAAGAGCCGGCGGCCGAGGCCGTGGGCGGTGTCCGCCAGCCGCTCCACCTGGGCCGGCGTGAAGTTGGCGGCCAGCGCCCGGGCGTTCAGGGTCTTGAGCCCCACGTAGACCGCGTCGGCGCCCTCGGCCAGGGCGGCGTGGAAGGCCTCGAGGGTGCCCGCCGGCGCCAGGAGTTCCGGACGAGACGCTACGGAGGCGTGCGGGCGGGACGCGGGTCTTTCCGGGGTGGGCGCGGCCATCGCCCCGAATGTACCACGGCCGCCCCCAGCCAGGGAGGCGGGCGGGTGCGGAGGGGCGGGGAACCGTTTATCATGGCGGCGGAGCGGCGGGCGAGCGGCCGGGGAGGGGGCGGCCTTGTCCCCGGCCCGCCGAGATCATCTGCAAGGGGCGAGGTGTCATGACGAGCCGGGAATCGGGCCACGACGGCGGGGCGCGGCGGGTGCCGGGGATACCGCCCCCGGGGGCGGTGGTGCATCTCGTCGGGATCTGCGGCACGGGGATGGCCGCCCTCGCCGGGCTCTTCAAGGCCCGGGGCTACGTGGTCCGGGGCTCCGACGCCAACGTCTACCCGCCCATGAGCGACCTCCTCCGGGAACTCGGGATCCCCGTGGCCCAGGGCTACGACCCGGGCAACCTCGAGCCGGCACCGGACCTCGTGGTCATCGGCAACGTGGTGCGGCGCGACAACCCCGAAGCCCGGGCCGTCATCGAGGCCGGCCTCCCCTACCTCTCCCTGCCCGAGGCCGTGGCCCGGCTCTGCCTGGAGGACCGGGCCTCCCTGGTGGTCGCCGGCACCCACGGGAAGACCACCACGGCGAGTCTCCTCGTGGGTGCCCTGGCCGGGGCGGGCTACGACCCCGGTTTCCTGATCGGCGGGGTGGTCCGGTCCCACGGGCGGGGTTTCCACCCGGGCGCCCCGCCGTGGTTCGTCCTGGAAGGCGACGAGTACGACACCGCCTTCTTCGACAAGGGGCCGAAGTTCTTGCACTATCGGCCGCAGGCGGTGATCCTCACCAGCCTGGAGTTCGACCATGCCGACATCTACCCGGACCTGGCGGCCGTCAAGGCGGCCTTCCGGGGCCTGGTGGCGCTCCTGCCGCCGGACGGGCTCCTGGTGGCCTGCAGCGACTGGCCCGACGTCCTCGAGGTGGCCGCCGGGGCCGCCGCCCCAGTGGTCACCTACGGGACCGGGCCCGGGGCCGACTGGCGGCTCGAGTCGGTGGAGGTCGGCCCCGACGGCACCGCCTTCCAGGCCGTGGCGCCCGGCGGGCGGCGGCGGGCCTTCACCCTGGCCCTCCCCGGGGCCCACAACGCCCTGAACGCCCTGGCCGTGGCCGCGCTCTGCGACGGGCTCGGGGTCGAACCGGAGGGCGCGGCCCGGGGGCTGGCGGCCTGCCGGGGGGTGCGCCGCCGCCAGGAGGTCCGGGGGGAGGCCGGCGGCGTCACCGTCATCGACGACTTCGCCCACCACCCCACCGCCGTCCGCGTCACCCTCGAGGCCCTCCGTGCGGCCTACCCGGGGCGGCGGCTCCTCGTGGCCTTCGAACCCCGGACCAACACCAGCCGGCGCAAGGTCTTCCAGGAGGCCTACGCCCGGGCCTTCGACGCGGCGGACCGGGTCTGGGTCCGGGAGGTGCCCGACCCGGAGAAGGTCCCGGCGGCGGAACGCTTCTCCTCGCGGCGCCTGGTGGCGGATCTCGAGACCCGCGGCGTGGCCGCCGGGTGGTTCCCGGACGCCGGCGCCATCGCCGACGACCTCGTCGCCGCCTGTCGCCCCGGCGACGTGGTGGCCGTCCTCTCCAACGGCGCCTTCGAGGGCCTCCACGAGCGGCTCCTCCGGCGCCTCGCCGGCGGGGCCGAATGAGGGTCTTCGAGGAGACGGCCCGGAGCTCGGAGTGCGCCGCCCGCGCCGGCCGCCTCCACACGGTCCACGGCGAGGTCCCCACCCCGGCCTTCATGCCCGTGGGCACGCAGGCGACCGTCAAGTCGTTGACGCCGGAGGACCTCCACGGCCTCGGGGCCCGGATCCTCCTCGGCAACACCTACCACCTCTACCTGCGGCCCGGTCACGAGCGGATCCGCCGCCTGGGAGGGCTCCACCGGTTCATGGGCTGGGACGGGCCCATTCTCACCGACAGCGGCGGGTTCCAGGTCTACAGCCTGGCCGCCCTCGCGCGCATCGAGGAGGAGGGGGCGGTCTTCCGCTCCCACGTCGACGGGTCGCTGCACCGGCTGACGCCGGAGCTGGCCGTGGAGGTCCAGGAGGCCCTGGGCAGCGACGTCATGATGTGCCTCGACACCTGCATCCCGTATCCCGCCGGGGAGGCGGAGGTGGCCCGTGCCTCCGGGCTCACCACCCGGTGGGCGGCCCGGTGCCTCGCCGCGCGCCGCCGCCCGGAGCTCAGGCTCTTCGGCATCGTGCAGGGCGGCATGGACCCCGTGTGGCGGCGGCGGAGCGCGGAGGAACTGGCCGCCCTGGGCTTCGACGGCTACGCCCTGGGGGGGCTCAGCGTCGGCGAGCCCAAGGCGCTCATGCTCGAGATGGTGGAGACCGCACGGCCCTGCCTCCCGGCGGACCGCCCCGTCTACGCTATGGGCGTGGGGACCCCGGAAGACCTCGTGGAGTGCGTGGCCCGGGGGGTGGACCTCTTCGACTGCGTGCTGCCCACCCGGAACGCCCGAAACGGCCAGCTCTTTACTTCGTTCGGCCGCATTGTTATAAAGAACGCGCGTTACAAGGAGGATCCGGGCCCCGTGGACCCGGCCTGTACCTGCTACACCTGCCGGCATTTTTCCCGGGCCTATCTCCGGCACCTCTTCGTCGCGCGGGAACTCTTGGCCTATCGCCTCAACACCATCCACAACCTGCACTACTTCCTGGAGCTGATGCGGCGGATGCGTGAGGCCATCGAGCGGGACGCCTTCGAGGCCTTCCGGAGGGACTTCTACCAGAGGAGGGAGGGAACACCATGACCGCACTGGGCATCGCATTCGCCATGGGGGGGCAGCCGGCCGGGGGCGCCGCGGGCGCGCCGAACCCGCTGGTCTCCCTGATGCCGTTCATCCTCATCTTCGTCATCTTCTACTTTCTCCTGATCCGCCCCCAGCAGAAGAAGGCCCAGGAACACCGCAAGTTCCTGGACGAGCTGGAGCGGGGCCGCGAGGTGGTCACCGCCGGCGGGCTCATCGGCCGGGTGACGGGGCTCACCGACCAGGTGGTGACCCTCGAGGTGGCCGACGGCGTCCGGGTGAAGGTGGCGCGGGGCCACATCGCCGGCCCGGCGCCCGGGCGTGCCGCGCCGGAGAAGGAATAGCGGCGCCGGAGTGGGCCGGCATCGACGGCGGGGGCCTCCCCCGCCGTTTTTCGTGGCGGCGGCAGGGCGCGGCGCTTTGGTGCACGCATTTTGCATGTTGTCGGGACGGACGATGCCCTTGCCGGGATTGCCGGCCTTGGTCTAAAAGAGACTTAATGAACCGGCCATGCGAACCGATGAGAATGATTGAGTACGGCACCAGCACGTGATGTGCGTGCCCATGTAGCGGGGAGGCCATTCATGACGAGAAAATCCTTCGGCATCTTGACGGGCGTCTGGCTGTGCCTGGCCCTGGCCGCCTGCGGGCAGTCGGTCAGCGAGAGTGTCACGCACATCCGGACGGGGAACGACCTGACCGTGGAGCCCACGCACCACGTGGTGCTGCTCCCGCTGGCCGACTATGCGGAAGGGATCACCCTGGACGACTCCATGCGGCGCCAGGTCAAGGTCCACGATGCCATCGCCCACCGGCTGGCCCGCCACGGCATCCTCTCGCCCGTGCCCGAGGACGTGGTGCAGTACCTCGTGGATCTCGGCGTCATCCGGGTCCTCGAGTCCGCCACCCATGCCTCGGCCAACCGGGTGATCGCCCGGGAGCTCAACAAGGGCTGGTCTCCCGAGATGAAGGAAGAGATCCGCAAGCAGATCGCCCTGAACGCCGCCGGCAACGAGTCGGGCCGCCTGGAGATGGCCAAGGTGGGTCTCGACCGCGAGACCATCCAGGACATCGGCCAGCGATTCGGGGCCGACTACGTCCTCCGCGGCCGCATCGTCGAGTACGAGGTGCGCGAGGGGCACTCCTTCGATCCGCTCAAGCGGGGGCTCCTGCCCTTCACCTTCGACCTCAGTTCCACCACCCTCTTCGGCGTGGCCGAGTCCGAGGACTACGATCTCTGGCAGCAGATGGCGGTGGGTGCCATCGCCGGGGCGGTGGCGGGGGGCGCCTCCTCGGTGGAGACGCCCTACGCGGACGTCCCCGGGGCCGGCAACAACGACCACCACGGCAAGAACGCCGCCTTTTGGGGCGGCACCGGCGCCTCCGTGGCGTATTTGGCCGCCAAGGGCGGCAAGATCCCCAAGGGGGTCGTGCAGCTGAGCCTCGCGCTCCAGGACGTCCGGACCGGCCGCGTGGTCTGGGCGAACCGGGTGGAGAAGCAGGTCATCCCGCGCTCCGCCTGGGCCGATCCCGCCGACCGGGCCCAGGTCGACCGGGCCGTGGAGGAGGCGGCCGCCACGCTGGCGGACGACCTGGCCGCCGCCCTGGCCAAGACTCCCAAGATGGCCATGAAGCCGGCCGCCATGGAGACGCTTCCCACCATGCCCATGGTGGAGCCCGAGGAGGTGCCCGAGGTGGCCCCGCCGCCGGAGCCCGCGGTGGAGTCCTGGAAGGGCGTGGAGATGACGGACGAGTAGGACTCCCCTTTCCGTAACGACGGGAACCGAGAGGGGCCCCCGGCCGCATGCCGGGGGCCCCTTCTCGTGGACCGGGGTCTTCCGCCCCCGCGGCGTCCTCAGCCCTCGGCCGGCGGATCCTCCGTCGGGGCCTCCGCGGCGGCCGCCCGCGCCGGCCGTTCGAGGGCGGCCAGGATGACCCGTGGCATCTCCTCCAGCGGGACCACGCGTTCCACCCCCCCCGCCTTCAGGGCCTCCCGCGGCATGCCGTAGATGACGGAACTCGCCTCGTCCTGGGCCAGGGTGGCGGCGCCGGCCCGGCGCATCTCCAGCAGCCCCTTGGCCCCGTCGCCGCCCATGCCGGTGAGGATGACACCCACGGCGTTGGGGCCCGCGGCCCGGGCCACCGACTTAAACAGCACGTCCACCGAGGGCCGCTGGTGGTTGACCAGGGGCCCGTCCTTCACCGTGGTGAGGTAGCGGTCGCCGCTGCGGATGAGGACGAGATGCCGGTTGCCCGGCGCGATGCGCGCCATGCCCGGCAGCAGCGCCTCGCCGTCCCGCGCCTCCCGGACTTCCATGGGGGACAGCTCGTCGAGCCGTTCGGCGAAGGAGGCGGTGAACCCGGGCGGCATGTGCTGGACCACGAGGATGCCCGGGACGTCCGGGGGGAGGCGGGAGAGGATGGACGTGAGGGCCTCCGTGCCCCCGGTACTGGCCCCCATGGCGATGACCTTGCGAGATGTGTGGGTGAGGGGGGAGGGGGCGGAGGCCGTCCCGCCCACCGGGCCGGAGCGCGGCCGCCGCGCGACGTCCACGAGGTGCGCGGCCCGGATCTTCTCCGCCAGCTGCCGGCTCATGTCGCCCACCGAGAAGGAGCCGTCCGGCTTGGCCATGACCTCCACGGCCCCCTTGCCCAGGGCTTCGAGTGCCAGGCGGCTGCCCGAGGGGGTGAGCGAGCTCACGATGATGACGGGCAGCGGCCAGTGGGCCATGAGCTTTCCGAGGAAGGTGATGCCGTCCATCCGCGGCATCTCGATGTCGAGGGTCACCACGTCGGGCCGGAGTTCGACGATCTTGTTCCGGGCCACGTAGGGATCCGGTGCCGTGCCCACCACCTCGATGTCGGGTTCCTTGGAGAGCTCCTCCCGGAAGACCTTCCGCACCACGGCGGAGTCGTCCACTATGAGCACGCGGATCTTTTTCACGGGCGCTCCGGCGCGGCGGGGCTTCCCGCCGGCGTCTCAGGGATGGACGCCGAGCATGTCCTCCGTCCGCCTGAGCTCGTCCCAGAGCTCGGCGAGGAGGAGGTCCATCTCCCCGGCCTCCAGGCCGCATATCTCCAGGAGCTCCGAGCCTCCCTCGTAGGTGAGCCCGTCGACGCCCGCCCCGATGCCCATGACCACGGACAGGAGGTCGCTCAGGGCCACCACCGCCCCGAGGTGGTTTTCCCGGCAGGCCTCGGGCTGGTGGTGGATCCGGACGCCTTCCACGATCTCGGCGGGAAAGTTCCATCGCGAGAGGATCTCGGCGCCGATCCGGGCGTGGTCCGCCCCGAGCACCTCGGCTTCGGCCACGTAGAAGGGGACGCCCCGTTCCTTCACCAGGGCGGTGATCCGCTCGAAGTCGTCCCTGACGTAGGTGTGGAGCACGATCTTGCCGATGTCGTGGAGGAGGGCGGTGGTGAAGAGGTGGGGAGGGAAGGCCTCCCGGCAGCGGCGGGCGATGAGCTTCGAGGCCGTGGCGGTGGTGACGGAGTGCCACCAGAGCTCCCGGCTCTTCAGGTCGTAGCCCGGGACGGATTCCGACAGGAGCCGTTCCCCGCAGTTGGCCATGATGATGTCCACCAGCTGGCGCTGGCCCAGGAGGGAGATGGCCGTGGAGAGGGACTCCACCTTCCGGGGCAGGCCGAAGGCGGCGGAGTTGCAGACCCGGAGGATGTTGGTGGTGATGCCCTGGTCGTACTTCACGATCTCGACCATGTCCTGCACGGTGGCCTTGGGATCGTCCATGAGGAGCATCACCCGGTGGGCGATCTCCGGGAAGGGCGGCAGCCGGTCGACGGCGGCGTAGATCTCGTCGATCTTCTTCGGGTTCATAGCTCGATCTCCTTGCCGCCGGAGATCTTGACGACCAGGCGGCCGGTCCCGACGTGGAGGTAGACGGTGCGGTTGAAGCGTCCGCCCACGTGTTCGGCGGCGATGGTGATGCCGTTCTGGCGAAAGATCTTCTCCAGGACGAGGTAGTTGCGGCTCCCGATGGCGAAGAAGTCCTCGGTGTCCATGATGTTGCCGCCCCCGGCCACCTTGACCACGATGTTCTCCTTCTTGGCCCCCATGGCGTAGGCCTTTCGGAAGAGGAGGGGGATGCCCGTGTCGGCGAACATGCAGGGGTTTTCCTGGGCCCGTTCCCAGTTGAGCTTGGAGGAGGGCAGCATGTAGTGGAGGAGGCCGCCCACCCGGGCCACCGGGTCGTGGATGGCCACTGCGATGCAGGAGCCGAGGGAATAGGTCACCAGCGTGGCCCCCGGGTCCTGGCTCAGCCGCATGTCGGCGATGTCCACGACGATCCGCATGGTTTCAGGCCGCCGGTTCCTTCCGGTAGACGGTGGGGCGGACGTACCGGTAGGGGTGATCCGTCCCGATGAGGCTCTCGGAATGCCCCACGAAGAGGAATCCCCCCGGCCGAAGGCAGGCGTGGAAGCGCCTCACGGTCCGCTCCTGGGTGGGCTTGTCGAAGTAGATCATCACGTTCCGGCAAAAGATGATATCCATGGGATCGCGCCAGGGGAAGGGCTCCATGAGGTTGTGTCGAAGGAAGCGGACGTGCCGCCGGACGGTCTCCTTCACCCTGACATACCCATCGTATCGGCCGATCCCCTTCTGAAAGTAACGGTGCAGGACGTGGCGGGGGAGGGGGGTGGTCTTCTGGATGTCGTAGATCCCCCGTTCCGCCTGGGCCAGGACCCGGGTGGAGAGGTCCGTCGCTTGGACCTCCAGCCGCCAGGTGGGCGGCAGGACCTTCGCCTCGAGGCAGGCGATGACCAGGGAGAAGGGCTCCTCGCCGCTGGCGCACCCGGCGCTCCAGATCCGGAGCGTCCGGTCCCGGTCGAGGCGCCGCAGCCGCAGGATCTCCGGGATGGCCTCGCCGGTGAGGAAGTCGAGGTGCCGGCGTTCCCGGAAGAACTGGGTGAGATTGGTGGAGATGGCGTCGAGGAGCGCGGCGAGCTCGGCCCCCGTCTCGTCCTCCACCACGAGCCGGTAGTAGTGGGAGAATCTCCGGATGCCTCTCTGGCGCAGGATCTTTCCGAGCCGGGCCTTGAGGAGTTCCTTCTTTTCCGCCCGGAGGTAGATCCCGGCCTTGCGGTGGATGAGGTCGCTGAGGCGCTGGAACTCCTGGTCGCGCAGGGGCACCGTCTCGAAGAGGTCGGCGGTCCCCCTCCCCGGCGCTTCCCTGGTCGCCGCTGGCGGCCTAGAAGTCTTCAAATTGGGCCTCCACTTCGTCGTCGAAGGGGATGGCCCGGGCGGGGTTCACGAAGGGCCGCTCCCCGTTCGGGGGGGCCTTCCGGGGCCCGGCGGCGGCCGGGGCGGGGGCCCGGTCGGGGCGGGGCGGGAGTGCCGGCTGCGCGGGGCGGGGGGCGGGAGCGGGACGCCGCCCGGCGGCAGGCGTGGCGGGGGGCCGGCCGCCGCCGTCGCCGATGACTTCCGAGAGGGCCCGGACGGTGGCCGTGAGGACCTGGGCCTGGCGGCGCAGGCCGTCACTGCTGGAGGCCACCTTGTCGGCGGTGGCGGCGTTCTTCTGGACCACCTGGTCCATCTGCTGGACGGCCAGGTTGAGCTGTTCCACGCCGCCGGCCTGCTCCTTGCTGGCGGCGCTGATCTCCCGGACGAGGTTCTCGAGGCGGCCCGAGTGTTCCATGACCTCCCCGAAGGAGGCCTCCACCTC
This sequence comes from Dissulfurirhabdus thermomarina, assembly GCF_012979235.1. NCBI lineage: Bacteria > Pseudomonadati > Thermodesulfobacteriota > Dissulfuribacteria > Dissulfuribacterales > Dissulfuribacteraceae > Dissulfurirhabdus > Dissulfurirhabdus thermomarina. The sequence continues at coordinate 498,644 of NZ_JAATWC010000001.1, forward strand.
CTCGAGGAGCCCGGCCCCGCCGTCGATGCGCCGGCGGGTCTCCTCGATGAGCCCGGCGGTGTTGCGGGCGGCCTCGGCGGAGCGCTGGGCGAGGTTTCGGACCTCGTCGGCCACCACGGCGAATCCGGCCCCGGCCTCCCCGGCCCGCGCGGCCTCCACGGCGGCGTTCAGGGCGAGAAGGTTGGTCTGGAAGGCGATCTCGTCGATGGTGCCGATGATGCGCCCGATGTGTTCTCCGGCGGCGGAGATCCTCTTCATGGACTCGTCCATGTCGCGCATGGACCGGTTGGCCTTGTGGAGCACGTCGCGGGATTTTTCCACCAGCTGGTTGGCCTCGTGGGCGTTTTCCGCGTTCCGGCGTGTCATGGAGGCCATCTGCTCCAGGGAGGCGGCGGTCTCCTCCAGGGCGGCCGCCTGGGCCGCGGCGCCGTCGGCGAGGTCCTTGCTGGCGGCGGCGGCTTCCGCCGACGCCGCCGCCATCCGCTCCGCCTCCCGGTGGAGTCCTAGGTTCAGGTGGATCAGCCGCCGGAAGGAGCCGCCCAGGAGGAACCCCAGGGCGATGGAGATGCCCACGGCCGCCAGGCCCGACAGGGCGCCCACGATGGTGTAGCGGCGGACCTTGGCCGCCGTGTCCACCCGGAAGGCGGTCCGGTAGGCCCCGACCTCGTCGAGGAGCCGGATCATCTTGGACTGGTAGGCCCGCCAGAGGCGGACCTGGTCGGAGCGGACCGCTTCTCTGGCTTCGTCCAGGCGGCCGGCGGCGGCCAGGGAGAGGATCCGCCGTCGAAGCTCCACGTCGCCCCGCCACAGGCGCCGGATCTCCTCCCCGGACCGCACGAAGTCCGTCCTCCCGGCGGCGCGGGCCAGGTCCAGGAAGGTGTCGCAGAGATCGCCGAAGGCCTCCACGGCGGCCTCGTGGGCCTGGTAGGCCCGCCGGTTGGAAGGATCCAGCACGACGTTGCGGATGGCCTGGCCCTGCTGGAGCCCCTGGGCGTACATGTCCCGCAGGGTGGTCGCCAGGGATTCCGCCGTGGCGGTATAGTGCTCGAAGGCCTGGTGGGTGCGGACCGCCGTGGCGAGCAGGAGGCCCACGGCGAGCACCGTGAGGGCCGTTGCGGCGGCGAGCGCCGCGGTGGTCTTGAACCGGATCCCCCGTTCCGTCCTCTTCGTGTCCATGGTTCGTTGTCCGTTCCCGGGCCGCCGCGGCCCTCCCGCCCGGCCCGGCTCAGGCCTCCGCGGCGGCCGGCTCGGCCTCGGCGAGCAGGTTCCATCCCTCGTCCTTGAGGATCTCCTCGATGTTCAGGAGGATCTTGACGCGGTCCTTCACCTTGGCCATCCCCAGGATGGCCCCGGCCATGACGTGCATGCCGAGGCCCGGCGGGGGCTCGATGTCCTCCCCCGCGATGTTGAGGACCTCCGAGACCGTGTCCACCACCACCCCCACGTGGACCTTCTCGTCTCCCTCCCGGATCTCCACCACGATGATGCAGGTCCGCTCGTCGTAGGCGCGTTCCGGCATCCCGAACCGGAGGCGGAGGTCCAGGACGGGGATCACCTTGCCCCGGAGGTTGATGACGCCCTTGACGTAGGGCGGGGTCTGAGGGACCGCGGTGATCTCCATGAGGCCGATGATCTCCCGCACCTTCATGATTTCCAGGCCGTAGTCCTCGTCGGCCAGGGTGAAGGTGAGGTACTTGCCCTCAAGCTCCGAGAGCCCGCTGGGGTTCTTTTCGTTCTGGCGCATATTCGTCCTCGTAGTTCGCAAGTTCCAGCCGCCCGCCGTCGAGGGAGTAGGGTTCCCGGCTGTGGTCGCGGCCCACCATCTCGGTGAGGCGGGCCACGATGTCCTCGAGGTGGCGGGCCTGGCCCCGGAGCTGTTCGCTGGCGGAGGAGGTCTCTTCCGCCGTGGCGGCCACCCGCTGCACCGCGGTCTCGAGCTCGTTCATGTTGGCGTTGATGCTGGTGATGCCCTGGGCCTGCTCCTGGCTGGCCGCGGAGATCTCGGAGATGAGCTGGCGGATCCGGTTGAAGCCCGTGGTGACCTCGCCGAAGGCCTCGTTGGTGCGGCGGACGAGGTCGGAGCCGCGGTCGATCTTCCGAATGGTTTGCTCGATGAGCCCGGCGGTGTTGCGGGCGGCCTCGGCGGAGCGCTGTGCGAGGTTTCGGACCTCGTCGGCCACCACGGCGAATCCGGCCCCGGCCTCCCCGGCCCGCGCGGCCTCCACGGCGGCGTTCAGGGCGAGGAGGTTGGTCTGGAAGGCGATCTCGTCGATGGTCTTGATGATCTGGCTGATCTCCTGCCCGGAGGCGGCGATCTCGGTCATGGAGCCCGTCAGCTCCTGCATGGAGGCGTTGGCGTTGTTGACCACCTCCTGGCTGGAGGAGGAGAGGTCTTCCACGCTCTTGGCGTTCTGGGCGTTCTGCTCCGTCATGGAGGCGATCTCCTCCATGGCGGTGGCGGTGGTCTCCAGGGTGGCGGCCTGCTCCGAGGCCCCGCTGGCCATCTGCTGCGAGGCGGTGGCCACCTGGGCGGAGGCCTCGGTGAGCTGGGCGGATCCCTGGCTGATCTCGGTCACCACCCCGCGGAGCGGCCGGCTGATCATCCGGTCCACCACCAGCCAGAAGGTGAGGATCACCAGCGGGAGGGTGATGACCGCCAGGATCACCGCCGCCCGGATCATCCGGGCCTTGGCCTTTCGGGTGGCCGCCAGGGAGGCCTCGCGGAAGTCCTCGATGCTGGCCCGGCTCTCCTCCACGGCCTTGTCGATGTAGTCCCGCTTGAGGCCGAGCTGGACGGTCCCGATCTTTTCACCTTCCACGAGGATGGGCTGGGTGATGACGGGGATGCCGGCCACCGGGTCGGTCCCCGCCAGGCGCTTGCCGTCGAGGTTGCGGAAGGAGAGAAAGGCGATGTCCGGGTCCTGGAGGCTCGCCGAGGCGTATTCCTCCAGGGCCGAGAAGTCGTAGCCGAGGACCCGCTCGGGCGCGATCATGGCCATGATGCGCCCGAGGGTGTCGCCCTTTTCCTGGAGCTTCTTCTGGAGATGGGCGGTCTGCTGTTCCTGGAGGCGCGAGAGCAGGTCGGCCACCTGGGCGTTCTGCTCGTGCTGGGCCTGGACCGAGAGGTAGAGAAGGGTCCCGGCCACCAGCACCAGGGTGCCCACCGCGGTGAAGATGCCGGTGAGGGCCACCACCTTGGCGCCGAAGGTGCCGCCGTGGTTTCGATTGAGGCGTTTCATCATGATCCGATTCCCCCTGTCAGGCCGACGCCCGGCCTCATTTTTCGTGCTCCCTGACGATCCGGAGGCATTCGGCCACCGGGCCGTAGTCCAGCGGGGCGGTCCAGCCGGCGATCTTGGCCGCCTTGGCCGCCGGGTGCCCCTCCTTCAGGGAAAGGAGGGCCCGGGTCACCCGCCGGTTGAGATCCGCCGGGGTCTTGGCGAGGGCCGCGAACGGCCATTCCGGGTAGAGGATGGTGGTGTGGACGAAGGGGAAGCCGTCGTGGGCCGGGTCGATCACCCGGAACTCGCCCATGCGGATCTTGCCCTCCGCCTCCATCCGTTCCAGGGTGTCGCTCCGGACCGTCCCGGCGTCCATGACGCCGTTTTTGACGGCGTAGACGACGTTGTCGTGTTTCTTGCCCTCCACCAGGGTGAAGTCCCGGAAGGGGTTGATCCCGTGTTCGATGAGGTGCCGGAAGGCCATCTGGCCGCCGCCGAAGGAGGTGCGCTTCACGCACATGAACCGGGTGCCGCGCAGGTCGGCGAGGGAGCGGATGGAGCTGCCGGCCCGGGTGAAGATGACGCCGCCGAACCGGTTGAGGGCGCGGCCCTCGCGCATGTTGAGGAGGCTGGCCAGGGCCTTGACGCCGTACTTCTCGTGCATGTCCACGTAGAAGCCGGAATTGGCGATGAGGTAGTCGATGCGCCCCCCGCTCACCGAGGGTTCGATCTCCTCGAAGTTCAGGGGCACCACCTCGAAGGGCGTCCCGGTCTCCTTGGTGAGGTAGTCCGCCAGGGGCTTCCACTTCTTCATGGCCACCACGTTGCCCCGCTTGGCGAGGACCCCGATCTTCATGGCGGCGTGGGCGCCGGCCGGGGCGGACAGGGGCGCGAGGCCGAGGACGGCGAACCATGCCACGAGTCGGATGAACATTTTCCCTTTCATGCGTTGACCTCCATCGTTTCGTTGTGCCGGGCCCCCTCTGCCGAAGCCCGGTGATCCATCTGCTCGTTGTCCCGGCGGACCTTATCGTTGTGGGACTCGATGATGCCGGCGATGTCGAGGATGAGTCCCACCCGGCCGTCGCCGAGGATGGTTCCCCCGGCCACGCCCCGGATCTGCTGGAGGTACTTGCCGAGGCTCTTGATCACCACCTCTTGCTTGCCCAGGAGGCCCTCCACCAGGAGGCACCGCTGCTGGCCCTCGTTTTCCACCACCACCACCAGGGCCTCGCAGGGGTCGGTCTGGCGGGGCTCCACTCCGAAGAGCTCGTAGAGCCGGATGAGCGGGATGAGCTCGCCCCGGACCTTGATCATCTCGCCCCGGCCCTGGACGGTGTGGTAGTCGGCCCGGCGGGGGCGGAGGGTCTGCTTGATGGCGATGGTGGGGATGATGTAGCGTTCGGACCCCACGCACACCACGATGCCGTCGATGATGGCCAGGGTGAGGGGGAGGCGGATGGCGATGGCGCAGCCCCGGCCCGGGGTGGACCGGAGCTCCACCTTGCCCCGGAGCCGCTCGATGGCGCGCTTGACCACGTCCATCCCCACGCCCCGGCCGGAGACCTCGGTCACTGATTCGGCGGTGGAGAAACCGGGATGGAAGACGAGGTTGTCGATCTCGTGGTCGGCGAGGGTCTCGTCCTCCCGGACGAGGCCGCGTTCCTCGGCCTTCTTTCGGATCCGGGTACGGTCGAGGCCCCGGCCGTCGTCCCGGATCTCGATGATGATGGAGCCGCCCTTGTGGTAGGCCTCCAGGAGGACCACGCCGGTCTCGGGCTTGCCGGCGGCGGCGCGTTCCTCCGGCGGTTCGAGGCCGTGGTCCACGGCGTTTCGGATCATGTGGACCAGGGGGTCGTAGATGGCCTCCACCATGTTCCGGTCGATCTCGGTGTCTTCCCCGCTCATCCGGAGTTCCACCTGCTTGCCGCACCGCTTGGAGAGGTCCCGGACGAGGCGGATCATCTTGTGGAAGGTGTGGCGGATGGGGACCATCCGGAGCGCCATGGCGTTCTTCTGGAGCTCGGAGGTGATCCGCCCGAGCTGCGAGAGGTCGCGCTGGAGCTTCTGGTCCAGGGTGTCTCGGATGCTGGGGTTCTGCTGGACCAGGGACTGGACGATCACCAGTTCCCCCACCATATCCACCAGGTTGTCCAGCTTGCCGAGGTCCACCTTCACGGCGGCGGCCTCGCTGCGGAGCTGCCGCTGTTCCCGGATGGCGTGGGCCACGTCCTTGGGGTCGGCCTTGCCCTCCTGGACCAGGATCTCCCCGATCCGGGCCTGCGGGGTCTCCTCCCGCTGCTTCCGGATGGCGGCGTCCACGTCCTCGGGGGTGACCACCCCCTTCTCCACCAGGATCTCCCCGAGGGGTTTCGTGGGGACCGGGACGGGTCCCGTCTCGCCGGCCAGCATGGCCTCGATGCGTTCGAGGTGCCCGGAGATGTCGCAGGGCCGGTAGGCGGCCGGGCCTTCCCGGAGGACGTCCTGGAGGTTCCCGATCATGGTCTTCAGGATGTCCACCACGTCGAGCACCAGATCCACCAGGGCGGGAGAGACCTCGAGCTGGTCGTTGCGGACCCGGTCGAGCAGGGTCTCGGCCTGGTGCGAGAGGCGGTTGACGTCCTGGAGCTGGAGGAAGCCGGAGACGCCCTTTATGGTATGGAAGGGCCGGAAGATGCCGTTGATGCACTCCTTGTCGTCCGGCCGCTGTTCGAGTTCCAGGAGGTGGATCTCGATCTGCTCCAGGTGTTCGGCCGCCTCGTTGACGAAGTCCTTGAGGAGGTCCGGGTCGGCCATGAAGGGGAGGGGTTCGGCCGGCGCCGGGCGTTTCGGGGCCTTCGGTTTCCGGCCGGCGCGGGCCTTCCCCTTGCCCTTTTTCTTCTTGGTGTCCCCGTCCTCGGCGCTGCCGGCCGTTGCCGCCACGGTGACGCCCCAGCCGGCGAGGAGCCCGGCCGCCTCCTCAAGGCAGGCGCGGCCTGCGTCCTCGCCGCCGTGGAGGGCCTTCTGGAGCAGGGTGACGCAGCGGGCCAGGGTTTCGAGGTTTTCGCGGGAGTCTTCCAGGTCGGCGAGAACGATCTTCTCCCCGGCCTGCTTCACCGCCTCGAGGATGGACCGGGCGGGGCCCTCGGGGGCCGCTTCCAGGCAGGCGTCCAGGGTGGACAGGAACTCCCCCAGGGCGGGGAGGTCGCCCGGGGTGAAGAGGACGGCCTGGAGGGCCAGGGCGTCCACCAGGGTCTCAAAGGGGACTTCGGGTGTCATGCCATCTCCGAACGATCCGACAAAGCGCCACCAACGTTCTACTCATCGTCCGGAATGGCACGAGACTAAAACCGGAACGGATCCAAGTTGAATCGCCGGCGGGGAGGGGCTTGGCGGGAGGTCAGCCGGCCCAGGCCAGGGCCTTCTTGAGCTCGGCGACCCGGTCGCGGAGCCCGGCGGCCTGCTCGAAGTCGAGGGCCGCCGCCGCGGCGCGCATCTCGGCCTCGAGGCGGGCGATCTCCCGGGCCAGGGCCGCGGGATCGGCGGCGGCGGGCGGGGCCTCGGCCACCTGGTCGAGGCTGACGTAGTCCCGCTCGTAGATGGCGGCCAGGGCGTCGCCGGCGGCCCGTCGCACCGTCTCCGGGGTGATGCCGTGGGCCTCGTTGTAGGCGGCCTGGATGGCCCGGCGGCGGCGGGTCTCCTCCATGGCCCGGCGCATGGAGCCGGTGACGCGGTCGGCGTAGAGGATGACCTTCCCGCGGGCGTTGCGGGCCGCCCGGCCCGCGGTCTGGACCAGGGAGACCTCGGAGCGGAGAAAACCCTCCTTGTCCGCGTCGAGGACCGCCACCAGGGAGACCTCGGGGAGGTCCAGACCCTCCCGCAGGAGGTTGATGCCGACCAGGACGTCGAACTCGCCCCGGCGCAGGTCCTGGATGAGCCGGCTCCGCTCCACGGTCTTGATGTCGGAGTGGAGGTAACGGATCCGGACCCCCACCGACTCGTAGTACTCGGTGAGGTCCTCGGCGAGCCGCTTGGTGAGGGTGGTGACCAGGACGCGTTCCCCGCGCCGGGCCCGTTCCCGGATCTCCCCGAGCAGGTCCTCCACCTGGTTCTCCGCCGGCCGCACCTCCATCTCGGGGTCCATGAGGCCGGTGGGCCGGATGATCTGTTCCACCACGGAACCGCCCGCGCGTTCCAGCTCGTAGGGGCCCGGGGTGGCCGAGACGTAGACCGCCTGCCGGATGCGGGCCTCGAACTCCTCGAAGCGCAGCGGCCGGTTGTCCAGGGCGGAGGGGAGCCGGAAGCCGAATTCCACCAGGGTCTCCTTGCGGGAGCGGTCGCCGGCGTACATCCCGCGCAACTGGGGGAGGGTGATGTGGCTCTCGTCCACGACGACGAGGAAGTCGTCGGGGAAGTAGTCGAGGAGCGTGGGGGGCGGCTCCCCCGGGGCGCGCCCGGAAAGGTGCCGCGAGTAGTTCTCGATGCCGTGGCAGTAGCCGAGCTCCTCGAGCATCTCGAGGTCGAGGTTCGTCCGCTGCTCCAGACGCTGGGCCTCCACCAGGCGGCCCGCCGCCTCCAGCTCGCGGAGGCGCTGGGCGAGCTCGGCCCGGATGCCCGTGACGGCCCGCTCCAGGCGGCCCTCCGTGGTGACGTAGTGGCTCGAGGGGTAGATCACGGCATCGCGCAGCTCGGCCACCCGCTTCCCGGTGAGGGGGTCGATCACGGAGAGGGCCTCGATCTCGTCGCCGAAGAGCTCCACCCGGATGGCCCGGTCGTCCTCGTGGGCCGGCAGGATCTCCACGGTGTCGCCCCGGACGCGGAAGGTTCCCCGGCGGAGGTCCGCCTCGCCCCGCTCGTAGAGCATGGCCACCAGCCGGGCGAGGATCTCCTCCCGGGGGCGCCGATCCCCCGTCCGGAGGTAGAGCTGCATGCGCTCGTACTCCTCCGGGGAGCCCAGGCCGTAGATGCAGGAGACGCTGGCCACGATGATGACGTCGCGGCGGGTGAGGAGGGAGCGGGTGGCGGAATGCCGGAGCCGGTCGATGAAGTCGTTGATGGCGGCGTCCTTCTCGATGTAGGTGTCGGACTGGGGGATGTAGGCCTCGGGCTGGTAGTAGTCGTAGTAGCTGACGAAGTATTCCACGGCCGTTTCCGGGAAGAGGGCGCGGAACTCCCCGAAGAGCTGGGCCGCCAGGGTCTTGTTGGGGGCGATCACCAGGGTGGGGCGCTTGAGGGCCGCGATCACGTGGGCCAGGGTGAAGGTCTTGCCGGAGCCCGTGACGCCGAGGAGGACGTTGTGGCGGGTGCCCCGGCGGAGTGCCTCCACCAGGGCGGCGATGGCCCGGGGCTGGTCGCCGCGGGGCTCGAGGTCGGTGGCGAGTCGGAAGGTGTCGTCCATTTTTCCTGGCGGGGCGGCCGTTGTGCCGGGGGACGCGAGCGGCTAGTATGGCCACCGTCGGCCGCCACGCCGAAAGGTAGTGCCGATCCACCCGGAACGAAAGAGGGAGGGCATCATGACCACAGCGGGATCCCCCACCCACGCGCCCGTGCGGGTCCGGTTCGCGCCGAGCCCCACCGGGTACCTCCACATCGGCGGCGCCCGGACGGCCATCTACAACTGGCTCTTCGCCCGGCGGCACGGCGGCACCTTCATCCTCCGCATAGAGGACACCGATGCCGAGCGTTCCACGCAAGACTCCATCCGGGGCATCATCGACGGGCTCACCTGGCTCGGGATCGACTGGGACGTGGGGCCCGACTTCCAGTCGCGGCACATCGCCGAGCACCGGGCCGCGGCGGAACGGCTCCTCGCCTCCGGCCATGCCTACCGCTGCTTCTGCACCAAGGAGGAGCTGGACGCCAAGCGCGAGGCCGCCAGGGCCGCCAAGCGGCCCTTCAAGTACGACGGGACCTGCCGGAACCTCCCCCCGGAGGAGGTGGAGCGGCGCGTGGCCGCCGGCTGGCCCAGCGTCATCCGCTTCCGGGTGCCGGAGGGCGAGGGGGCGGTCCGCTTCGACGACGTGGTCTACGGGCCCATCGAGCGGGCCTGGGCCGACATCGAGGACTTCGTCATCGTGCGGTCCAACGGGACCCCGCTCTACCTCCTCTCCAACGCGGTGGACGACATCCGGGACGGGATCACCCACGTGATCCGCGGCCAGGACGGCCTGGCCAACACCCCCCGCCAGATCCTCATCTACCAGGCCCTGGGGGCCCCGCTGCCGGTCTTCGCCCACATGCCCCTCACCCTGGACCTCCAGAAGCGGAAGATCTCGAAGCGGACCCACGGCGAGGTGGTGGCCGTCCAGTTCTACCGGGAGCGGGGTTTTCTACCCTGGGCACTGGTGAACTTCCTGGTCCTCCTCGGCTGGCACGTCTCCGGCGACCAGGAGATCTTCTCGCGGGAGGAGCTGCTCGAGGCCTTCTCCCTGGAGGGGATCGGACGGGCCAACTCCATCTTCAACTACCGGCCCGGCGACCCGAAGTTCTTCACGGATCCCAAGGCCCTTTCCATCAACGCCCACTACCTCCGGACGCTGCCCGTGGAGGAGATCGCCCCCCACGTGAAGGCGGAACTCGAGGCGGCCGGTATCTGGGACCCCGCCTGGGAGGGTGAGCGCCGGGAGTGGTTCCTGGCCACCGTGGACCTCATCCGCAGCCGCTACCACACCCTCAAGGACTTCGTGGAACTCGGACGTGCCTATTTCTCCGACGACTTTCCGGTGGACGAGAAGGCCCTCCGGAAGAACGTCCTCAAGCACGAGGCGCTCCGGGAGTGGCTGCCCGAGCTCGCCGACCGCCTGGCCGGGGTGTCGCCGTGGACCCCGGAGGCCACGGAGGCCGCCGTCCGGGCCTTCGCCGAGGAGAAGGGGATCAAGGCCGGGGTCGTCATCAACGGGATCCGCACCGCGGTCACGGGCCAGGCCGTGGGCCCCGGGCTCTTCGACGTCCTGGCGGCCGTGGGACAGGAGCGCACGGTGGCCCGGCTCCGGCGGGTCCCGGCGCTCTACGGCGGCTGATCCCCTAGGCGGCCCCTTCCCGCTCGAAGAGGGCCGAGACGAAGGCGTCGGGGTCGAAGGGCCGCAGGTCGTCCATCCCCTCCCCGATCCCGATGTAGCGGATGGGGATCCCCATCTCGTCCGAGACGGCCACCACGATGCCGCCCTTGGCCGTGCCGTCGAGCTTGGTGAGGACGATGCCCGTGACGTCCACGGCCTCCCGGAAGAGCCGGGCCTGCGAGACGGCGTTCTGCCCGGTGGTGGCGTCCAGGACCAGGAAGACCTCGTGGGGCCCCTCCGGGACCTTCTTGCGGATGACCCGCCGGAGCTTCTTGAGCTCCTCCATGAGGTTGGTCTTGGTGTGGAGGCGGCCGGCGGTGTCCACCAGGACCACGTCGGCCCCCCGGTGGATGGCCGCCTCCAGGCCGTCGTAGACCACGGCCGCCGGGTCGGCCCCCGCCGCGTGGCGGACCACGGGGACGTCCAGGCGCCGGCCCCAGGTCTCGAGCTGTTCCGCCGCCGCCGCCCGGAAGGTGTCGGCCGCCACCAGGAGGACCTTCTTGCCCTCGGCCTGGAGGCGGCGGGCGATCTTGGCGATGGTGGTGGTCTTGCCGACGCCGTTGACCCCCACCACCAGGACCACGAAGGGCGCCGGGGCCCATGCCGGCCCCGGCCCCGGCGGCGGCAGCAGCGCCCGGATCCGGTCCTGGAGCCGCTCCCGGAGGGCCCCGGCGTCGGCGAGCTCGCGGCGCTTCACCTGGATCCGCAACTCCTCCAGGACCTTGCCCACCGTGGCCACGCCCATGTCCGCGGTGACCAGGATCTCCTCGAGCTCGTCGAGGAGGCCGGGGTCGATCTCCTTGCGGCCGAGGAGGAGCTCGTCCACCTGGTGGACGAAGCCCTGGCGGGTGCGGGCGAGGCCCTCCTTGAGACGGGCGAGGAGCCCCTTCCTTTCGCCGGCCTCCGGCCCCGCGGCGGGCCCGGACGGCGCCTGGGAGGGCGCCTCCTCCGCGGGGGTCTTCCGTCCGAACCAGTTACCGATCATCGCCTGGACCTCCGGGGCGGGGCACCCGGAACGGTGCCCGGGGTTGCCAGCGGCGCCCGAAGTCTGATATTAACGGACACATCGGGATCGACCAACCCGGGGGGAGGAGACCCCGGAACTTCGCCGGCGAGGTGACCATGAACAAGTCCGAGCTGATGGAAGGCGTGGCGGAACGCGCCGATCTCCCGCGTGCCCATGCCGAGGCGGTGGTGAAGGAGATCTTCGCCGCCATGACCGAGGCCCTGGTCTCCGGTGAGGGCGTGGAGATCCGGGGCTTCGGCAGCTTCGTGGTGAAGAGCTACCGGCCCTACACGGGCCGCAACCCCAAGACCGGCGAGAAGATTCCCGTGGCTCCCAAGAAGCTCCCCTTCTTCAAGGTCGGCAAGGAACTGCGCGAGCGGGTCCAGCGGGGGCGCGGTTCTTAGACTCCCGGCCGCCCGGAGCTAGCCGGCCTCCTCGATCTCCAGCCCCTCCAGCAGGAGCCGCGCGGCGGTGACGCCGAGGACCGGCGTGAGCCCGCAGCTGGGGCTTCGCGCCTTGAGCACCGCCCGGGCCACGCCGAGACGGCGGGCGAGGCGGGCGGCCTCCTCCGCGCCGCGGAGGAACTGGGCCGTGACGTCCTGGCCCGCGACGGTGCGCACCGCGGCCCGGCCCTCGATGACGGCGAGCCCGTCACCGCCCTCGAGGGCGGCGGCCGGCCGCGGGGTGGCAAGCCCCCCGAGCTGCTCCGGGCACACGGGAACGACCCGCCGGCCGGCCAGGGCCGCCAAGACCTCCGGGTCGAGGCGGCTTCCGCCGTCGTAGCGGCAGGCCGCGCCCAGGAGGCACGCGCTCACGAGGAGGCCGGGCGCCACCTTCAGCCGGCGAAGGCCACGGCCGGGGCCCCCTCCGGCCGGGGCCGCACCTCCCCGATCCGGTAGGCCGGCTCCCCGGCCGCCGCGGCCGTCTCGAGGACGGCGTCGGCCGTCTCCCCGGGCACCACCAGGACCATCCCGATCCCGCAGTTGAAGGTCCGGAACATCTCCTCGTCAGGGATGTCCCCCGCCTCCCGGAGGAAGGTGAAGACCGCCGGGACGGGCCAGCTCTCCCGCCGGATCACGGCCTGGAGGTGGCCGGGGAGGACTCTCGGGATGTTGTCCACGAACCCGCCCCCGGTGACATGGACCATGCCGGAGACGGGGTGGGCCTCGAGGATCCGGGCGACGGCCCGGGCGTAGATCCGGGTGGGGGTGAGGAGGACCTCTCCCAGGGGCCGGTTGCCCAGGGCCGGGACCGGGGCCCGGACGTCCAGCCCCCGTTCCTCGAAGCAGATCTTCCGGACCAGGGAGAAGCCGTTGCTGTGGAGGCCGCTCGAGGCCAGGCCGACGAGGGCGTCTCCTTCACGGACCCGCGAGCCGTCGATGAGGCGGGAGCGGTCCGCCACCCCCACCACGAAGCCGGCGAGGTCGTAGTCCCCTGCGGCGTACATGCCCGGCATCTCGGCGGTCTCGCCGCCGATGAGGGCGCAGCCCGCCTGGCGGCACCCCTCGGCGATGCCCCCGATCACCTCGGCGGCCACGTCGGGGTCGAGGCGCCCGGTGGCGAAGTAGTCCAGGAAGAAGAGGGGCCGGGCCCCGCAGACCAGGATGTCGTTGACGCTCATGGCCACGAGGTCGATCCCCACGGTGCCGTGGATGCCGGCCTCCACGGCGACCTTGAGCTTGGTGCCCACCCCGTCGGTGGAGGCCACGAGGACGGGGTCGGAGAGCCCCGAGGTGTCCAGGGCGAAGAGCCCGGCGAAGCCGCCGAGCTCGGTGATGACGCCCGGGGTTCGGGTCGCCGCCACCAGGGGCCGGATCCGGTCCACCAGGCGGTTGGCCTTGTCGATGTCGACGCCGGCCTGGGCGTATCGGGAGGTTCGGGTCACGGGAGGCCTCCTGGGCGGGGGGATTCCGGGGCAGTTGTATTCGCTGGCGGGGGGGAAGTCAACCGCCGCCCGCCTCCGCCGGGGTGCCGGCGTTGCCGCGCCTTCCCCGAAATGTTTTATAGGGGGCATGACGGACGTGAAAGACGGCACGATGGCGGCCGGCCGGGGCGCCGCATGAAACAGGTGCGGAACGGGCCGGCGATCCCCGTCGGCGTGGACCATCCCATCGGGGAGAAGATCGCCGCGGCCCGGCGGCTCCTGGCCGTTCACGGGGCGGCGCTCCACTCCGACCCGGCCGTCGCCGGACTGCTCGGGCGCTACCGGGCCGCCCTCCGGGACAGCCGCCGCGAGATGGAGGCGGGCGGCATCGTGGCCGAATGCACCGAGTGCGCCGTGGTGGACGGCGGCAGCTGCTGCGGCCGCGGCATCGAGAACCGCTTCGACGCCGTGCTCCTCCTGGTGAACCTGCTCCTGGGGGCGGAGCTTCCCGACCGACCGGAGGACCCCGACGGGTGTTGGTTCCTCGGCGCCGCCGGCTGCCGCATCCCCGCCCGCCACGTGATCTGCATCAACTACGTCTGCCCCCGGCTGGTCCGCCGGCTGGGGCCGGAGGGGCTCCGATCCTACCAGGCCCGGGTGGCCCGGGAGGCGGACCTCGGTTTCGCCCTGGAGGAGGCGCTCAAGCGGTGGCTGCGGAACCGGACCTGAGCGCGGACCGGCGCTGGATGGGCGAGGCCCTCGCCCTGGCCCGCCAGGCCTTGGCGGCCGGCGAGTTTCCGGTGGGGTGCGTCCTGGTGGCGGGCGGGCGCGTGGTGGGCCGGGGGCGGCGGGTCCACACCCGGCCCGGGGAGGTGAATGAGCTGGACCATGGCGAGATGGTGGCGCTTCGGCAGTGGCTCTCCGGCGGCGCCCCGGGGTCCGGCGGGGCCGTCACCGTCTACACCACCCTCGAGCCCTGCCTCATGTGCCTCGGCGCCCTCGTCTTGAACGGCGTCCGGCGGATCGTCTACGCCTACGAGGACGTCATGGGGGGAGCCACGGGCCTCCTCCCCCGGGTCCGCTCGGGGGGCGGGCCGGGCGCCCCGGGGCCGACGCTCTACACCGATCCCCCGGTCACGATCACGGCCGGCGTGGAGCGGGGCCCGAGCCTCTCCCTCTTCCGGGCCTTCTTCGCCGATCCCGCCAACGACTACTGGCGGGAGAGCCCGCTGGCGCGCTACACCCTTTCGGCGGCCGCGTCGGCGCCGCGGGGGAGGCCCCGGTGAGGATCGAGCGCCGGACCGTCCAGTTCCAGGCCCGCACCCGGAACCTCTTCCTCCACGTGTTGACCCGGTGCAACCTCCGGTGCCGCCACTGCTACATCAACCCAGGCCAGCACGGGACCGGGGTCCTCGACGCGCCCACCATGGCCCGCTGGCTCGCCCTCTTCGCCGAGGGGGCCGAGGTCACCAACGTGGTCTTCCTCGGCGGGGAGCCCACGTTGAACCCGGCCCTCCCGGACGGGATCCGCGAGGCCCGGCGCCTCGGCTACGCCAGCGTCACCGTGGACACCAACGGGTTTCTCTTCCACGACGTCCTGGACCGGGTCGCGCCGGACGAGGTGGACTACTTCAGCTTCAGCCTGGACGGGGCCTCGCCGGAGGTGAACGATCCCGTCCGGGGGGCGGGCGTCTTCGAGACCTGCACCGCCGGCATCCGGCGGGCCCGGGAGCGGGGTTTCGGCGTGAGCGTGATCTTCACGGCCAGCCGCCTGAACCTCCACGACCTCCCCAACATGCCGGGGCTGCTCGCCGGCCTGGGGGTGGAGCGTTTCTTCATCCAGGTGATCGGGATCCGCGGTCAGCCCGCGGCCCGGGGGGAGGCCGGTCTCCAGCTCGCCCGGGAGGAATGGGAGGCGGTGGTGCCGGGGGTGGCCCGGGCGGCCGCCCGGCTCGGCCTCGTGGTGACCTACCCCAAGGTCTTCCTGGCCCCCGGCGAACCCTTCGCCTGCGCCGGCCGGGTGGCGGACAACTACTTCGTCTTTCCCAACGGGCGGGTGTACCGGTGCCCGCTCTGCGAGGACTTCCCGCTCCATTCCCTGGAGATCCGCGGGGACCGCCTGGTGGAACGGCCGCCCATCCGGGAGAGCGACCTCTTCGGCCTCGAGATCCCGGAAGGCTGTGTGCTGAACCGGATCCTCCACCCCGGCAACCTCGCCTACGACGCCGAGGGCCGTCCCCTCCACCGGATCGCCTGCTGCATGCTCAAGGAAGAGGTCCGGCCAGCAGGCCCCCGACGTCCACGCGGCGCGTGACGAGGCCCTGCCGGTAGAGGATCGCCTCGGTCTGGCGCCATCCCTCGAGGTCGACGGCGCCCACGGGCCGTCCCCCCGGGGGGAGGACCAGGCGCCGCGTCTCCGCCAGCTGGCGGCGGATGACCGCCACCGGGGTCTGCGTGTCGCGCCGGTGGACGGCCTCGGCCACCGCGGCCTCCCGGGCCGGGTCCATGGCCTCGCGCCATCCCCGGAGGAAGGCCCGTGTGAACCGGCGGACCCGGTCGGGGTGGGCCCGGTAGTAGGCCCGGGAGGTCACGAGGGAGTTGGCCACGAACCGGATGCCCCAGGCCGCCGGGTCCAGGAAGCCGGGCCGCCCGCCGCCCGCCGCGATCCGGTCGGCGAGGAAGACGCCCTGGGTGTTGCGGTAGACCGGCCAGAGGTCCACCCGCCCCCGCCAGAACGGGCCGAAGTCCGGGGTGACGGGCCAGAGGTCGGACTCGGCCTTCTGGACGTGGTACTTCCGGAGCAGGGCCCGGAGGATGGCCTCGTCGTTGCCCCCGTAGGTGACGCCGATCCGGAGACGGCCGAGGGCCGCCGGGGTGAGCGCCGGGATCCGGTCGGCCCGGTAGATCCACTGGAGGGGGTTTCGCTGGAAGACCTGGGCCAGCACCACCACGTCGGCGCCCTTGGCCGCGGCCCGGATCACCTGGTCCGCGGAGGCGATGCCGAACTGGGCACGGCCGAGCTCGAGGTCGCGGATGGCGTCCTGCTCGGGGCCGCCCTCCCGGAGGACCACCCGGAGGCCCTCGGCCCGGAAGAGGCCGGCCTGGTCGGCCCAGATCTCCCCGGCGAAGCTGGCGTTGAAGAGCCACTTGAGCCGGAGGACCACCGGGGCGCCGGGGCCCGCCGCCGGTTCCCCGCCGCCGCAGCCGGCGGCGAGGAGGAGGACCGCCGCGAGGGCGAGGAGGCGGCCCTTCACCGGCCGGCCCCCCGGAGCCGGCGCTTCCAGGCCGTGCCCACGCCTTCCACCGCGGCCAGGTAGAGGGAGGAGGCGAGGCCGATGAGGAAGAGGGCCACCAGGATCCGGGCGAGGTTTCCCTGGTAGAGGGCCTTTCGGATGACGTAGCCGATGCCGCGCCCCGCGGCGAGGAACTCCCCGATGATGGTGCCCACCATGGCCAGCGTCCCGCTTCCCACCACCACGGTGACGATCTTGTCGAGGTTCTCGAAGGTCCGGATCCGGATCTCGAGGCGCCAGTCGAGGCGGCCGGTGGCCCGGTAGAAGTGTTCTACGGCCTCCACGGGCTCGGAGAAGATCCCGATGAAGCTGAGCAGCAGGGGAAAGTAGCAGACCAGGGCCGTGATGAGGAGCCGCGCCAGGAGCCCGTCGCCGAAGAAGAGGAAGATGAGGGGGGCCAGGGCCACCACGGGGTAGGCCTGGAGGTTGTAGGCGGCCAGGCGGGTGAGGGCGCCCGGCCAGGAGGCGAGGCGTCCCACGAGCCCCACGGCGGTGGCCAGGACCACGGCCAGGACGTGGCCCAGGACGGCCACGCCCAGGGTGTTCGAGACGGCGGTGGTGAAGGCGGCCCCGTCCGCCCGGGCCACGCTCCAGAGTTCCACCGGCGGCGGGACGAGGTAGTCGGAGAGGCCGAGGGCGACCTTGGCGGCCCAGAGGAGGCAGAGCCCGGCCGCGTAGAGGGCGGCGAACTGGACGAGCCGGCCCAGGGCGCGCATGGTCAGGCCGCCTCCCGGCTGGCCGCCCGCAGGACGTCGTAGACCACGCGTTGGACGGCGGCGTCCGGGGCCGGTTCCCCGCCGCCGGGCCGGTCCAGGGCGTCCAGGGACCGGAGGCGCCGGACGCCGCCCCGCGCGTGGGGGACGACGTGGACGCGGCGGCAGTAGCGGGCCACCTCCAGGGCGTTGTGGGAGATGTAGAGGAGGAGCCGGTCGGGGAACCGCCGCTTGAGGTCGCCCAGGATGCGCTCCCGCATGGGCTCGTCCACGTTGGCCAGGATCTCGTCCAGGATCAGGACGGCGAAGGGCTGGACCAGGTACCGGACCAGGTTGACCCGGTTCTTCTGCCCCATGGAGAGGGCCCCGAAGCGGTGGCCGGTCACCGGGGCGAGGTCATAGGCGGCCACCAGGTCGTCGAGGAGGCGGCGGGACGGGGCCGGGGTCACCGAGTCGAGGTGCGCCGCCACGGTCTGCCATCCCGGCAGGCGTTCGGCGTTGTGGGCATAGAGGACGGGGCCGCCGGGCGGGGCGGTGCATTCCCCCGCCTGCGGGGCCAGCTCCCGGGCCAGGAGGCGGGCCAGGGTGCTCTTTCCGCACCCGGAGAAACCGAAGAGGGCGTGGAGGCCGGGGACGTCGAGGGCCCAGTCGAGCCCCCGGAAGACCGGGGCGTCGGCCCCGGGGTAGCGGAAGGTAAGCCCGCGGCAGGCCAGGTGCATGGGGCGCCTCCGGGCCGGCCGGCCTCAGCGCCGGCCCCGGGCGAGCCGCTCGAGGCGTTTTCGTTCCTTCTCCCGCCGCCGCCGGATCTTTTCGACCTCGGCCTGGAGGACGTCCGGGCGGAGCCGGACCACCCGGCTCTCGGCCCCGAAGACCGCGGTCTTCAGGAACTCGAAGCCGAACTCCATGAGGGCGACGTCGTCCTCGAGGATGTTCCGCAGCACCGATTCGTCCACCTCGTATTTTTCGAGGAAGCGGCTCTCGAAGACGAAGCGCCGGAACTGCTCGGCGTTGGTGGTCACCATGTAGAAGAGCCGCTGGGCCTTGGGGGGCATGTCCACGTCGTCGCCGAAGGACTTCTTCCGGAGCATGAGCTCCATCCAGCCCCGGTTCATCCGGTCGTAGAGGTCGGCCTCCTGGTCGGCGCGCCAGGAGTCCACCGTCCACTCGGCGGGTTCCTGGAACCCTTGGCAGTGGTCTTCCTTGATGAGGAAGAAGAATTCCTCTTCCTCTCCCGCGTGTTTCTCCTGCTGGCGGAGGCTGGCCATCCCGATGGGGTAGTAGCGGCAGCTCACCGGCCGGTCGGTGTAGACCTGGCAGCCGGCGGGCGTCACGAAGGGACACTTGCCCCCCTGGTCCTCGAGCATCCGGAGCCGGGCCACCGGGACCCCCGTGACCTCGAGGATCTCGGGCTCGGCGTAGAGCTTGAGGAAGGCGTCGGCGCTGAGCCCGAGCCGGTGCTTGAGCCGGATGATGTCGTAGGGGGTGAGGATGATGTTCATGTTCCGGCAGCACCGGGTGAAGCAGGTCACCCCGGGATGGCAGCGGAAGCGGAAGGTGCTGTCGCGTTCCAGGCGGACGGGTTCGATGACGCCCGCCTTCTTGGGCTTGAGGGCCTTTCGGGCCCGTTCTTCGAGTTCGGTCAGCGGCATCGGTGCCTCGCGGTGGCGGGCGGCGTCGCGGGTGGGACGCCGCCGGGGATTTGTTCAAAAAAACATTAAAACATCTCCGGCAACAGCTGTCATCCCGGCGCCGCCGGACGCCTCCGTCCTTGTCAAGGGTATTGCTTTTTGTTAGTGTTCGTGCTTCATGGAAGCGGGGTGATCCTCGTTTTCTGGGGCCGGCGGCCCTCCCTCGGAAAGGACCGGAGACATGTTCCCTTTTTCAGAGAAATGGCTTTCCTGTGACCTGGCCATCGACCTCGGTACCGCCAACACCCTGGTCTACGTCAAGGGCAAGGGGATCGTGCTGCGGGAGCCCTCGGTGGTGGCGGTCCGGCGCGACATCCGCACCGACAAGGTCTTGGCCGTGGGGAAGGAGGCCAAGAACATGCTGGGCAAGACCCCGGGCAACATCGTGGCCATCCGGCCCATGAAGGACGGGGTCATCGCGGACTTCGAGGTCACGGAGGCCATGCTCCGCTACTTCATCCGCAAGGTCCACAAGAGCCGCTTCGTCCGGCCCCGGATGATCATCAGCGTCCCCTCCGGCATCACCCAGGTGGAGAAGCGGGCGGTCCGGGAGTCGGCCGAGCATGCCGGCGCCAAGGAGGTCTACCTCATCGAGGAGCCCATGGCGGCGGCCATCGGCGCGGGGCTGCCCATCACGGAACCCACCGCCAACATGGTGGTGGACATCGGCGGCGGGACCACCGAGGTGGCGGTGATCTCCCTGGCGGGGATCGTCTACAGCCAGTCGGTCCGGGTGGCGGGCGACAAGATGGACGAGGCGATCCTCCAGCACATCAAGCGCCGGTACAACCTCCTCATCGGGGAGCACACGGCCGAGCAGATCAAGATGAACTGCGCGGACGTCATGCCCGAGCCGCCCTACGAGCAGATGGAGATCAAGGGGCGGGACCTGGTCACCGGCGTGCCCAAGACCATCGTGATCGACTCCGACGAGGTCCGCCAGGCCATCAGCGAGCAGGTGGACGCCATCGTGGAGGCGGTCCGCGTGGCCCTGGAGCAGACGCCTCCGGAGTTGGCCGCCGACATCGTCGACCGCGGGATCGTCCTCACCGGCGGCGGGGCCTTGCTCCGGAACCTCGACAAGCTCCTGCGGGAGAAGACCTCTCTGCCCATCATCATCTCGGACGATCCCCTTTCCTCCGTGGTGCTCGGCTCCGGGAAGGCCCTGGACAACCTTGACATCCTCCGGGAGATCGTCATCTACTGAGGCCGCCCCCCGCCGGGCCGCCCATCGTCCGCCGGGGCCGCCGCCCCGGCCCGGGAGGTCGCCGGTTCCGTGCGCCTGAAGCCGCCCTCTGCCCCCCTTTCGAAGCGGGTGCGCCGCCACCCGGTCGGGTGCCTCGCCCTGGCCGCGGCCCTGGGGCTGGTCTTCCTGTTCGTGGGTTTCCGCCTGGGGCGTCCCGGCTTCCGGCCGGCGACCCACGGGGTGATGGAGGTGGGGGGGCTCTTCCAGAAGGCGCTCTCTGTCCCGGCCGGGTGGCTGGGGGACCTGTGGCGGTCCTACGTGGACCTCCGGGACGTCCGGGTGGAGAACGCGGCCCTGCGGTCCGAGATCGAGCGTCTCCGGGAGGAGGTCAACCGGTACCGTGAGGCCATGATCGCCAACGTGCGTCTCCAGCGCCTGCTGGACCTTCGCGGTTCCCTCGAGGCCCCGACCCTGGCGGCCCGCGTGGTGGCGGTGGACGTGGCCCCGTGGGTGGCCACCGTGACGGTGGACCGGGGGGCGAGCCAGGGGGTGGCCCCGGGGATGGCCGTTTTGGCCGGGGCGGGGGTGGCGGGCCAGGTGGTGGACACGGCGCCGCATTTCAGCCGGGTGCTCCTGCTCACCGACTACAACAGCGCCGCGGACGCCTTCGTCCAGCGGAGCCGGGCCCGGGGCGTCCTCAAGGGGACGGGGGAGGTGGGCCTGTGCCGCCTGGAGTACGTGGAGAAGGGGGCCGACGTCCAGGTGGGGGACGTGGTGGTCACCTCGGGGCTCGACCAGATCTATCCCAAGGGTTTGCTCCTCGGGCGGGTGACCGCCGTGGAGCCCGGGACGGCGGAGGATCTCTTCCAGGAGGTGACGGTGCGGCCGGCGGCGGACTTCCGGCATCTGGAGGAGGTGCTCATCGTGCTCCGGACCGGCGGGGGCGTCGACTAGGGACGGGCCATGCGGGACGTCTTCTTCATCCTGGCGGCCGGCTTCGTGCTCCTGGTGCTGGAGACGGCCCTCGGACGGGTCTTCCAGGCCGGCATGATTCGGCTGGACGGCGTGGTGCCCATGGTGATCTGGCACGGGCTCCGGCGCCCCCTGCCCGCCGGCCTCATTCCGGTGCTCGCCCTGGCGCTCCTGGCCGGGGTCTTCTCCAACGTGGCCACCGGGCTCTTCTTCGTGGCCTACGCCGCCGGGTATCTCCTCGTGCGCTACCTCCAGGGGCAGGTCCTGTGTCCGGCCGCGTGGCAGCAGGCGCTGCTGGCCGGGTTCGTGGGGCTGGCGGTGGCCCTGGTGCTGTTCGCCGGTGATGGTGTGACCGACCTCTTCTGGCCGTGGGGCGTGGGGCAGGCGGTCGTCTGGGGTGTCACCGCGCCGGCCTGGTTCTGGCTCTTCGACCGGGCCGAGTCCTGGCTGCCGGAGCCGGAGGCATGAGGCCGTCGCTCAGGGACGCGGGGCGGGTGCTCCTCCGCCTCAGGCAGCTCGATGTCAAGGCCCGGGAGGTCAACCGGCAGCGGTGCGAGGCCGCCTTCCTCTTCGTGCTCCTGTGCGTGGTCACCCTCGCGGCGCGGCTCTGGTACCTCCAGATCGTGAAGGGGACGGAGCTCCGGGCCCGGTCCGAGCACAACCGTGTCCGCCTGGTCCGGCTCCAGCCGCCCCGGGGCAAGCTGCTGGACCGCTCCGGGCGCCTGCTCGTGGGCAACCAGCCCTGTTTCAACGTCTGCCTCGTCCGGGAAGAGGCCAAGGACGTGGAGGACCTCCTCGGCCGGCTCTCCGTCCTGCTGGAGGAGCCGGTGGGTGCGCTCCGGGAGCGGCTCATCCTGGGGCGGCGGCTCCCCCTGTACACGCCCATCGTCCTCAAGCGGGGCATCGACCGCGACACCCTGGCCCGCCTCGAACCCCGGCTCTTCCGGCTCCCGGGGGTGAGCGTGGAGGTGGAACCCCTGCGCAAGTACCCCCACGGCCGCCTGGCTTCCCATCTGCTCGGGTACCTCGCCGAGGTGAACGAGGCGGAACTGGCCAAGGGGATCTACCCGGGCGTGCGGCCGGGCGACCTCGTGGGGCGGGCCGGCGTGGAGGCCCAGTACCAGAAGGTGCTGTCGGGGCGGAGCGGGGTCCGGCGGGTGGAGGTGGACGCCACGGGGCGCCTGGCCCGCGTCCTCGACGAGACCCCGCCCCTGCCCGGCAGCGATCTCTTCCTGACCCTCGACCTCGATCTCCAGGAGGAGGCCGAGCGGGCCATGCGCGGGAAGGTGGGGGCGGTGGTGGCCCTCGACCCCCGCAACGGCTGCATCCGGGCCTTCACCAGCGTGCCCGAGTACGACCTCGAGCCCTTCGCCTGGGGCCTGACGCCCGCCCAGTGGCGGGCCTTGAACGACGCCCGGACCCGCCCCCTCCAGGACAAGGCCGTCCAGGGGCTCTATTCCCCCGGGTCCATCTTCAAGATCGTGGCGGCCGTCGCCGCGCTGGAGACGGGGCGCCTTGCGCCGCAGACCCGCCTGACCTGCACGGGGAGCTTCCGTCTGGGGCGCCGGGTCTTCCGGTGCTGGGACCGGCGGGGGCACGGGGAGCCGGACCTCTACGAGGCCCTGGTGGCCTCGTGCGACGTCTTCTTCTACCAGGCGGGGCTCATGGTGGGGGTGGACGAGCTGGCCCGCTACGCCCGGGCCTTCGGGTTCGGGCGGGCCACCGGCATCGCCCTCGAGGACGAGAAGGCGGGCCTCGTCCCCGACCGGGCCTGGAAGCTCGAGCGCTACGGCAAGCCCTGGCAGGACGGGGAGACGGCCATCATGGCCATCGGGCAGGGCTTCACCCTGGTGACCCCGCTCCAGCTGGCGGAGATGATCGCCGCCATCGCCAACGGGGGGACCTTCTACCGGCCCCTCTACGTGGACCGGGAGCGGTCGCCCTCCGGCCGGGTCCGGCCGGGGGACGCTCCCGAGGTGGTGGGCCGCCTGGATGTCCGGCCCGAGACCCTCCGGCTCGTCCGGCGGGCGCTCCGAGGCGTCGTGGCCGACGAGGAGGGGACGGGACACGCCTGCCGGCTCCCGGACGTGGCGGTGGCCGGGAAGACGGCCACCGTCCAGGTGGTGCAGCAGTCCAGGCGGGGCCAGCTCGAGGAGCTTCCCTGGAACCTCCGGGATCATGCCATCTTCATCGCCTACGCCCCGGCCGAGGCGCCGGAGCTGGCGGTGGCGGTCCTGGTGGAGCACGGCGGGCACGGGGGCAGCGCGGCCGCCCCCATCGCCCGGAGGCTCTTCGAGACCTGGTTCCGGGGCCGGCCCGGCGGGGAGGGCCGGGGCCGCGGGGACGGGGGGGCGACGTGATGGACCGCCGGGTGTTCGCCCACGTGGACGGCTGGTTGCTCTTCGCCGCGTGCGGCCTGGCCTGCCTGGGGTTCGTGAACCTCCACAGCGCCAGCGTGGCCGCGGGCCATGCCTACCACTGGCGCCAGCTCCAGTGGTTCTGCCTGGGGGCGGGGGGCGCCCTCGCCCTCTTCTGGATGGATTACCGGCTGCTGGCCGCCTACACGGCCCACCTCTACCTCGGCACCGTGGCCCTCCTGGCCCTCGTCCTGGTGGCCGGGAAGGCGGTGGGCGGATCCCAGCGATGGCTCTCCCTTGGCTTCCTGAACTTCCAGCCCTCGGAACTGGCCAAGCTCACCCTGGTGGTGGTCCTGGCCAGCTACTTCTACAACGAACAGCACGAGACCTACCGGATCCGGGACCTGTGGCGCCCGGCCCTCTTGGTCCTGGTGCCGGCGGTCCTGGTCTACCTGGAACCGGATCTCGGGACAGCCATCCTCTACCTGGCCATCTTCGGGTCCATGGTCTTCCTGGCGAGGCTCCGGGCCTCCTCGGTGTTGATCCTCGCGGGGCTCGCCATGGTGGCCATGCCGCTGGTCTGGAAGCTGCTCAAGCCGTACCAGCGCCGGCGCATCGAGACCTTTCTCAACCCGGAGAGCGATCCCCTTCACGCCGGCTACCACGTCCTCCAGTCCAAGATCGCCGTCGGGTCGGGCCAGGTCCTCGGCAAGGGCTACATGGCGGGGACGCAGGCCCACCTCAACTTCCTGCCGGAGATCCACACGGACTTCGCCTTCTCGGTCTGGGCCGAGGAATGGGGCTTCGTGGGATCCCTGGTCATGCTGGTCCTCTTCACCCTCCTCCTCTACCGGGGGCTCCTGGCCGCGGCCGAGGCCAAGGACCGGTTCGGGGCCTTCCTCGCCTTCGGGATCACCGCCCTCTTCTTCTGGCAGTTCCTGATCAACGTGGGCATGGTCCTCGGGCTCATGCCGGTGGTGGGAATCCCGCTGCCCCTGGTGAGTTACGGGGGGTCCTCGGTCCTGGTTTCCCTGGCGGGGATCGGGCTGCTCCTCAACGTCCGGGCCCGGCGGTTCGTTTTTTGACGCCGGGCGGGTTTCGGCCGGGAGGCGTTGACACGCTGCGGCAAATAATGTAAAAGCATCAGACAGTAATTTCTGAATGGGGCTTCATTTTTTATAACTGACTGAAAAAACAACAAATAAAAAATCGCCACGGACAACCGAGGACGCCAGATGATAGATCTAGACATTTCCCTGTGGATCGAGCTCGTCTCCATGCTGGTGTTGATGTTCCTCCTGAACGCCATGCTCTACAAGCCGATCCGGCGCCTGCTCGAGGAGCGGGAGGCCCGGATGGCCGCCATCCGGAGCGACGTCGAGAAGTTCCGCCGGAACGCCGAGCAGCTCCTGGCCGACTACAGCCGCAAGCTCGACGAGGCGCGCCGGTCCGGCCTGGCGGAGCGGGAAGGGCGCAAGAAGGAGGCCCGGGAGGAGGAACGCCGGCTGCTCGAGACCAGCGCCAAGGAGACCGAGGTGCGCAAGCAGCAGATGCTCACCGAGCTTCATGCCCAGATCGGCAAGGCGCGCGAGGAGCTTCGGGCCCAGGTGGAGAACTTCGCGGCGGAGATCGCGCAGAAGTTGCTGGGGAGGGCCGTTTGATGAGACGCAATGGGTTCCGGGCGGCCGCGGCCGCCCTGGTGACGTTGGTGGGGCTGGTGCTGTTGCTGCCGGTGGCTTGGCCGGCGGCGGGCGTTGCGGTCGGCGGGCACGGCGTGGCCCTGGCCGCGGAGCACGAGGCCGGGGTCGTGGACGTGGAGACCCATGGCGAGGCGGCGGGCCACGGCGAGGGGCACCACGGTGTCACCCACTCGCAGCTCATGAACTTCATCTGGCACTGCCTGAACTTCGCCATCATGGTGGTGGTGCTGGTCCACTTCCTCCGCAAGCCCATTACGGAGTCTCTCCGGGGTCGGCGGGAGGGGATCCGCCAGGCCTTCGAGGATCTCGAGGCCAAGCGGGTCGAGGCGGAGCGGCAGTACGCCGAGTACGAGCGGCGCCTGGCCAACATGGAAGAAGAGGCGGCGCGGATCCGGCAGGCCTTCGTGGAGCAGGGCCAGGCGGAGAAGGAGAAGATCGTCGCGCAGGCCCGGGAGGCCGCCGAGCGGATCCGGGCCCAGGCGGAATTCTACGTCCAGCAGGAACTCGCCAAGGCGCGTCAGCAGCTCCAGGCCGAGGTCGCCGACATGGCGGTGCGGATGGCCGAGGAGCTGGTCCGGAAGAACCTGACCCCGGAGGACCACCGGCGCCTCATCTCTGACTATCTGGAAAGGGTGGTGCAGAATTGATTAGCACGGTCGTTGCCCGACGGTATGCCAAGGCCCTCTTCGCCATCGCGAAGGAGGAGGGGACCCTGGAGGAGATGTACCGGGTCCTCGGCGAGATCCACGGTTTTCTCGCCGACAGCCCCGAGGTGGAGGCGGCGCTCTCCAGCCCGGTGCTGCCCATGGAACTCAAGCACAAGGCCGTCCAGGAGATCATCAAGGCCTTCGGGGTCCAGGGGACGCTGGCCCGCTTCCTCGAGCTCCTGGTGGATCGGCGCCGGATCCAGCACCTGGGCCTCATCGCCGAGTGCTACCAGGAGCTGATGGACGAAGAGATGAACGTCGTCAGGGCGGTGGTCCGCACGGCGGTGCCGCTGCCCGACGATCTCAAGGCACGGGTATCCGAGGCCCTTGCACGCGTGAGCGGCAAGGAGGTCAAGCTCGAGCTCCGGGAAGATCCTTCCGTCATTGCGGGCGTGGTCGCGCAGATCGGCGACAAGGTCTTGGACGGGAGCATCGCGAGCCAGCTGCAGGGCTTCAAAGAATCCATCGAGAGGGGTGAGCTGGGATAATGGCACAGATCAACGCATCCGAAATCAGTGACATCATAAAGAAGCAGATCAAGGACTACGAGAAGGCCATCGACCTCGCCGAGACCGGGACGGTGCTCTCGGTGGGCGACAACATCGCCCGCGTCTACGGGGTGCGCAACTGCATGGCCATGGAGCTGCTCGAGTTCCCCGGGGGCATCATGGGGGTGGCGCTCAACCTCGAGCAGGACAACGTGGGCGTCGCCGTCATGGGCAGCGTCGAGCACATCAAGGAGGGCGACATCGTCAAGCGGACGGGGAAGATCGCCCAGGTGCCGGTGGGCGAGGCCCTGCTCGGCCGCGTGGTGGACGCCCTCGGCAACCCCATCGACGGCAAGGGGCCCATCAACGCCACAGAGTTCAACCGGATCGAGATGAAGGCCCCCGGCGTCATCGACCGCAAGTCCGTGCACGAGCCCTGCTACACGGGGCTCAAGGCCATCGACGCCATGACGCCGGTGGGCCGCGGGCAGCGGGAGCTCATCATCGGCGACCGCCAGATCGGCAAGACCGCCATCGGCGTGGACGCCATCATCGCGCAGAAGGAGACGGACGTCTACTGCATCTACGTGGCCATCGGGCAGAAGCAGTCCACGGTGGCCCTGGTGGTGGAGGCCCTGCGCCGGGCCGGCGCCATGGAGTACACCACGGTGGTGGCCGCCAGCGCCAGTGAGCCGGCCTCCCTCCAGTATCTTGCGGCCTTCTCCGGCTGCGCCATGGGCGAGTACTTCCGTGACAACGGCAAGCACGCCCTCATCATCTACGACGACCTCTCCAAGCAGGCCGTGGCCTACCGCGAGCTGTCCCTCCTGCTCCGGCGGCCGCCGGGACGCGAGGCCTACCCGGGCGACATCTTCTACAACCACTCCCGGCTCCTCGAGCGGGCGGCCAAGCTCAACGACGAGCTCGGGGCGGGGTCCCTCACGGCGCTCCCCATCATCGAGACCCAGCAGGGCGACGTGTCGGCCTACATCCCGACCAACGTGATCTCCATCACCGACGGGCAGGTCTACTTGGAGCCGTCGCTGTTCTTCAGCGGCATCCGCCCGGCGGTCAATGTCGGCCTCTCGGTCTCCCGGGTCGGGGGCGCGGCCCAGGTGAAGGCCATGAAGCAGGTGGCCGGCACCTTGCGGCTGGACCTGGCCCAGTACCGCGAGCTGGCCGCCTTCGCCCAGTTCGGCAGCGACCTCGACAAGGCCACCCAGCGGCAGCTCAACCGCGGCGCCCGCCTGGTGGAGATCCTGAAGCAGCCCCAGTATCAGCCGCTTCCCATGGAGAAGCAGGTGCTCATCCTCTTCGCCGGCACCCGCGGCCACCTCGACGAGCTGCCGGTGGAGGTCCTGGGGGACTTCGAGAAGGAGCTCTACGACTTCGTGGGCCAGAAGCACGGGGACATCTACACGGAGCTCAAGGAGAAGCAGGCCATCGACGAGGGCCTCGAGCAGAAGATGACTGCGGCCATCCAGGAGTTCGTGAAGGAATTCCGGGCCAACCGGAACATCTAAGGACCCGACCGCCATGGCTGCGCTGAAGGACATCAAGATCAAGATCACCGGGGTCAAGAAGACCCAGCAGATCACCAAGGCCATGAACATGGTGGCCGCGGCGAAGTTGCGGGGCGCCCAGGCCCGCATGGAAGACTTTCGGCCCTACGCCGACAAGTTCCGGGCCGTCATGGGGGATCTCGCCGGGGGGGCCAGTTCCAACGCCTTCCCGCTGATGGCCGTCCGGGAGGTCCGAAAGGTCCTCCTGGTGCTCATCTCCTCCGACCGCGGCCTCTGCGGGGCCTTCAACACCAACCTCATCCATACGGCAGAGAAATTCCTGGCGGCCCAGGAGGAGCAGGGCCGCGAGGTGGCCCTGGTGTGTGTGGGGCGCAAGGGGGCCGCCTACTTCGGGAAGAGCCGTTTCCCGGTGGTCTCCAAGACCATCGACGTCATGGGCAACGTCCAGATGTTCAACGCCCGGCAGGTGGCCCAGGAGGTGATCCGGCTCTTCCTGGAAGAGGCCGCCGACGAGGTCCATCTCCTCTTCAGCCGGTTCGTCAACCCGGCCGTCCAGCGGCCCACGGTGCAGCGGCTTCTGCCCATCACCAGCGAGGGGCTCGGCGAAGGCGGCGGAGAGGAGGGGCCGGCCGCGGCCTACACCTACGAGCCGGAGCCGGAACGGATCCTGAACCAGCTCATGCCCATGTACGTGAACGTGCAGCTCATGCACGCCATGCTGGAGACGGCCGCCAGCGAGCAGGGCGCCCGGATGACCGCCATGGACAACGCGACCCGGGCGTGCAAGGACATGATCGACAGCCTCTCCCTGGTGTACAACAAGGCCCGGCAGGCCGCCATCACCACGGAACTCATGGACATCGTGGGCGGCGCCGAGGCACTCAAGGGATGACGGGCGGCGACGGCAGCGTCGCAGGAAATCTGATGGCCCCCCGAGCGGGTGCCACGGGAGGTAGAAGGAACTATGGCTGAGCAAACTGCAGGAGTCGGAAAGATCGCCCAGGTCATCGGGCCTGTCGTCGACGTGGAGTTCGAGCCGGGGAAGCTTCCGGCCATCCTGAACGGTCTGGCGGTGACCAACCCGGCCATCGACGACACCAAGGACAACCTCATCATCGAGGTGGCGCAGCACCTCGGCGACAACATGGTGCGGTGCATCGCCATGGACACCACCGACGGCCTCGTCCGGGGCATGGACGCCCGTGACACGGGCGGCCCCATCGAGATCCCGGTGGGCCCCCCCACCCTGGGCCGCGTCCTGAACGTGATCGGCCGCCCGGTGGACGGCCTCGGCGAGGTCAAGTCCGACCACAAGCTGCCGATCCACCGCCCGGCCCCGCCCTTCGTGGAGCAGGACACCACGGTCAACGTCCTCGAGACGGGGATCAAGGTCATCGACCTCCTGGTGCCCTTCCCCCGGGGCGGCAAGATGGGGCTCTTCGGCGGCGCCGGCTGCGGCAAGACCGTCATCATGATGGAGATGGTCCACAACATCGCCATGCAGCACGGCGGCATCTCCGTCTTCTGCGGCGCCGGGGAGCGCACCCGCGAGGGTAACGACCTCTACATGGAGATGAAGGAATCCGGCGTCCTCCCCAAGGCCGCCCTCATCTACGGGCAGATGACCGAGCCGCCGGGGGCGCGGGCGCGGATCGGGCTCACGGGCCTCACCGCCGCCGAGTACTTCCGCGACGAGGAGGGTCAGGACGTCCTCTTCTTCATCGACAACATCTTCCGCTTCACCCAGGCCGGGTCCGAGGTCTCGGCCCTGCTCGGCCGCATCCCCAGCGCCGTGGGCTACCAGCCGACCTTGGCCACGGACCTCGGGGCGCTCCAGGAGCGGATTACCTCCACCACCAAGGGGTCCATCACCGCCGTGGAATGCGTGTACGTCCCGGCCGACGACCTGACCGACCCCGCGCCGGCCACCACCTTCGCCCACCTCGACGGCACCGTGGTGCTCTCGCGGCAGATCGCCGAGCTCGGCATCTACCCCGCGGTGGACCCGCTGGACTCCACCTCCCGGATCCTCGACCCGAACGTCCTCGGCGAGGACCACTACTACGTGGCCCGGCAGGTGCAGCAGACGCTGCAGAAGTACAAGGACCTCCAGGACATCATCGCCATCCTCGGCATGGACGAGCTCTCCGACGAGGACAAGCTCACCGTGCAGCGGGCGCGGAAGATCCAGCGGTTCCTCTCGCAGCCCTTCCACGTGGCGGAGACCTTCACCGGCATGCCCGGCAAGTACTGCAAGGTCGAGGACACCGTCCGCGGGTTCAAGGAGATCCTCGAGGGCAAGCACGACGATCTGCCCGAGCAGGCCTTCTACATGGTCGGGACCATCGAAGAGGCCGTGGAAAAGGCCAAGAAGGCGCAGTCCTGACCCCCGGCAATCCCAGAGAGGAGGCCGGCCGGCGCATGGCCCTGGATCGGGCGCCGGGCGTCGGCGGTTGAGGAGATATGGCGAACCGAATACTGCTGGAAGTGGTGACACCCACGAAGTCGGTCCTGAGTGAAGAGGTCGAGCTGGTGACCGCGCCGGGTGCGGAGGGGACCTTCGGCGTCATGGCCAACCATGCGCCCTTGCTCGCCACCCTTCGCGCTGGCGAGATGCGCTATGCCTCCGGTGGGGGGGCGGTCCGGCTGGCCATCAGCGGCGGCTTTTGCGAGATATCCAACAACCGGATGACCGTCCTGGCGGAATCGGCCGAAAGGGCCGAAGAGATCGACGTCGAGCGGGCGCTTCGCGCCAAGGAGCGCGCCGAGCGGCGACTCCAGGAGGCGGCCGCCCAGCGGGAGCGGATCGACGTGGCCCGCGCCCAGGCGGCGCTCACCCGGGCCCTGACCCGTCTCAAGGTGGCGCAGCGGCAGGAATAGTTGCGGCGGCCCGAGGGCATCCGTTAATCTTATCGGGGCGGCCAGGGATCCTGGCCGGCCCCGTTTTTTTTGAGGAGGCGTTCCATGGGCGCATGCGAGGCACGGGGCACGGGGCCCGGGTGGGCCGCGGTGGTGCTGGCCGCCGGGCAGGGGACGCGCATGCGCTCGAACCTGCCGAAGGTCCTCCATCCCCTGCTGGGCCGCCCCCTGGTGCTCCACGTCCTGACGGCCCTCCAGGATCTCGCGGTGGACCGCGTGGTGGTGGTGGTGGGACACGGGGCCGACGCCGTGCGGGAGGTGCTGGGCGGTCTCCCGGTCTCGGTGGCGGTCCAGGAGGCGCAGCTCGGGACGGCCCACGCCGTGGCCGCGGCCCGGCCCTGCCTCGAGGACTGGCGGGGCCCCGTGCTCATCCTCTGCGGGGACACCCCCCTGGTCCGGCCCGAGACGCTCGGGGCCTTCATGGCGGCCCACCTGGAGGGGGGGCGGACCCTGTCGGTCCTGACCGCCCGGGTGGCGGACCCCGCCGGGTACGGGCGGATCCTCCGGTCCGGGGAGGGCGGGCGGCTCGTGCGCATCGTGGAAGAGCGGGACGCCGGGGCCGCGGAACGGGCCGTCGACGAGATCAATACCGGGATCTATGCCGTGGAGTCGGGGTTCCTCTTCAGGGCCTTGTCCGCGGTCCGGCCCGAAAACGCCCAGGGCGAGTACTACCTCACGGATATCGTGGAGATCGGCGTGGCCTCCGGCATGGATGTCGACGGGGAGCCCCTGGCCTCTGCCGAGGAGGCCCTCGGGGTGAACAGCCGGGCGGAGCTGGCGCGGGCCGAGGCGGTCCTTCTCCGGCGCCTGCGGCGCCGCTGGATGGACTCCGGGGTCAGCTTCGAGCTCGCCGAGAGCGTCTACCTGGAGCCCACCGTGGAGTTGGAGGCCGACGTGGTGGTCGGCCCCCACGCCGTGCTTCGCGGGCGGACCCGGGTGGGGGCGGGCGCGCGCATCGGCCCCTTCGCCCTGCTCCAGGACGCGGAGGTGCCCGGGGGGGCGGAGGTGCCGCCCTTCTCGCACCTCGTGGGCAGGTGCCGGGCGGCCGGGGGCTGAAGGCGGCGTTTCCTGCCCGCCGGATGACGCCTTGCGGGGCACCCGGAGGGCGGGCCGCACCGCGCGGCGCGGGTTTGCCAGGACCGACGGCAACAACTATCATGAAGATTCCAGGAGAAGGCCATGGAGAGCGAGGAATTTCGAATCCTTGAGGAAAAGGTGGAGCAGCTCCTCCACCTGTGCGGGCAGTTGCGGATCGAGCGGGAGGACTACCGGCGGCGGGCCGAGGAGATGGGGGGCCGTCTCGCCGACCTCGAGCAGGAGGTCCAGCAGTTGCGGGGGGAGCGTTCGGCGGTTCGCGACCGGGTTTCGGCGCTCATCGCCAAGATCGACCAGTTGACCGGGGAGGGCCGCGCCGAGGCGCCGGCCCCCGAGCGGGAAGGCCCCTAAGGATCGCCGATGCCCGACGGCCGGCCAGCAGACCCCGGGACCGTGGTCCTGGAGCTCTTCGGCCAGGTCTACCATCTCAGGGCCGAGGCCGAGGACGTGGACATCCGGGAGGTCGTGGCCCATGTCCGCGAGAAGGTGGCGGAACAGGAAAGGTTGCACCCGGGCCTGCCGCCGCATAAACTGATGGTGCTGACGGTGCTGACCCTGGCCAAGGAACTGGTGCAGGTACGGGCCCGGGCGGAGCGGCTGGAGGCGGTGGTCTCGGACAAGGCCCGCCACCTGGCGGCCCAGATCGACGCCGTGGTGAAGGTGACCGAGACCGCCAAGTAAGGCGGCGGCTCCCGCCCGGAAGGGCCCTGGCGGAGGCCGCGGGAAAATTTCCCTGCCCTGTTGGTGATCGACGGGATGTTTGTTGAGCCAACATCATTGAACCGGGGACTTCCTCTCCCCGTCGCCGGGAAGGCGCCACGGCGCCGTCCCAAGCGGCGTGGACGAAATCCCCACCTGGCTTCCAGAGGTTCAATGGACCCCGGAGACACGGCATGGGCGGGGGTTCAGCTTGATGTGGCCTCGTAGAGAGGCCTCTGAGTGGGTGGTTCAGCGGGAATCGCCAGATGCAAGGCGCGAGGATGTCGAGGGAGGAGGCGTGTTCTACGGTACGCCGCCGAGACATCCGAAGCCACGCGGTAGTCGGCGCATTCTTGCGGTGCCATCGGCTATAACCCTGTCTGGGGATGACATATACGATGCAGCGGATTTGAGGAGAACGACGGTTTCAGCGGCCGATGACATAACCGAATCCCGATGGCCAGGGGGGCGGAAGACCGGGCCGTAGGGCCCCGATGGGCCGCCCGGAGAGGTTTCCGTCGCGCCGCCCTGGCTACGGTTGGGCTGTCCCCTAGCATTCGTTCGGGCCGAAATCAGTAACGGCGAAACGGTTGTGACCCAAAAAGGTGCGGGGACGGCACCACGGGCGCCAAGGCGCCCCGGGACCCTCTCTTGAAGGACCGGCCAAGGCTCCGGCCGGTTCCCGCCTGATCCGGAGTTCCCCCGATTCAAGTCCGTTCAACCGCCGGACTCCCCGGCGGACCAGATCGGGTATGGCGTTTGGCGGTTCTGGGAGGTGCCGCACGTCATGGAACCCATATATTTCGCCATAGGCGTCGTCCTGGCCCTGGCCATCGGGGTCCCCGCGGGGATCTGCATGGCCCGCCGCCGCATGGAGGCGGCCAGGGGGCCGGCCATGGACGAGGCCGAGCGCATCAAGGATGCCGCCCGCGTCGAGGCCGAAAGGATCCAGAAGGAGGCCTTGGTCCGGGCCCAGGAAGAGACCTTCCGCCTGAAGCAGGAGGCGGAACGCGAGATCCGCGAGCTCAAGGCGGAACTCCAGGACCAGGAGAAGCGGCTGCTCCAGAAGGCGCAGCAGATCGACCGGAAGCAGGACCTGGTCGAACGCCGGGAGATCGAGCTTCTCGAGAAGGAGAAGGCCCACCTCCAGGCCGTGGAGGCGCTCAAGGACCGGGAACGGGAGGTCGAGGCGTTGCGGGTCCAGCAGCTGGCCCGCCTGGAGGAGATCTCCGGGATGACCGCCGCCGAGGCCAAGGAACAGCTCCTCCAGGCCATGGAGCGGGAGGCCCGGCAGGACGCCGCCCGCATCCTGAAGAAC
Source organism: Dissulfurirhabdus thermomarina (assembly GCF_012979235.1). Classification (NCBI taxonomy): domain Bacteria; kingdom Pseudomonadati; phylum Thermodesulfobacteriota; class Dissulfuribacteria; order Dissulfuribacterales; family Dissulfuribacteraceae; genus Dissulfurirhabdus; species Dissulfurirhabdus thermomarina. The sequence goes on from NZ_JAATWC010000001.1 coordinate 532,430, forward strand.
ATCGAGGCCGAGACCCGGGAGGCCGCCGACAAGAAGGCCAAGGAGATCCTCTCCCTGGCCATCGCCCGCTACGCGGGCGACTTCGTGGCGGAGCGGACGGTCTCCGTGGTCTCGCTCCCCAGCGACGAGATGAAGGGGCGGATCATCGGCCGCGAGGGGCGCAACATCCGGGCCATCGAGGCGGCGACGGGAGTGGACCTCATCATCGACGACACCCCGGAGGCGGTGTTGCTTTCGGCCTTCAACCCGGTGCGCCGCGAGGTGGCCCGCATCGCCCTCGAGCGGCTGGTGGCCGACGGGCGCATCCACCCGGCCCGGATCGAGGAGGTGGTCCGCAAGGTCGAAAAAGAGCTCGACGTCACCATCCGGGAGACCGGGGAGCAGGCCACCTTCGACGTGGGGGCCTACGAGGTCCACCCGGAGCTGGTGAAGCTCCTCGGGCGGCTGCGCTTCCGGACGAGCTACGCCCAGAACGTCCTCCAGCATTCCGTGGAAGTGGCCTTCCTGTGCGGGATCATGGCCTCGGAGCTCGGCCTGAATCCCAAGAAGGCCAAGCGCGCCGGCCTCCTCCACGACATCGGCAAGGCCGTGGACCACGAGGTGGAGGGCCCCCACGCCATCATCGGGGCCGACCTCGCCAAGAAGTACGGCGAGGCCCCCGAGATCGTCCACGCCATCGCCGCCCACCACGAGGACGTGCCGCCGGACACCGTCCTGGCCGTGCTGGTCCAGGCGGCCGACGCCCTGTCCGGGGCCCGGCCCGGCGCCCGGCGCGAGATGCTGGAGTCCTACGTCAAGCGCCTCGAGGACCTCGAGCGCCTGGCCACGTCCTTCCCGGGCGTGGAGAAGTCCTACGCCATCCAGGCCGGCCGCGAGATCCGTATCATGGTGGAGAGCGGCAAGGTCTCCGACGACGAGGCCGTGCTCCTGGCCCGGGACGTGGCCAAGAAGATCGAGAGCGAGATGAGCTACCCCGGGCAGATCAAGGTGACGGTCATCCGGGAGACCCGGGCGGTGGAGTACGCGAAGTAGGCCGGGCGGCCGGGGCGGGGGCATCCTTCCATGGAAACCGACGTCCGAAAGGCCCTGGACCTCATCGCCCGCGGGGCGGTGGAGATCATCGAGCCGGCGGAACTCGAGGCGAAGCTGCGGCGGGCGGCGGCGACGGGCCGTCCCCTCCGCGTCAAGGCCGGTTTCGACCCCACGGCCCCGGACCTCCACCTCGGGCACACGGTGCTCATCCAGAAGATGAAGCACTTCCAGGAGCTCGGTCACGAGGTCATCTTTCTCATCGGGGATTTCACCGGCCGCATCGGGGACCCCACGGGGAAGAACGAGACGCGGCCCCCGCTGACGCCCGAGGAGGTGGCGGCCAACGCCCGAACCTACCGGGAGCAGATCTTCAAGGTCCTCGACCCCGCCCGGACCCGCGTGGTCTTCAACAGCACCTGGATGGAGGGGCTCTCCGCCATGGAGCTGGTGCGCCTGTGCGCCCACCAGACCGTGGCCCGGATGCTGGAGCGGGAGGACTTCAAGCAGCGCTTCCAGGGGCACCGGCCCATCGGGCTCCACGAGTTCCTCTATCCCCTCATACAGGGCTATGATTCCGTGGCCCTCGAGGCCGACGTGGAGCTCGGCGGCACCGACCAGCGCTTCAACCTGCTGGTGGGGCGCGACCTCCAGCGCGAGTACGGGCAGGAGCCCCAGGTGGTGCTGACGCTGCCGCTCCTCGAGGGGCTCGACGGGGTCCAGAAGATGTCCAAGTCCCTCGGTAACTACGTGGGGATCACGGAGCCGCCGGGCGAGATGTTCGGCAAGCTCATGTCCATCTCCGACGAGCTCATGTACCGCTACTACGAACTCCTGAGCGACCGGAGCCTCGAGGAGGTGGCGGTGATCCGCCGGGACGTGGCCGCCGGCCGGGTGCACCCCAAGGCGGCCAAGGCGGCGCTGGCCCAGGAGCTCACCGCCCGCTTCCACGGGCCCGAGGCCGCCGAGGCGGCCCGGGCGGCCTTCGAGGCTCAGTTCTCGCGGGGGGAGATCCCCGAGGACATCCCGGAGGTCCGGGTCGGCGCCTCGGGCGGGGGGATCTTCCTTCCGCGCCTCCTCAAGGAGGCGGGGCTCGTCTCCAGCGCCAGCGAGGCCCGGCGCCTCATCCGGCAGGGGGCGGTCTCCATGGACGGCGAACGGGTGGCCGGTGAAGAGGTGCGGGTTTCGGCCGGTTCCCGCGTCCTCAAGGTGGGCAAGCGGCGGTTTCTCCGGGTGGTGGTCGCCTGAGACCGCCTTGTCCCGTCCCCCGGCCCACGGTATAAGGTCCGAAGGGCCCGCCGCCGTGGGGCCGTCGCGTCCGCCCGGCCTCCGGCGCCCGTTCCGGGCCATCTCGTCCCGGGCCCCGGGGGGTCCGGCCAGTATCCAGCAAGGGAGGGGCCATGCACCACCACCAGATGTCGGCCAGGGCCTTCGAGGCGGCCCGGGAGGTGATCCCGGGCGGAGTGAACAGCCCGGTCCGTGCCTTCAAGTCCGTCCAGTGCGATCCGGTCTTCATCGAGCGGGCGTCCGGGTGCCGGCTCTTCGACGTGGACGGCAACGCCTACCTGGATTACATCGGCTCCTGGGGGCCCATGATCCTCGGCCACGGGCACCCGGAGGTGCGGGCCGCGGTGGCGGCGGCCCTGGAGGACGGGACCAGCTTCGGTGCCTCCACCTGGCGGGAGGTGGCCCTGGCCCGGCGCATCGTGGACATGGTGCCGGGCATCGACATGGTCCGCCTGGTGAATTCCGGCACCGAGGCCACCATGAGCGCCGTCCGCCTGGCCCGGGGCTTCACCGGCCGCAAGAAGATCGTGAAGTTCGACGGCTGTTACCACGGCCACGCCGACGGCTTCCTGGTGAAGGCCGGCTCCGGGGTGGCCACCCTGGCCATCCCCGGCAGCCCCGGGGTGCCCGACGAGGTGGTGGCCGCCACCCTCACCGCGCCCTTCAACGACCTCGAGGCCCTCGAGGCCCTCTTCGACCGCGAAGGTGGCGACATCGCCGCGGTCATCGTGGAGCCCGTCCCGGCCAACATGGGAGTGGTGCCGCCGGACGGCGATTTCCTCCCCACCCTTCGGCGGTGGACCGAGGAGCTGGGGATCGTCCTCGTCTTCGACGAGGTCATCACCGGCTTCCGGCTGGCCCCGGGCGGGGCCCAGGAACGTTTCGGCGTGGTGCCGGACCTCACCTGCCTCGGCAAGATCATCGGCGGCGGCCTGCCCGTGGGGGCCTACGGGGGGCGGCGGGAGATCATGGCCCAGGTGGCGCCCGATGGGCCCGTCTACCAGGCGGGGACCCTCTCCGGCAATCCCCTGGCCACTGCGGCGGGGCTGGCCACCCTCGAGGTCCTCTCCCGCCCGGGGGTCTACGACCTCCTCGAGGAGCGGGGACGGGCCCTGGCGGAGGGGCTGGGCGAGGCCGCCCGGCGGCACGGGGTGGCCTGCACCGTCCAGGGAATCGCCTCCATGGCCACGGTCTTCTTCGGGCAGACCGGGCCCGTCCGGAACTTCGACGACGCGCTCCGGTCCGACACCGGGGCCTACGCCCGCTTCTTCCGGGCCATGCTGGAACGCGGGGTCTACCTCGCCCCGGCGCAGTTCGAGGCCGCCTTCGTCTCCCTGGCCCACGGGTGGGACGAGATCGAGGTCACGGTGCAGGCCGCTGAATCGGCATTCAAGGAATTGGCCGGATAACCCGGCCGGCGCCGGCACAAATCCGTTGACAGCCCCCCGTGGCTATGCTAAGTCATGAGCCTGAGTTTAAAAGCTTGCGGGAGGGGAGCCACGTGTCGGCGGGCCGGCTCCCGAAGGTGAGGCCTCGTTCAGTGGGCCGCGAGGCGGCCCGGAGGCGGGGATGGGCGGCCTGAGACACGAACTGGCAGAGCAGTTCCGCAGCCTCGGCGCCGCCATGACCATCGCCATGTCGGTGGTCTTCTCCATCTTCGCCGGGGCCTTGACGGGCTACTACCTCGACAACTGGCTCTTCGACGGCCGGACCTCCCCGTGGCTGACGCTGGTGTGCCTCGCCATGGGCGTGGCCGGGGGGGCGAAGAACTTCGTCCTCCTGAGCCGGCGCTTCAGCCGGGAACAGGCCGGCCGGGGGGACGAAACGGACGCGACGGGACCGGATGGAAGCGATCAGGCAGATGATCAGCGGTGAGCTGACCGGGTCCAGGTTCGTCCGGTTGTTCACGGGCATGAGCTGGGCCCTCCTGGCCGTTTTGGTCGTGGGCGCCCTGGGGCTCTTCGGGGGTCGCTTCGCCGGCGGCGTCCTGGTCGGCGGCGTCCTGGCCAACCTCAACGGCCTCGGCCTCGAGCGGGACTGCCGCCGCGTGGTCCGGCTGGGGAGCCCGGCCGCCTACTTCGGCGGCATGGCCGTCCGCCTGGGGCTTTTGGCCCTGGCCCTGTCCGTGGCGCTGCTCCTGCCCGGGCGTCCCCTCTCCCCCATCGGCATCATCGTGGGCCTGTCCGTGATGGTCGGGACCTTCTACCTCCTGACCCTGGGCATGCTCGCCTACCGTCTCTTCGGCGCGAAGGAGGCCGCGTAATCCATGGAACATCCGTTGCTTTTTCTGAGCCTGATCCTCGATGCCCTGGGGCTGCCGGCCCACGGGGGCGAGACCACACTGGCCAAGGCCTTGGCTCCGCACATGCAGTACAGCTTCCTCGCCATGTTCCTGTGCCTCGTGGCGGCCTGGCTGGGGACCCGGCGGATGGAGATGATCCCCCGGGGGATGCAGAACCTCATGGAGGCCTACGTGGCCTGGCTCGAGGACTTCATCGACGACCAGACCCACGACCGGCGCAAGACCCTCATCATCTTCCCGATGATCGCCACCTTCTTCCTCTACATCCTCATCGGGAACTACATGGGCCTGATCCCGGGCTTCATGTCCCCCACCGCCAACCTCAACGTGACCCTGGGCTGCACCGCCATCTCCATCGCGGCCTACCACCTCCTGGGCATCCGGTTCCACGGCATCAAGTACATCAAGCACTTCATGGGCCCCATCCCCTGGATGGCCCCCATGATGTTCCCCATCGAGATCTTCAGCCACATCGGCCGGATCCTCTCCCTCTCCATCCGGCTCTTCGGGAACATGGTGTCCAAGGAGATCCTGCTCGGCCTGCTCTTCATGCTCGCCGGGCCGTACCTGGCCCCGCTGCCGGTCATGTTCCTGGGCGTGCTGGTCTGCCTGCTCCAGGCCTTCATCTTCATGATGCTCTCCATTGTCTACGCCGTGGAGGCCATGGCGGAGGGGCACTGATCCCGGCCGGAGACCGCGAGCACTGCATTCCAACTTCGGAAGAAGGCCAAAATATCAAACCTTAACGAGGAGGAACGAACCGTGAAGAAGTTTTCCATGACCACTGCCTTGACCCTGTTGATGGTGCTCGGTTTTGCCGGCCTTTCCTTCGCCGCCGACGGTGACGTGGCCAAGGGCGGCCACATCGGCTTCCTGATGGCCATGTCTCTCCTGGCCGCCGGGCTCGGCGTCGGCATCGCCGCTTCGGGCTGCGGCGTGGGGATGGGCCACTGCGCCCGGGGCTGCCTCGAGGGGACGGCCCGGAACCCCGAGCTGGCCGGCAAGCTCACCGTGACCATGTTCATCGGCCTGGCCCTCATCGAGTCCCTCACCATCTACGCCCTGGTCGTGGCCCTCATCGCTCTCTACGCCAACCCGCTGCTGCCGAAGCTGGCGGCCATCTTCGGCGTGGAGCTCGGATAGGGCGCACCACTGCGAAGAAGATGCCTTGACGGCCGCGGGACCTCTGTGGGTCCCGCGGCCGTTTTTGTTTTCGAGGGGCGGGCGGCTCAGCGGGCCGTATCGACCGCTTCCAGGGCGCGGGCGAGGTGGGGGCCCGTCGGCCCGCCGGCCCCGGCCACCGACGCCGGCGGCCCGGCGGCCACCAGCCGCCCGCCCGCCGGCCCCGGCCCCGGCCCGAGCTCGATGACCCAGTCGGCCAGGGCCAGGACCTCCGGCGCCTGTTCCACGAGGACGAGGGTGTGGCCCCGGTCGAGGAGGTCGTCGAAGACGTCCAGCAGGCGCTGGATGTCCACCTGGTGGAGGCCGCGCGTGGGCTCGTCGAAGACGAAGAGGGTGGGGCGGGCGGCCTCCCGGGCGAGTTCCACGGCGAGCCGGAGGCGCTGGGCCTCGCCCCCGGAGAGGGTGGGCACGGGTTGTCCGATGGGGAGGTAGCCGAGCCCAAGCCGTTCCATGGCCTCCAGGGGGGCCCGGACGGGGGGGATCCGCCGGAAGAAGTCCGCCGCCTGGCCGGCCGTCAGATCCAGGACGTCGGCCATGGTGAGCCCGCGGTAGCGGATCTCCAGGGCGTCGCGGTTGTACCGGCGCCCGTGGCAGAGATCGCAGGGATACGGAAGCGGGGGCAGGGCGCCGAGCTCGAGGGCGAGCCGGCCCCGCCCGCGGCACCTTTCGCAGCGGCCGCCCTTCCGGTTCAGGCTGAAGTAGCCCGGCCCGTAGCCGCGGCGGCGGGCCTCGGGGGTGCGGGCGAAGAGGTGCCGCAAGGGGGTGAAGACGCCGATCACGGAGGCGGGGGTCGAAAGGGCCCCGCCGCCGAGGGGGCGCTGGTCCACCGCCAGGAGGCGTTCGGGCGCCGGCCCGCCCTCGATCTCCACCCCGCCGCCTTCGCCCCGGAGCCAGGCCGAGAGGCGGGGGCGGAGTTCTTCTTCCACCAGGGCGCTCTTGCCGGCGCCGGAGACCCCCGTGATGCAGACCAGGGCCCCGAGGGGGATCTCCACGTCGATGCCGGCCAGGTTCCGCGCCTCGGCCCGGCGGAGCCGGATCCGACCCCGGGGTGCGTTCCGGCGGAGCCGCCGGAGCCGACTTTTCCCCAGGAGGTAGGGCGCCGTGACGGATTGGGGTGCATCCTTCAGACCGCCCGGGGGGCCGGCATAGAGGAGGCGGCCCCCGTCGGGGCCGGCGCCGGGTCCCAGCTCCACCAGGTGGTGGACCTCCCGCAGGAGATCGAGGTCGTGTTCCACCACCAGGACCGTGTTCCCGTCGGCCGCCAGGCGCGCCAGCATCCGCTGGAGGCCGGGATGGTCGGCCGGGTGGAGCCCGGCGGTGGGTTCGTCCAGGATGTAGAGAACGCCGGTGAGGCGGCGGCCCAGGGCGCCGGCCAGGCGCAGGCGCTGGAGTTCGCCGGCGGCGAGGGTCGGGGCCGGGCGGTCCAGGCCGAGGTGGCCGAGGCCCGCCTCCACGAGGGAGGCCACTCGTTCCAGGAGCTCGTCGACGAGGCGGAGGGCGGGCCGGATGGGGAGATCCGCCGGGCTGGAGGTCCCGAGGCGCGCCCGGAGTTCCGCCAGGCGCTCCCCGGCCGTGGCGAGGGGCCAGGCCATCACCTCCGGGTAGGTCCAGGGGCCGAGGGTGACGTGGCGGACGTAGCGGGCGAGGGGGAGCGGGAGCCCCGCCTTCTCCCCCTCGCCCCCGGCGGCGAAGAGGGCGGGGGTGAGCGGGGGGAAGGCGGCGCCGCAGCCGGGGCACCGGGCGTCCTCGCTGAAGGCGTGCTCCTCCGGCGGCCCGCCCGGGGGCTCCACGGCCACCCGAAGCCGCCCCCCGCCGAGGCGGAAGGCCAGGGCCAGGGAGTCGGCGAGGCGGTTGAAGAGTCCCGGCCGCAGGACGACCCGGTCCACCACGGCCTCGAGGTCCGCCCCGGCGGGGACCGCGCCGGCCGGGTCCTCCAGGAGGTCCTCGACCCGGACGACCCGCCCGGAGACCCGGACCCTGGAGAAACCGTCCTTCTGGAGGTCGCCGAGGACTTGTCCCGCCGGGGTTCCGGGGCCGCGGTCCCCCATGGGGGCGAGGACCAGGAGCCGGGTCCCTTCCGGGAGCCCCGCCAGGCGGTCCGCGACCTGGAGCGCCCCGAGGGCCCGGATCTCCGTCCCGCAGCCGGGGCACCGGGCACGGCCGGCGGCGGCGAAGAGGGCCCGGATGAGCCCGGCCAGCCCGGCCAGGGTCGCCACGGTGGACCTCGGGTTCCGCCCGCCCGCCCCGCCGCCCACGACCACCGCCGGGGGAAGTCCCTCGATCCGGTCCACCGGGGCCTCCTCCCAGTGTCGGGACTCGGCCCGCTCCTCGAGGCCCAGGGCGAGAAGGTACCGGTAGCGTCCCTCGACGGCCAGGAGGTCCATGGCCAGGCTGGACTTTCCGGACCCGGACGGCCCGCAGAGGCCGATGATGCGCCCCAGGGGGAGATCGAGGTCGAGCGCCCGGAGGTTGTGGCACCGGGCGCCGCGAATGCGGAGGACGCCGCCGGTGGGGGCGGTTGCGGGATGCGGGAAGCGGCCTGGCATGCCGGGTGTCTCCTGTGGCAGGGGTGGCGTCCGTGGGCACGCCCACTATACCCATCCGGCGGTCCGGGTGGAAAGGCCCGCCCGCCTTGACTTTCCCAGGCAAACCCCGTAGACAGTTACCGGAAGCGGAAAGGGCGCTGGTGGCCCTCCCGGACTTCAAATCCGGTGCACGGGGTGAGGAGCCCCGTGGGTGGGTTCGATTCCCATGCGCTTCCGCCAGGTGCAAGCCCACCGGGCCGATTCCGCCGGCCCGGTGTTTTTCGCTCGGCCCGGGGTCTTGGCCGCCGGGGCGAAAGGGCATAGGATGGTCCTGCGGCCCCGGGCCCCGGGCCCGGGCGCGGACGGGATGGGGGCAGCACGCGGCATGGCATCGAGGGCGCCAGTCCGGGGGTGGATCGGGGCCGTTCTCTTGGGAATGGCCGCGGCCGCCTGTGCCCCGGCCGGCCCCGTCCCGACGGCCCCGCCGCCGGAGGAGGGCGGCCGGGCGGGGCCGCCGCCGGCCGCCGCCTCCCCGGCGGTGCTCCGGCGGGAGGCGGCCCTGCGGGAGGCCCTGGCCGGGCAAGGGCCGGTGGAGGTCCGCCGCACGGGTGCCGAGGTCCAGGTGGTGCTGGACGGCGCCTGGTGCTTTCCGTCGGCGGGCGACCAGGTGGCGCCCGAGGTCTACGGGATCCTGGACCGCCTGGCACAGGTGCTCCTGGAGACGCCCGGGGTCGGGGCGCGCGTGGAGTACCGGGCAGGGCCTGCCGCGGCCTTCCCCGCGGCCCAGCGGCGGGCGGAGGCGGTTAAGCGGCTTCTCGCCGTCCGCGGCCTGCCCCGGGCCGGCCTCACGGCCGTGGGGCGCCCCGGCGGCGCCGGGGCCCGGCCCGAGGTGGTGATCACCGTCGTGCCCCCGGCGCCGCCGGGGGAGTGAACCACCCATGCGGGAGACCTTCACCTTCGTCCTGGCCGGCGGCGTGGGGAGCCGCTTGAACGTCCTGGTCCGCCACCGGGCCAAGCCCGCGGTCCCCTTCGGCGGCATCTACCGCATCATCGACTTCGTCCTCTCCAACGCCATGAATTCCGGGATCTCCCAGGTGGCGGTCCTCACCCAGTACAAGCCGCTCTCCCTCATGGAGCACATCGGCGACGGCTCGGCCTGGGACTTCGCGGGCCGGACCCGGTGGATCAAGATCCTGCCGCCGCGGACCGGCGAGAAGGACTCCGACTGGTACAAGGGCACGGCGGACGCCTGCCGCCAGAACCTCGACCTCCTGGCGGCCCATCCCTCCCGCCAGGTCCTGGTGCTCTCCGGCGACCACGTCTACCGCATGGACTACCGGGCCCTGGTCCGCCACCACCGGGAGCGGGGGGCGCGGGTCACGGTGGCCATGATGCCGGTCCCGTGGGAGGAGACCCACCAGTTCGGCATCGGCATCACCGACGGCGAGGGCCGGATCGTGGACTGGGAGGAGAAGCCCGCCCGGGCCCGGTCCAACCTCGCCTCCATGGGGATCTACGTCTTCGACACCGATTACCTGGTGCGCGCCCTCCGGGAGACCGGCGAGGTGGACTTCGGCCACCACATCCTGCCCGCGGCCATGGCCCGGGGCGACGTCCACGCCTTTCCCTTCGAGGGATACTGGCGGGACGTGGGCACAGTCGAGGCCTACTGGGCCGCCAACATGGATCTCATCCGGCCGGAGAGCGGCCTCGCCCCGGAAGACTGGGGGGTCTGCACCAACCTCGAGGCCGAGGGGCGTCCCGGCGACCGCCCCCCGGCCCGCCTGCTCCCCGGCGCCGAGGTCCGGTCGTCCATCCTGGGGCCCGGCTGCGTCATCGAGGGACGGGTGGAGGGTTCGATCCTCTCGCCGGGGGTCCGGGTGGCCCGGGGGGCCGAGGTCTCCGGGTCCATCCTCATGCACGGGACCCGGGTGGGGCCGGGGGCGGTCCTCCACCGGGTGATCGCCGACAAGGAGGTGGTCGTGGGGGCCGGGGCCCGGGTGGGCCACGGGGACCCGGGCAGGGCCAACCGGTCCTTCCCGGGGCACCTCCGGAGCGGCCTCACCCTGGTCGCCAAGGGGGCCGTGGTGCCCGACGGGGCCGTGGTGGGGACCAACTGCGTGGTGGGGGGCGAGGGCGAAGGCGGCGGGTGGCCCCCGGGCGGGGTCGTCGGCGACGGGGAGTGCGTGGGGCTGGCGGCGGCGCCGTGAGGGGCGGCCCCGGCGTCAGCCGTCGCCCCCGAGCCAGCTCACGGCCTCCTCGGGGAGGGCCTTCAGGAACATGACGTGGATCCGCGCGTCGTCCTCCTGGCCGCGAAGGGCCCGGACGACCCCGAAGATCTGGAACTCGAGGGGCGGGGACGGTGCGCCTCCCTCCTCGCCGGCGGACGGCGCCAGGTGGAAGTGCACCATGACGAGCCGGTTGAAGAGGTTCATGTCCGGCGCCGACGGGGCGGCCAGGCAGAGGCCGCCGGTGGAGACGTCCACCAGCCGGCCGGGGATGGGGGTGGTCTGGGCCAGGTCGTCCTGGAGGGGACTGGCGGCGCGCTTGGCGGGGTCGTAGAGCACGTCGACGACGCCCGGGCCGGCATCGCCGGCCGCCCCGCCGCCTTCGGGTTCGCCGGGATCTGCCTCCGCCGGGGCCGCCTCGCCGAGGCGGATGTCCCGGAGGATCTCCAGTTCTCCGGCCTCCATCTTGGCCACCAGGACGTCCGGCAGGCGCCAGGCCTTGACCGCTACCTCGCCGGCCGGGCGGTACCGGCGCTGACACCGGGGGTCTTCGACGTGGAGCTGGACGCGGTCCACGAAGACCTTCTCCGCCGAGGTCTGGAGGACGAAGCGGCGCCCGTCGTCCGCCGGGACGACCACGATGACCCGTTCGCCGGGTTTGATCGACGCGGCCAGGGTGTCGCTTTCCACCAGGAGCCGCCGGTCCCCGAGATCCTGGACCGGGACCGGCAACAGGTGGGAGCGGAGCAGCAGCCGGGCCTTCCGCCGGCCCGAGAGGAGTTCTTCCCGCAGGGGGGCCTCGATCCCCTCCAGGCTGGAGACCTGGATGTTGCGGCGGTCGAGGAGTTCCTTGAGGTAGTGGGCGAGTTCGATGGTGAGACGCATGGCCGGCACGGGCGGTGCGTCCGCCCTTGTTCGGTGATAGCAGGGGCGGTGCCGGGATGTCAACCGGGACGCGCGCCCGGGGCCGCTCGACAAACGGGCGCGAAGGTGCTAGAAGTCCGTGCCCGGGGGTAGGGCCGGAAGGGCCCGCCCGCAATACGAGGAGGCGAGCATCATGGTGGACACGACCCAGTACACCCTTTTCAGCGGCGGCCTCAAGGGGGCCGAGGCGGAATTCGGGATCAACGCCGAGCGGTGGGGGCTCCGGGAGGTCACCTTGTCCTTCCGGGGGCACGAGATGGCCAGGGCCAAGGACGTCCGGGTCCTCAGCGAGGAGGAACTCCGCCGGGGCGACATCAGCATGGAGATCGTCTCCAAGCGCATGGGCCGGACCTACGCGGAGGCCGAGAAGATCCGCCGGGTCCTCCAGTCCATCTTCCACATGGTGAACAACGGCTACCAAGTCTTCGCCGTGGGCTGGATCCAGCCAGACGGCACCGTCAAGGGCGGCACCGGCTGGGGCGTGGAGCTGGCCAAGCTCTTCAACCGGCCCCTGAGCGTCTTCGACCAGGACCGGAACCGATGGTTCACCTGGGACGGGCACCAGTGGGTGCCGGACGACCCCGCCATCGTTCACAAGACCTTCGCCGGGACCGGGACGCGGTACCTCACCGAGGAGGGCCGGCGGGCCATCCGGGACCTCTTCGAGCGGTCCTTCGGCCCGCCGCCCCAAGGGTAGCCCTGGGCCGTGCTGCACGGGCACGGCGGGGACGTCCACGGGCTCGCCCGGGAGCTCGGCCGTTCCCCCGGCGAGATCCTTGACTTCAGCGGGAACATCAGCCCGCTGGGCCCCCCGGAGGGGCTCCGGGAGGCCCTCTTCGCCTGCTATCCCGAGGTGCGGTTCCTGCCGGAGGTGGATTCCCGCTCCCTCCGGGAGGCCCTGGCGGCGCGCTACGGGGGGGACCCGGAGGGCTATCTGGTGGGCGCCGGGACCACCGAGTGGATCCATCTCCTGCCGGCGGCGCTTCGGGCCGATCCCGTGGTGGTGCCGCTGCCCACCTACGCCGACTACGCCGACGCCGCCCGCCAGGCGGGCCGGCCGCTCCGGATGATCGGCCCCTGGCCCGGCCCCGGGGAGGAGGAGGCCCTGGCCGCGGCCCTCTCGGCGGCGGCGGAAGAGGGGGACCGGCCCCTCTGCTTCGTCTGTAACCCCAACAACCCCACCGGGCGCTTTCTCGACCCCGACGCCCTCCGGGCCCTGGCCGAGGGCCATCCCCGGGCGGCCTGGGTGGTGGACGAGTCCTACGCCCCCTTCGTGGGGCCGGACGCGGCGACCTCGCTCCTGGCCCGGGAACTGCCGGGGAACCTCCTGGTACTGCGGTCCTTTTCGAAGATCTACGGTGTCCCCGGTCTCCGGATCGGGTTCGCCGCCGGGGCGCCGGCCCTCCTCGCGCCGCTCCGGGCCGCCGCCCGGCCCTGGTCCGTGGACCGGCTGGCCCAGGTGGCCGGGGTCTTCCTGCTAGGGGCGACCGGCTACGAGGAGCGGGTGCGCGGCTACTGGCCGCCGGAGCGGGACCGCCTCCTCGCCGCGATCGCCGAGGCGGCGCCCTTTCTCCGGCCCCGGCCGGGGGCCGCCCACTTCACCCTGTGCGAGGTGAGGCCCCCCTGGACCGCCCGGGAGCTGACCGGCGCGCTCCGCCGCCGGGGCATCCTCGTCAGGGACTGCGGGAACTTCGAGGGGCTGCGGGGGGAATGGGTGCGGATCAGCCTCCGCACGCCCCGGGAGAACGCGGCTCTGGTCCGGTGTCTCCGGGAGATCGCGGGGGAACGGAGCGGCTGACGCCGGTCTCAGGCCTTGACGCCGGCGGCCTCCAGGACGCGGTCGGCGAACCCCAAGAGGAAGGTCCGCTGCTGGGGGGTGGCGTAGGCGATGCAGGCGCACCGGAGCTTCTTCCGGCTACGGACGAGCAATTCGAAGGAGACCCGGTCGCGTCCCACCTCCACCGCCAGGCAGTGGGGCCGGCACTCCCGGTGCGCGAACTGTTCCGGGCCGAGGAGGTCTTCCGGGACCTCCAGCCAGTAGAGGCCGCCCACTTCCGCCGGCTCGCAGGCGCGGTCCAGCTCGGCCCGGACCCGCTCGACCTCCTCGGGCCGGAGTTGATCGATGAGGTACTGGCGCATCTCGCCTCCTTGTGCCATGTTGCCCCGGGAAGGACCGGAGAGTCCCATCTTACCCGCCTGGGCGGATTTTGTCCCGGGCTCCGCGGGCATCCGGCGATGGGCGCGCGGCCGTCCCGTCCTGGATGCATGACATGAAGAGTCCACCGGGTGCGAGTGTCCATGGAAAGGGAACCCTACGTCACCGGCGCCCTCTATCCCCTCGACGTCGTGCCGCTGCTGGAACGCCTCCGGGAGGAGCCGGCCTACGTGCTCCTCGAGACGGCCCGGATCGCGGGAGACGACCGCCGCTCCTTCCTCTTCCGCCGGCCGGAGGCCGTGCTGACCGCCTCGGGGCCGGAGGACCTGCCGGCCTTCTTCGCGGCGGTGGAACGGGCCCTGGCCCGCGGCCGGTACCTGGCGGGGTGGTGGGCCTACGAGTGGGGCTACGCCCTGGAGCCCAAGCTCCACGGGCTCCTCGATCGGCGGCGTCCGGCCGGGCCCCTGGCCTGGCTCGGGGTCTTCCCCGAGCCGGAGGTCTTCGTCCATGCCCCGGACGGGCCGGCCTTTCCCGGGCCGGTCCCCGACCTCCGCGGCCGGATCGGCCCCCTGGCGCTCAACGTGGATCCGGCGGCCTACGCCGAGGCCATCGGGGAGGTCCAGGAGCGGATCGCCGCGGGCGAGACCTATCAGGTGAACTACACCCTCAAGGGGCGCTTCTCCTACCGGGGCGACCCGGAGGCGCTCTACCTCGCCCTCCGGGCCCAACAGGCGGTCTCCTACGCGGCCGTGGTCCGGGACGGGGACCGCTGGATCCTCTCTCTCTCGCCGGAGCTCTTCCTCCGGCGCCGGGGGGCGCGGGTCACCACCCGTCCCATGAAGGGGACGGCGGGCCGGGGGCGGACCACGGCGGAGGATCGGGAGATCGCCCGTCGGCTGGCGGCCGACGGGAAGAACCGGGCCGAGAACGTGATGATCGTCGATCTCCTCCGCAACGACATCGGCCGCCTCTGCCCGCCCGGGGGGGTGGCGGTCCCCGAGCTCTTCACGGTGGAGCGCTACGAGACCCTCTTCCAGATGACCTCCCGGATCGACGGCCGGCTCCGGCCGGGGGTCTCGTGGGAGGCACTCCTGCGGGCGGCCTTTCCCTGCGGCTCGGTGACGGGGGCGCCGAAGCTCCGCACCATGGAGATCATCGCCGACCTGGAGCGGGAGCCGCGGGGGGTCTACACCGGTGCCGTGGGCTACCTCGGGCCCGGGGGGGAGGGGACCCTCAACGTGGCCATCCGGACCGTGGTGCTGGAGGGCGGAATGGGCGAGATCGGCATCGGCAGCGGGGTCACCGCCGGGTCCGACACCGGGGCGGAGTACGAGGAGTGCCGGGTGAAGGCGGCCTTCGTGACCCGCCGCCGGCCGGCCTTCGCCCTGGTGGAGACCCTGCGCTGGGATCCCCCCGGCGGGGGGGTGAAGACGCCGGCCGGCGGCTACTCGGACCTCGAGGCGCACCTGGCCCGCCTGGCCGACTCGGCGCATTACTTCGGGTTCCGGTGGCGGCCGTCGGCGGTCCGCCGGGCCTTGGCCGAGGCCGCCGGGGCCCTCGACCCGGGGGCGGGCCCGCACCGGGTCCGGCTGCGCTACACCTTCGAGGGGCGGGCCGAGGTCACCTCGGCCCCGCTGGGTGCCGGCCTCCGGGAACCCCTGGCCGTGGGGCTTTCCCCGGAACCGGTCCGGAGCGACGACCCCTTCCTCTTCCACAAGACCACCCACCGGCCGCTCTACGAGCGGGAGGCGGCCCGGGCCCGGGCCGCCGGCCTCGACGAGTGTCTCTTCGTGAACGAGCGGGGGGAGGTCACCGAGGGGACCTTCACCAACCTCTTCCTCCCCCTGGAGGACGGACGCCTGGCCACCCCCCCGGCGGGCGCCGGCCTCCTCGGGGGCGTGCTCCGGCAGGGTCTCCTCGCGGCCGGCCGGGCCGTGGAGCAGGCGCTCACCCCGGCGGACCTGGAGCGGGCCCCGGCCTTCTACGTGGGCAACTCGGTCCGGGGACTCCTCCGGGCGAGGTGGCAGGGCCCCTTCTGAGCCCGGGACCGTTGCAGCGGCTGGTCAGAACGAGAGGGTCTCGCCGGGTGCCAGCGCCGTCATCCGGACGTTGGGGGCGATCTCCCGGAGCGCCGCGTCGAAGGCCGCCACGGTCCCGGTGAGGACCGGGAAGGTCCCGAAGTGCATGGGAATCGCGGTCCTCGGCCGGATGAGGCGGCAGGCGTGGGCCGCCTCCTTGGGGCCCATGACGTAGTGGCTCCCGATGGGGATCATGGCCACCTCGGGGCGGTAGAGTTCCCCGATGAGGGCCATGTCGCCGAAGAGCGCCGTGTCGCCGGCGTGGTAGAGGGCGGTGCCGCCCTCCAGGCGGATGACGAAGCCCGCCGCCGCCCCGCCGCAGATGATCCGGTCGTCTTCCTGGATGGAGGAGCTGTGGAGGGCGGGCACCATGGTGAGGGTGACGCCCTTGGTGGTGTAGGTGCCGCCGATGTTCATGCCCGTGACGTTGGGGAGACCCTTCCCCAGCAGGTACTGCTGCACCTCGTGGATGGCCACCACCTCGGTGTCGGAGGAGCGGCACAGGGCCGCGCAGTCGCCCAGGTGGTCGCCGTGGGCGTGGGTGATGAGCACCAGGTCGGGCGGCTCGGGCGGCGGGGCGTCGGGGGCCGAGGGGTTGCCGAGCCAGGGGTCGATCCAGATGGACAGGTCCGCGTCCGACGTCACGCGGAAGGCGGAGTGGCCGAAGAAGGTGATCTCTCTCGCCATGGTTCGAAGTCCTCCAGGGGGTCCAGGTTGAGCCGATCGAGGTCGCCGGGCCCGATGTCGAGCCCCGCGAAGAGCCTCGCCTCGAGGCCCCGGGTCTCCGCGTGGAGCCGGCGGAGCCGCTCCCGCTTCTCCGGGGTGACCCCGTAGCGGGCCACGAGGTCCGCGAAGCGTTCGTCGAGGTCCACCACCCGGTGGTGCATCACCCGCTTGTCCGCGTAGAAGACCACCTGGGCCTCGTTGGGCGGGGCGGCCAGCACCTCCGGCCGGAGGCGGACGTGCTGGCCGACGACGTCCGCCGCCTCCGCCCAGCCCCGGGCCTCGAGCACCGCCGCCGCCGTCCGGGCGTGATCCTCCCCGGTCTCCAGGGACCGCATCTTGGTGAGGTCGTGCAGGAGGCAGCCAGCGGCCACCAGGGTGGGGTCGATCCGGCGGCCGGCGGCGGCGAGCCTCCCGGCCAGCAACTCGCCCGCCTGGGCCACGCGGAGGCTGTGCGCCACGATGTGGGGCGGGACCCGGTGGGCCCGGAGGAGCCCCAGGCACTCGGCGCGGGTGGGGATGCTCATGCCGGCACTATGCCAAAGGCCGCCTCCCCTGGCAACCGGCCCGGAGATGTCCGGGGAAGAGGAATCGGAAGAAAAACGGAGATCGCGGCAGGTCGCGGGGGTGACCCGTCTGTTGAAATCTTGTGGAAAAGTCTTTAATTAGTTGAAATAAAAGAAAAAAAATGCAGCAGGATTTTGGCCCTTTTCCCCGTTGCTTAGCGACCGGGGTCGGGATTTTTACGACAGCAGGGTCTCCTACCGGCTGTTGAATCCGGCGGACGCGGTCCGGCCAAATCCCGTCGCCATCCGCTTTGACACCTCCAAGGGGGGCCGGTAAAAAGGCACCTGTTCAATGTCTCAATCCTCGACCCTCGACGAGCGGGACAGGCTTGATGACCTCGTAAAAAAGGCCTCTGAGTGGATGGCTCCGCAAAAAAATCGCCAAATGCACGGCGCGAAGATGTCGAGATGATGAAGCGGCCTTCTGATACGCTGCGGTGACGAGTCGCACCGAGGCACCGCCGCAGTCGGCGATTTTTTGCGACGCCATCAGGCTCCTTCTTGTCCACGCGACGGAGGTGCCCCTCGGTCGGATTTCGGCCGACCGGTGGCCGTTTCGGCCGCCCCGGGCCCTCCGTGATTCGACCCTTGCAGGGGAATGGTCCCGGGCCGTTTCGGGCCCGCGGCCGGTTCGTCGGAAGCGCTCCTCCGGACCGGGGAGGGCGGTGCAGCGTTCCAACGAGGAGAGCGGGATGGAAGAGAAGGTCTGGGAATCGCTCAAGGAGGTCTGGCGGCAACGGGTATCGCCCAGCAGCTACGAGGTCTGGATCGCCCCCCTCACCTTTGCCGGGGCCGAGGGCGACACCCTCCTCGTCCAGTGCCCCAACCAGTTCTTCGCCTCCTGGATCCGCGAGCACTACCTGCCGCTCCTGAAGGACCACCTGGCGCAGGGCGGCCGACGATGGAACCTCCGCCTCTGCCCGGTGGAGGAGGAGCGGGAGGCGGCCCGCGGCCAGTTGCACCTGCCCCGGTTCTCCCCCACCGAGATCGCCCGCCCGGCCTTCTGTCAGCGGTTCACCTTCGAGGAGTTCGTGGTGGGGGCTTGCAACCGTTATGCCCACGCGGCCTGCTGGGCGGCGGCCAACGAGGAGCCCAACCACAGCCGGATCCTCTACGTCCACGCCCCGGCCGGCCTCGGCAAGAGCCATCTCATCCAGGCCCTCGGGCAGCGCTACCTCGAGCGCCGTCCCAAGGCCCGGGTCTGCTACCTCACCGCCAACGACTTCACCGCCCAGGTGGTGCGCGCCATCAAGAACGACGGTCTCGACGACTTCAAGCGGCGGTACCGGGAGTCCTGCGACGTCCTCATGCTGGAGGAGGCCCACTGCTTCGCCGGCCGGGAGCGGACCCAGAGCGAACTGGCCCTGGCCCTGGACATCCTCCTCGACGACGGCAAGACCGTGGTCTTCACCGGGAGCCAGCTGCCGCGGGAGATCCCCAAGGTGAACGACCAGCTGCGCTCCCGCCTGGCCGGGGGGCTCATCACCTCCATCAATCCCCCCGACACCCCCACGCGGCGGAAGATCATCCTCCGCAAGGCCGCCTCCCAGGGGGTGGACCTCGACCCGGGGGTGGTGGACTACCTGGCCCGTCACCTCCAGGGCGACATCCGCCAGATCGAGGGCGCCGTGGCCGGTCTCGTGGCGAAGTCCTCCCTGCTGCGCGAGCCCGTGAACATGGACCTGGCCAGGGACGTGGTGCGGGAGCTGGTCGGGGAGGCGCGGGAGATCACCCTGGAGGCCATCGGGGAGGTGATCTGCCGTTACTACCAGGTCAGCTGCGAGGACCTGCGGTCCCGCTCCCGGCGGCGGGCCGTCTCGTGGCCGCGCCAGGTGGCCATGTACCTGGCCCGCCGGTTCACCGAGGATTCCCTCGAGGCCATCGGCCGCCACTTCAACAGGGATCACGCCACGGTGCTCCACTCCGTAAAGCGCATCACCGCCCAGATCCAGGAGAAGGGCAAGCTCCGCCGCCAGGTGGAGTTCCTCACCGAGCAGCTCCAGTCGCGGCGCTGGAAGGCGTGAAGGCCCAGGCGGGACCGGGAAGCGGGCCGGGGCGGCGGCACATCGGACGCGCCCTCGTCCGCCGCCTCGGCGAGATCGTGGGGCCGGAGAACGTCAGCATCGACCCGGCGGATCTCGCCTGCTACGGCGCCGACGCCGGTTTCGTCACCGGCCGGCCCGACGGGGTGGTGCTCCCCGCCACCACGGAGGAGACCGCCGCGGTGCTGTCGCTGGCCGCCGATGCGGGGCTCCCGGTGGTGCCCCGGGGCGCCGGGACGGGCACCGCGGGCGGTGCCGTCCCCACCCGGGGCGGGCTGGTGGTGGCCCTCACCCGGATGCACCGCATCCACGAGATCGACCGGCGGGACCTCGTCGGGGTGGTGGACCCCGGGGTGGTCACCGGCGACTTCCAGGCCGCGGCGGAGCGCGAGGGTCTCTTCTACCCCCCCGACCCCGCCAGCCTCGCCGTCTGCACCCTGGGCGGCAACGCCGCCACCGGGGCCGGGGGTGCCCGGGCGGTGAAGTACGGGGTCACCCGCGACTACGTCCTCGGCTGCGAGGTGGCGCTCCCGGACGGCCGCGTGGTCCAGCTCGGCGGCCGGACCGCCAAGGGCGTGGTGGGTCTCGACCTCACCCGGCTGCTCGTGGGGTCCGAGGGGACGCTCGGGATCCTCACCCGCCTGGTGCTCCGGCTGGTCCCGATGCCCCCCGCGGTGGCGACCCTGGCGGGCGTCTTCCGGGCCCCGGCCGATGCCGCGGCCGCCGTGGGGGCGGTCTTCTCCGCGGGCCTGGTCCCGCGGTGCGCCGAGTTCCTGGACCGGATGAGCCTCGCCTGCATCGGCGGCGACCTCCCCTTCCCGGTTCCCGGAGATGCCGGGGCCCTGGTGCTCCTCGAGGTGGACGGGCCGCCGGCCCGGGTCCGGGAGGAGGCGGCGGAGGCGGCCGGGAGGTTCGAGGCGGCGGGGGCCCTCCGGGTCTTCCCGGCGGCGGAGCCCGGCGCGGCCGAGGCCCTCTGGGCGGCCCGCCGCGGGCTGTCTCCGGCCCTCAAGCGTCTCGGCAGGCCCCACAAGGTCAGCGAGGACGTCTGCGTCCCGCGGGGCCGGCTCGCCGACCTCGTGGCGGCGGTGGAGGAGATCGGCGGGCGGCACCGGGTGACGGTGCTCGTCTTCGGCCACGCCGGCGACGGCAACCTCCACGTGAACTTCCTCTTCGACCGGGAGGACCCGGGCGAGGCCGGCCGGGTGGAGGCCGCCGTGGCCGATCTCATGCGGCGGACCCTGGCCCTCGGCGGCACGATCTCCGGGGAACACGGCGTCGGGGCCGCCAAGCGGCCCTTCATCCGGTGGGAGACCGGGCCCGACGTCCTGGACCTCATGCGCCGGGTGAAGTCGGTCTTCGACCCGCGGGGTCTCATGAACCCGGGGAAGGTCTTCCCCGACGATGCAGACGTCGGTTAAGATGGACCCTCGAGGCGTGGGGCAGCGGCCCGGCGCCCGGAGGAGTTCGACATGAAGGTCAACGCCATCGTCGCCGCGGCCGGGGTGAGCCGCCGCATGGGCGCCGAGATGCCCAAGCAGTTCCTCGAGGTGGGGGGGCGGCCACTGCTGGCCTGGACCCTCGAGGCCTTGGCCAGCTGTCCCCTGGTGGAGGCCATGGTGGTGGTGGCGCCGCCGGGCGAGGAGGCCTCGGCCCAGGCCATCGTGGGCGGCTCCTCGGTGGCCCTCCCCGTGTGGGTGGTGGCGGGCGGCACCCGCCGGCAGGATTCGGTCCGGGCGGGGCTTTCGGCGGTGGGGCCGGAATGGGAGTGGGTGGCGGTGCACGACGCCGCCCGGCCCTTCGTGGCGGCCGCGGATATCGAGGCCACCTGTCTCCTCGCCCGGGAGGTGGGGGCCGCGGTGCTCGGGACGGCGGTCCACGACACGGTCAAGGAGGTGGACGAGGACGGCTTCGTGGTCCGGACCCTGGACCGATCCCGGCTGCTCCTGGCCCAGACCCCCCAGGTCTGCCGGCGGGCGGACCTCGAGCGGGCCCTGGCCCGGGCGGAGGCCCAGGGCCTCGAGGCCACCGACGAGGCCGCCCTCCTCGAGGCGGTGGGACAGCCCGTGGGGGTGGTCCTGGGGAGCCGCCGCAACTTCAAGATCACCACGCCGGACGACCTGGCGGTGGCCGAGGCCATGTTCGCCTGCCGGGCGGGCTAGGGACGGCGGCCCGTGGCGCGGGGACTCCCCTTCCGGATCGGTTTCGGCTACGACGTCCACCGGCTGGTGCCGGGACGGCCGCTGGTGCTCGGCGGGGTGCGGATCCCGCACCCCACGGGGCTGCTCGGCCACTCCGACGCGGACGTCCTGGTCCACGCCCTCGCCGACGCGCTCCTCGGCGCCGCCGGGCTCGGGGACATCGGGCGGCACTTCCCCGATTCCGACCCCCGCTACAAGGACATGGCCGGCTTCGACCTCCTGGTGCAGGTGGTGGAGATGGTCAACGGGCGGGGGTGGGTCCTGGGCAACGCCGACCTCACCCTGGTGGCCGAGGCGCCCAAGGTGGCCCCCTTCATCGGGGCCATGACCGAGGAGTTGGCGGTGGCCTGCCGCTCCACGCCGGAGCGCATCAACGTCAAGGCCACCACCACCGAGGGCCTCGGCCCGGCGGGCAGGGGGGAGGGGATGGCGGCCTACGCGGTGGCGCTCATCGTCCCGGCGGGGTGACGCCGTCCGGGTCGTCGGGTGCCCCCCGGCCGCAGGCCGCCCCGCAGGCCGCGCACCCGCCCTGGAAGAGCTTCTTCTTCACCCAGCGCATCCCGTGGCGCAGCAGGGCCTCTTCATCGCGGGCGATCTCTTCCAGGACCTCCGGGGGCTCCAGGTAGCGGTCGAGGCTCGGCCCTTCCAGGTACGAGGCCCGGAAGCCGTCCACGTCGTAGCAGCCGAGGTAGAAGATCTCGATCTGGTCGGCGTCCATGGCCCCGACGCCGACCTCGGTCTTGGCCTGGAGGAGCTCCCCGAAGGCGTCGTTCATGGCGTTGTAGGGTCCGAGGCCCTCGTTCTCCTTCCACTCCCGGACACTCCAGCGGCGGTCCTCCCGGAAGCCCAGGCAGTCCGGCTCCCGGACCACGAAGTAGAATTCCTCCACGCCCTCCATCTCCTTGCTCCGCCGGGCCATCCGTGCCAGGGGGTAGGTCCGGCAGGCCGACGGGCGATCCTCGTACACGGTGCAGCCGGAGCCGGGGTCGAGGAAGGGGCACCGGAGGTCGGCCCCTTCCATCTTGAGGGTCACCACGGGCAGACCGGAGCCCTGGCCCACGTGCACCGAGGTGTAACGGCGGAGGAACTCCCCGGAGGAAAGGCCGAGCCGGCGCTTGAGGCGCAGGATGTCGTAGGGCATGAGGACCAGGCTGAGGTCGTGGCAGCAGCGGGTGAAGCACTCGCAGCCGGGGTGGCAGGCGAAGACGAAGGTGTCGTCGTCGGTGAGGCGGCGGGAGTCGTCGATGTAGGCCTCGGGCTCGGGGCTCATGGAGGTCCTCCTCTGGAACCGGGGTCTGGTCCTCAGCATGCTGGACCTATAAGAATACCACCGGCCCGGGGCGTCGGCAAAAGGGCGGGCGGCTTGACCGGCCGGAACGCTTCCCCGTATAGTGCAAAACCGGCTTGATCCTGGATCCGTGGCGGCCTTTGACGGGCATCGGGCCGGGTCGCCCGGGACTTGAGATCCTGGGGGGTATGCGCCTTCCGGCGCATGCACCGCCGCCCTTCGGGGCGCCCGATAACGGGCCATCTGCGGCGTTGGCAATTTGCCGATATCGTTGACGCCGGGCATCCGGCTCGCCCTTGGATGCCCACAAATCCAGTTTGATTTCAAATGGTTATCGGAGGCCATGGCCAGGAAGACATCCTCAGAGGGCAGCCGCATCCAAGAGGCCGAGGCGGCCCTGGCGGAGGCCGCGGCAGGTCGGCCGGCCCCGGCCTACCTCTTCCTGGGCGAGCGGCCCCTGTGCCGGCCCTGGATCGACCGCCTCCTCGACCTCCTGGTGCCGGCGGCCGCCCGGGACTTCAACCTGGAGGTCTGCGACGGCGAGGGCCTGGCGGAGGGCACCCTGGTGGAACGGCTCGAGACCCGGCCCTTCTTCCCGGGCCGGAAGGTGGTTTGGGTCCGGGATGCGCCCTTCTTCCACTCGGCCGCCACGTTCCCCGCGCGGTGGCGCCAGGTGCGGGCCCTGGCGGCGAAGGGCGCCACGGAGGCGGCCATCCGCCGGGCCGCGCGTCTTGTGGCGGAGGCGAAGCTCTCCCCGGCCGAGGCGGCCCGGCTCCCCGCGGACCGGCTCGGGGAGGCCCTGGGGCTTGAGGGCGAGGCGGATCTCGCCGCCTGGTGCCGGGGCTTCCTGGAGCAGCGGGGAGAGGAGTTCCCGGAGACCGCCCCGGGGGCCGGGGCCGCCGACGGGCTCCTCCTCGACTGGCTCGCCCGCAGGGCCGATCCCGGCGCCGTGGTCCTCGTCCTGGAGGCCGAGGCCGTGGATCGGCGGGGGCGGTCCTTCCGGCGCTTCAAGACCCACGGCCGGGTGCTGGATCTCTCCCCGGAGGCCGACCGGGGGGGACGGGCGGAGGCGGCCGCCGCGGAGTTCGCCCGGCGCGTCCTCACCGAGGCCGGAAAGCGCATCGAGGCCGAGGCCCTCCGGGACCTCCTCGCCAAGGTGGGCCCGGAGGACCGGGTGGCACTCCGGACCGAGCTCGAAAAGCTCTGCGCCGCCGCCGGCGGCCGCGGGACGGTCACCGCCGGGGACGTGGCCGCCGCCGTGGTGCGGCACCGGGAGGAGGCCGTCTACGAGCTCACCGACGCGGTGGGGGCCGGTGACCCGGGACGCGTCTGCGTCACCCTGCACCGGCTCCTCGCCCAGGGGGTGCACCCGCTGGCGGTGCTCCGGGCCGTGGCCAACTTCGTCCGGCGGATGGCCGTGGTACGGGCCGCCCTGGAGCGCACCGGGTCCCTCCGGCGCCTTTCGGGGCTCACCTACGCCCGCTTCCAGGCGGAGGTCCTGCCCGGTCTCCGGGAGGCCTGGGGGGAGCCGCTCCCCGGGCCGGTCCGGGGGCTCCACCCGTACGCCCTCTACAAGGTGGCCCTCCGGGCCCCGGCCTTCCCGCTGGCCCGGCTGTTGGGGGCGCTGGCGGGGATGGCCGAGGTGGACTTCGCCCTGAAGGGGGGCGGGCGGGGGGCCCCGGAGGTGGTGCTCGAGGCGCTCTTGCTGCGCCTTTGCCAAGGGAGGACGGCCGCATGAGCGGGGACCCGGCGACGGGAGAGTGGCGGCGCCTGGCCCGCTTCCTCTTCGAGGGGGCCATGCTGAAGCGGACCTGGCGGACGGGGTACGCCTTCCTCGGCCAGGGGCGCGAGTCCGTGGCCGCCCACTCCTTCGGCATGGCGCTCATCGGCTGGATGCTCGCCCGGCGCCACGGCGGGGCCGACGCGGCGCGGGTGATCCAGCTCTGCCTCGTCCACGACCTCCCGGAGGCCCGGACCGGGGACGCCAACGCCGTCCACAAGCGTTACGTGACCCTGGACGAGGCGGCCGCGGTGGCCGACATGACCCGGGATCTGCCCGGCGGCGGGGAGATCGCGGATCTGCTGGCGGAATGGCGGGCCGGGGAGACCGTGGAGGCCGCCCTGGCCCGGGACGCGGACCAGCTCGACATGCTCTTGTCCCTCAAGGTCCACCTCGATACCGGGAGCCCCGATGCGGGCCGCTGGATCCCCCACGTGCGGGCCCGGCTCCGCACCGAGACGGGGCGGGCGCTGGCCCGGGCCATCCTCGAGGAGAACTGGGCCAGCTGGTGGATGGAAGAACTCCTGGCAGGGGGCGCCGGCGGCGCATCGCCCCCGCCCGGGGACGAATCGGGAGGTTCCGGATGAAGACGAAGCGATGGATGGGGCTCTTGGCCGCCGCGGTCCTCGCGGGGGCCTGGCCCGCCTTGGGCCTGGCCGGGGCGGGTGACGTGACGCTGGCCTACACGGGAAACACCCTCGGGAAGCTGGACGCCTGCGCTACCTGAAAGGGCCGGAAAATCGGGGGAATGCCCCGCCGGGTCCGGTGGATCCGGGACATGAAGGCCCGCCAGCCCGGCCTCCTGCTGCTGGAGGCCGGGGACTTCCTCTTCGCCGACGAGCGGCCGGCGGACGAGGCCGCCCGGCGGCGCGCCGAGGCCCTGCTGGACCTCTACGCCGCCGCGGGCTACCGGGCCGCCGCCGTGGGGGCCCGGGATCTCTCCGCCGGGCCCGGGTTTTGCCTCGACGGGGCCCGGCGGCGCGGCCTCCGGTTGCTCTCGGCCAACCTCCGGGTCAAGGGGGCCGCCCCGGTGCCGGCCTGGACCCTCCTCGAGGCGGGCGGGGTCCGGGTGGGGGTGATCGGGGTCACCGGCACCTTCTACGGCGGGATCCGGCGCCGCGGCGACGTGGAGATCCTGGACCCCCGGCAGGTGCTCGCCCCCGTGGTGGCCGAGGTGCGCCGGAAGGCGGACCTCGTGGTGCTGCTCTCCAACCTCGGCGACACCGCCGACCGGGCCATCGTCCGGGCCGTTCCCGGGATCGACCTGGTCATCGGCAGTGGGGCCGGCTCCCCCCGGGGCGGGCTCCCGGCCGAGGGGCGGACGGTGCTGCTCCGGACCCACCCCAGGGGGAAGTCCATCGGGGTCGCCCGGGTGCGCGTCCAGGGCGGATCCGTGCCGCCGGCGATCCAGAACCGCCTCGTGATGCTGACAGGCAACCTCCCCGAGGACCCGGAGGCCCGTGAACGGGTCCGGGCGGCCCTCCACGGCCGCTAGCCCGGGGGCCGGCGGGGCCGCCCCGGCCGGGGCCTGCACCCGGTGCGGGGCGTGTCTCGCGGTGTGCCCGGTCTACCGGGTGCGCCGGCACGAGGCCGCCGCCCCCCGGGGAAAGACCGTGGCCCTCGGTGCGCGGCCCCCGGTCGCCGGGCCGGGCCTGGAGCGGATGCTCTCGGCCTGCCTCCAGTGCGGGGCCTGTGCGGCCCGGTGCCCGGCCGGGATCTCGCCGGCCGATCTCGTGCAGCAGGCCAGGGCCGAGGGGCGGGGCGGCCGGGGGGGGCGGGCGGCCGCCCGGCTCTTCGGCGCCGCCTTTTCGGGGGGGCGGGGCGGCCGGTTCGCGCGTCTTTTCGCCGGGGGCCTCCGGTTCCTCCGGCGCCTGCCCCTTCCGGGGGGCGGGGGCTGGGGGTTCCCCGCGCCTGCCGCGCTCCCGGCCACGGGGCGGCCCGAGCTGCGCCCGCTGTGCCCGGGCGCCGGGCCCGTCCGGGCGGCCCTCTTCGTGGGGTGCCTCCAGGAGCACTTCTTCCCCGAGGTGGCCGTGGCGGTGGCCCGCTGGTTCGGGGAAGGAGACCTGGCGGTGCCCGCCGGGCAGGGCTGCTGCGGGCTGCCCGCCTGGGCCGCGGGGGACGTCGCCGGGGCCCGGGACCAGGCCCGCCGGTTCGTCCGGGTCTTCGCCCCCCTCCACGCGACGTGGGTGGTGACGGGATGCGCCTCGTGCGCCGCCTTTCTCTCCCGGCGGCTCCCGGGGTTGTTCCCGCCCGGGGATCCGGACGGCGAGGCCGCCGCGGCCCTGGCCGCCCGGGTCCGGGAGTTCGCCCGGCTCGTCCTGGAGCTCGGCCTGCGGCCGGCCGGCGCTCCCGGTACCCCGCCCCCGGCGGCGGTCACCTGGCATACCCCCTGCCACCAGCGCCACGGCCTCGGGGATCCATCCGTCCTGCCCGAGTTCCTGGAAGCCCTCGGCGGCATGGACCTCCGGCCCGCGGGGGAAGGGTGCTGCGGGCAGGGCGGGGCCTTCGCCTTCCGGGAGCCCGGGACGGCGGAGGCGCTCCTTGCGGCGCGGCGTTCGGACTTCCGGGCCGCCGGGGCGGAGGTGGTGGTCACCAACTGCTCCGGGTGCCTCCTGCGGCTCCGGGCCGGGCCCGCGGGTCCAGGGGACGGGGGGGTCCGGGTCCTGCACCCCGCCGAGCTGGCCCAGGGGCGGGGGGGCTGATCGCGCCGCCCCTTTCCAAGTCGGTCCGATTGCAGTAAAAACAGTGAATCCCGGCTCACCCAGGGCCGGTGCCAAAGGACGGACCTGCTACATGGATATCCGACTGGAATTACTGCCGGAAGGCGAGCGCCGCCATCCCCCGGCCCCCGAGGCCCTCGGTTTCGGCGACCACTTCTCGAACCACATGTTCCTCATGGACTTCCGGGCGGACCGGGGCTGGATCAACCCCCGGATCGTGCCCTACGCGCCGTTCCGGCTCGACCCGGCGGCGATGGCCTTCCATTACGGCCAGGCCATCTTCGAGGGGCTCAAGGCCTACCGGGGCACCGACGGCCGGGTCCGGCTCTTCCGCGCCCGGGCCAACGCCGAGCGGTTCAACCGCTCGGCCCGCCGCCTGTGCATGCCCGAGCTGGACGAGGAGATCTTCCTCGAGGGGATCCGGCACCTGGTCCGGGTGGACGCGGACTGGGTGCCGAAGCAGCGGGGCAATTCCCTCTACATCCGCCCCCTCATGATCGCCACGGAGCCCCACCTCGGCGTGCGCCCCGCCGAGGAATACCTCTACGCCGTGATCCTGAGCCCCGTGGGGGCCTACTATGCCGAGGGGTTCGACCCGGTCCGGATCTACGTCACCGACAAGTACGTGCGCGCCGCCCCCGGGGGGGTCGGCGAGGCGAAGACCGCCGGCAACTACGCCGCCAGCCTCATGGCCTCGGAGGAGGCCAAGCGGCTCGGTTTCACCCAGGTGCTCTGGCTGGACGCCGTGGAACGGCGATACGTCGAGGAAGTGGGCACCATGAACATCTTCTTCCTCCTCGGCGACGAGCTGGTGACCCCGCCCCTCGGGGGCACCATCCTCCCGGGCATCACCCGCGACTCGGTGCTCCGGCTCACCCGCGACTGGGGGCTCCGCGTCTCCGAGCGGCGCATCGCCGTGGACGAGGTCTTCGAGGGGATCCGAAGCGGCGTCCTCAGGGAGTGCTTCGGCTCGGGGACCGCCGCGGTCATCTCCCCCGTGGGGTCCCTCTACTACAAGGGGGTCGACCACCGGATCAACGGCGGCCGCACGGGGGAGCTCGCGCGGCGGCTCTTCGACGAGATCACCGGGCTCCAGTACGGGGACCGGGACGATCCCTACGGCTGGATCGAGATCCTTTGACCCGCCGGGGCGGCCGCCTCAGGCGGCCTGGTCCCGGGCCGCCGCCTCGCGGTACCCCGCCTCCAGCTCGTCCATGAGCTCCTGAACGGAGACCAGGCGGTCCACCCGCCAGACGTTGGCCCCGCAGAAGACGAAGCCCGCGTCGAGGTAGCCCTTCTGGGCGTTGATAAGGGCCATGGAGATACAGTAGGGGGCCTTGTGGTAGTCGCAGGCCTTGAGACAGTGGTAGGTACAGGTGTAGGGGCGTTTCTTCCCTTCCCGGGAGCGCTCGATGAAGCGGCCCTTAAGCGCCCGGCCGGGGAGCCCGACGGGGCTCTGGATGATGGTGACGTCGTCCTTGGTGGCGGCCAGATAGGCCTGCTTGAAGCGGTCCGAGGCGTCGCACTCGTGGGTGGCCACGAACCGGGTGCCCATCTGCACGCCCGCGGCCCCCATCTTGATGAACCGGTAGATGTCCGCGCCGGTGTAGACGCCGCCCGCGGCGATGACCGGGATGGGGGTGCCGCGGCGGGTCCGGAACGGGCGGAGGGCCTCGATGACCTCGGGCACGAGGTTCTCCAGGGCGTAGCGCGGGTCGTCGATCTGCTCCGGCTTGAATCCCAGGTGGCCGCCGGCCAGGGGACCCTCCACCACCACGGCGTCGGGGGCGCGGTCGTAGTGCTCGACCCACCGGCGGGCCACGATGCCCGCCGCCCGGCCGGACGAGACGATGGGGACCAGCGCGGGATCCGTCCCCTCGGGGACGAGCCCCGGCAGGCGGAGCGGGAGACCCGCCCCGCTGATGATGATGTCCGCGCCGGCCTCGGCCGCCGCCTTCACGATGATGTCGTAGTTGTTGAGGGCCACCATGACGTTGACCCCGATGGGGCCGCCCCCGGATCGGTCCTTGGCGGTCTGGACCTGCTGCCGCAGGGCGCGGAGGGTGGCCTCGAGGGGGTTCAGGTGGAAGTCGGCCTCGATGATGCCGATCTGGACCGCGGCGATCACCCCGAGCCCGCCGGCCGCGGCCACGGCGGAGGCCAGGCCGGCCATGGAGATGCCGACGCCCATGCCGCCCTGGATGATGGGCAGCCGGAGGGTTATGTCCCCTATGGTCAGGGTCGGCGGAGTGAGAGACGTCGTGGACGGCATGGTGCCTTTTAGCCCAACGGCCGCGGCGCGTCAACCGGCGGTGCCCGGCCGTTTGCAGACATAATGGCGTCTTCGGCCGTCCTTGACAAGCCCCTGGGGCCATGATAACGATACCTGCCTGCGTTCGAGTGGGCCCGCGCCCGGGCCGTTAACTCAGCCGGTAGAGTATCTGCCTTTTAAGCAGAGAGTCGCTGGTTCGAATCCAGCACGGCCCACCAAGAAGTCCCCGTCGTCTAGCCAGGTCCAGGACACCGGCCTTTCACGCCGGCAACACCGGTTCAAATCCGGTCGGGGACGCCATCCGTTCCGCCCCGGCCCCCGGGGGCTTGCCGTCGGGCCCCTGCCGTGCCATCCTGGTGGCAACCCGCATCCGCCAGGAGGCCTTCCCATGACATCCGGTCCCGTGAAACTCTACGCCCTGAGCACCTGCGGTCACTGCAGGGCCGCCAAGCGGCTCCTCGACGCGCTCGCCGTGGCCTACGACGTCACCGACGTGGACCTCCTCGAGGGGGAGGAACGGGCCTCGGCGGTGGCGGAGGTCCGCCGGCTCAATCCCCGCTGTTCCTTCCCCACCCTGGTGGTGGGCGAGGAGGTGGTGGTGGGCTACCGTGAAGACGAGATCCGCCGGGTCCTGGGGGTGGCGCCATGATGATGGACCCCCGCGACCTCCGCGAACGCCTCCGCCGTCTCCAGGAGCCCCAGGGCTACTTCTTCAACCGGGACGAGGCCCGGACCCTGGAGCTGCTCGAGGGCCTCCTGGTGAACGTCGACCGCTACGGGTACATGTCATGTCCCTGCCGGCTGGCCTCCGGCGACCGGGACCGGGACGCCGACATCATCTGCCCCTGCGCCTACCGGGAGGCCGACGTCCGGGAATACGGGAGCTGTTACTGCGGGCTCTACGTCTCGCGGGAGTGGAACGAGGAACGGGTCCCCCGGGTCTACGTTCCGGAGCGGCGCCCGCCCGAGCGCTTTTCGGCCTGAGGCCGGCGCGGGAGGATGAGCCGTACCGCCCGGTCCAGGAAGAGGTAGTCCTGGGTCCAGTCGAGGAGCACCGCCAGCCGGTTCCGGAAGCCCACGAGGTAGAGGATGTGCACGAAGAGCCAGAGGAGCCAGGCCGGCAGGCCGGCGATGGCCCATCGGCCGATCCGGACCACCGCCGCCCCCCGCCCCACCACGGCCATGGCGCCCTTGTCCCGGTAGCGGAAGGGGACCGGCGTCTCTCCCCGGGCCAGCCGGAGGATGTTCGCCGCGGCGGCCCGTCCCTGTTGTACCGCCGCCGGTGCCACGAGCGGGAGCGGCCGCCCGTCCGGCCCCTTCCAACCGCAGAGGTCCCCCGCCACGAAGACCTCCAGCCGTCCCGGCACCTGGAGCGTCGGGAGGACCTCCACCCGCCCGTCCGGCGTGACCGGGAGGCCGAGGGCCCCGGCCAGGGGATGCCCCCGGACGCCGGCGCTCCAGACCACCGTCTCGGTGGCGAGCCGGGGGGCGCCGGCAAGCTCGATGCCGTCGGGGTCCACCCGGGTGACCGCGGCGCCGAGGCGGACCTCGACCCCGATGCGCCGCAGGCGCCGGGCCGCGTACCGGCCCAGTTTTTCCGGGTAGCCGGGCAGGAGCCCGTCCGTGGCTTCGAGGAGCACCACCCGCGCCGCTCCGGGGTCGAGGTCGGGGAAGTCCTTGGCCAGGGGCCCCCGCACGAGCTCCGCCAGGGCCCCGGCATATTCCACCCCCGTGGGCCCGCCCCCGATGATCACGAAGGTGAGCAGCCGCGTTCGGGTCTTTGCCTCCGGGGTCACCGCGGCCCGCTCGAAGCAGGTGAGGATGTGGTTGCGGAGTTCGATTCCCTGCTCGAGCTCCTTGAGCTGGAAGCAATGCGCGTCGGCGCCGGGGATCCCGTGGAACCGGGGGACGCTCCCCGGGGCCAGGAGCAGGTGGTCGTAGGCCAGGGCCGGGCCGTCGGTGAAGAGAACCCGCCGGTCGAGGTCCGCCCCCCGGACCTCCGCCATCACGAACCGGATCCCGCGCCGGCGGCGGAAGATGCCCCGGGCCGGGTAGGCGATGTGTTCGGGCTCCACCTCCGCGGCGGCCACCTGGTAGAGCAACGGGAGGAAGGTGTGGTAGTTGTTGCGGTCCACCAGGGTCGCGTCGGCTCCGGCCGCGGCCAGGGTGCGAGCGGCCCAGAGCCCAGCGAAGCCCGCCCCCACGATGACCACCCGGCTCACGGCGTTCCTCCCAGGGCGTTCTTCACCGCGGCGAGGAGGGCCTCCAGGGTGAAGGGCTTCTGGAGGAAGGGGACGGCCGCCTCGCGGATGTGGCGCCACTGGGCCTTCTGGTCGGTGTAGCCGCTGGTGAGGAGCACCTTCATGCCGGGCGCCCGGGCCGCGAGGTCCCGGACGAGGTCCAGCCCCGTGGCGTCGGGGAGGACCACGTCGCTCAGGAGGAGGTCGAACCCGCCGCCGGCCGACTCGAAACACTCCCGGGCCTCCGCCCCGGAGGCCGCGGCGGTCACCTCGTAGCCGTTTCCGGCGAGGGCCATGGCGGCGAAGTCCCGCACCGACGCCTCGTCTTCCACCAGGAGGATGCGTTCCCCCCGCCCCCTGAGCCCGCCGAGGTCGGCCCGGGGCCGGTCCTCCGGGCCGGCGGCCGTCGCGGCGGCCGGGAAGTAGACGGTGAAGGCGGTCCCGCGCCCGGGTTCGCTCCGGACGTCGATCCAGCCGCCGTGTTCCTGGACGATCCCGTAGACCACCGAGAGACCGAGCCCGGTGCCCCGTCCCGCCTCCTTGGTGGTGAAGAAGGGCTCGAAGACGTGGGAGAGGGTCTCGGCGTCCATGCCGAGGCCGGTGTCCGCCACCGTGAGGGCCACGAAGCGCCCCCGGCGCCCGGGGGCGGCCTCGGGTGGGTCCTCGACCCGGACGTTGCGGGTCCGGAGGGTGAGGACCCCGCCCTCCGGCATGGCGTCGCGGGCGTTGACCGCGAGGTTCATGATCACCTGGTCGACGTTGGCGGCGTCGCCCCGGACGGGCCAGGGGGCGGGCTCGAGGTCGGTCTCCACGGTGATGTCCTCCCCGATGAGCCGGGTGAGCATCTTCAGGAGGTCCCGGATGGTGGCGTTGAGGTCGATGGAGGTGAACTCCATGGGCTGGCGCCGGCTGAAGAGGAGGAGCTGGCGCACGAGGTTGCCCGCCCGGACCGCCGCCCGGTGGATGTAGCGGAGGTCCGCGTGGACGGGGTCCTCCTCCGGGATCTTGAGCAGCGCCAGGTCCGTGTAGCCCTGGATGGCCGTCAGGAGGTTGTTGAAGTCGTGGGCCACCCCCCCGGCCAGGGTGCCGATGGCCTCCATCTTCTGGGCGTGGAGGAGCTGGGCCTGCATCCGTTCCCGCTCCTGCCAGGCGCGTTTTCGCTCGGAGATGTCCGAGAAGGTGAGCACCGCGCCGGTGACCTCGCCGTCCTCGAGGATGGGGGTGGCCCGGTATTCCACCGGCAGCGGCGAGCCGTCCAGCCGGCGGAGCCCGGCGTCCTCCGCCCGGTGCGGGCGGCCCTGCGCCAGGGTCACCCGCACCGGGTTTCCGGGCCCTCCAGCCTCCCCGGCCAGCCAGAACTCGTCGACGTCGCGCCCCGTCAGCGCCGCGGGATCGCCCGCCCCCAGGAGGGCGGCGGCGGCGGTGTTGGCGAAGGTGACCGATCCACCGGCGTCCACGCCGATGATGCCTTCCCCGGCGGAGTTCAGGATGAGCTCGTGGCGGCGGAGCAGCCGGGCCAGGGCCGCCTCCGCCGCCTTCCGGTGGGTGACGTCCCGGAAGATCCCGCGGGTGGAGACGGGGCGGCCCTCCACGTACTTCGAGTTGCAGCTCCCCTCGAGATGCACCGCCCGCCCGTCCTTGGCCCGGAAGATGGTCTCCACGTGGGGCATCGCCTTGCCTTCCAGGGCCTCCTGGATGTGGCGGAGACAGGCCTCCCGGCAGGCCGGGTCGATGATGTCCTGGAGCTTCAGGGTCTCGAGGTCCTCGTCGGTGTAGCCCAGGACCTCCTTCCAACTGCGGTTGACGAAGAGGAAGGTGCCGTCCGGGGCCACGCTCTGGATGAGGTCGCTGGCGTTCTCGAAGAGGTCCCGGAAGAGTTCCTCGCGTTCCTTGAGGGCCTCGGCGGTCTCCCGGCGCTCGGTGACGTCCTCCAGGGTGCCCTCCAGGTGATCGAGGGCGTCCCCTTCTTCCGCCCGGACGGGCGCGGCGTGGAGCTCGGCCCACAGGATGCGCCCGTCGAGGGCGCGGAGCCGGGTCTCGAGGGCGGTCTCGGCCTCGCCATCGAGGAGGGCCTTGATCCAGAGCGGGTAGACCTCGGGGTCCAGGAAGAGGTCCGGGAGCCGGCGGCCCACCAGGGTGCCGGGCGCCGGGGCGCCGAGGATGCGGACCAGGGCCCGGTTGACGTCGGTGAAACGGCCGTCTGCGTCGCATCGGAAGAGGCCCACGGGGAGGTTCTGGAAGAGGGCCTGGTAGCGCCGCTCGGCCCTCCGACGGGCCTGCTTGGCCGCGGCCTTGTCGAGGGCGGACCGGGCGGCGGCCGCCAGGCGCACGAAGTGTTTCGGGGACTTCAGGATGTAGTCGTCGAGCCCCGCCTTCATGGCGGCCACGGCCACCTCCTCGTTGCCCGTCCCTGTGAACATGAGGACCGGGACGTCGGGCAGGCGGCGCCGGACCGACCGGAGGACGTCCAGCCCCGTGGTCCAGTGGAGCTGGTAGTCCGTGATGACGAGGTCGAGGTCGCCGGCGGCGATCCCGGCGTCGAGGGCGCCGGGATCCGAGGCCTGGCGGACCTCGACGCCCGGGAATTCCTTCCGGAGTTCCCGGGTGACCAGCTCCCGGTCGTCCGGGTCGTCGTCCACCAGGAGGATGCGGGGTGCCGGCTCCGCGGGGGCGGCGCGGGCGGTGGGATCCTTCGTCTTTTTCGTCATCTCGGTGGATCCGGGTCCGTTTCCAGGCCCTTTCAGCCGTGGTCCCTCGTCTTCGGGCGATCCGGGGGTCGGTTCGTCGTACCGGTGGTCTCCGCTCGTTCCTTTCTTTTTTATCCCTCGGCCAGGGGGATTTCCAGCCAAAAGGCGCTGCCGCCGCCCTCGGCCGGCGCCACCCCCGTCGCGCCGTCCATCCGCTCGGCGGCGCGGCGGACCAGGGCGAGGCCGATCCCCGTGCCCGGGTAGGTCTCGCGGCCGTGGAGGCGCTCGAAGGGCCGGAAGATCCGGTCCCGCGCCTCCGGCGGGACGCCGATTCCGTTGTCGGTCACGGTGATCCGGACCCGGCCGTCCGGGGCGGCGTCGCAGCGGATCCGGACCCTCGGGGCCACCCCGGGGGCGGTGAACTTGAGGGCGTTGTCCACAAGGTTCGAGAGGGCGAGGAGCAGGGTCTCCCGGTGGCCGCGGACCACGGGGAAGGAACCCTCCGCGGTCAGCTCGCCGCCGCCGGCCCGGGCGGCGGGGGCCGCGAGCTCCAGGACCTCCGCCACCACGGCCTCCAGGGGGACGGGGCCGGTCGGCAGCTTGGCCCGGCGCAGGCGGGCATAGGAGAGGAGGCCGTGGATGAGGCCTTCCATCCGGGCCGAGGCCTGGAGGATGCGGTCGAGGTAGTCCCGGCCGGTGGCGTCGAGGCGGGGGCCCTGGTCGTCCGCCAGGGCGCGGGCGAAGCCCTGGATGGCCCGGAGGGGGGCCCTGAGGTCGTGGGAGACGGAGTCGGCGAAGGCCTCGAGGTCTTCGTTGGCGGCCCGGATCTCGGCGGTCCGCCGGGTCACCTCGGCCTCGAGGTCCGCGGCGTAGTGGCGCAGGCGTTCGACGAGCTGGGCGTTCTGGAGCCCGAACCCGGCCTGGCGGCCGAGGATGTCGTAGAAGGGGGCGCTTTCGTCGAAGGACCGCGGCCGGCGCCAGGCGAGGCCGAGGACCCCCACGCAGGCCGACCGGCCCGTGAGGGGGAGGGCGACGAAGGCCTTGTACCCGGCCAGCTTGCAGGCTTCGAGGGTGCACCGGGGGTCGGCGTGGATGTCGCCCGAGAAGACCGGCCCATCGCCGGCGGCCAGGCCGCAGAGGCATTCGCCGAGGCGGAGGTCGGGTTCCTGTGCCGCCTGCTCCGGGGCGTCGGGGCGGGTGCGGAGCAGGCGGAGGCGGTCATCCTCCCGTACGAAGAACAGGGCGAGGTCGGGGGCCGCCGCCCGGGCCGCGGCCTCGAGGGCGGCCTCGGCCACCTCCTCGAGGCCGCGGCTCGAGGCGATCCGGGCGCCCATGGCGCCGAGGGCCTCGAGCTCCCGGAGCCGTTCCCGGAGTAACCGGGCCTCGCGGCTGGACGGCCGCTGGGACATGCCGGCACCTCCCTCCATCCCTGCCCGGCGGGGCAGCGGAGACAGGCATATTATAGCACGGCCCGGCGGCGGGTCAGATCACGCGGTCGTTTCCGCCATCCACGGGGACCTGGGCCCCGGTGGTCCGGGCGAAGAGGGGGCCGAGCATCTCGGCGGCCATCTCCGCCACGTGGGTCCGGGAGACCTCGGCCCGGAGGATGTTCTTCCGCTTGTACTCGGCCACGCTGAGTCCGTAGGCCTCGGCGCGCGACCGGAGGACCTCCTCGGTCCAGATGCCGGTGTCGAAGACGGCGTCGGGGTGGATGACGTTGACCCGGATTCCCTCCGCCCCCCATTCCAGGGCCGCCACCCGGGCCAGCTGGGTGAGGGCGGCCTTGGAGGCGGAGTAGGCCGCGGCGCCCGGCCCGGGGGCGGGGACGTTCTTCGAGCCGATGGCCACCACCCGGCCGCCGCCGGGCGCGAGGGCGAGGAGGGGATGGCAGAGGCGCAGGAGGTCGAGGTTGGCGTCGAGGTTCACACGGAGGACGCGGCGCCATTCCGTTCCCTCGAGTTCGGCGATGGGTCGGCTCCGGGGGAAGACGCCGGCGTTGAGCACCAGCATGTCCACGCCGCCGAAGCGCTCGCAGGCGGCATCCAGCGCCGCCTCGAGGGCCGCCGGGTCGGTGATGTCACAGGCGAGGCCCAGGTAGGCGGGGGCGTCGTGGCGGTCCGCCACAGAGGGGTCCACGTCGAGGCCCACCACGGCGGCCCCCCGGCGGAGGAGAGCCTCGACGCAGGCCGCCCCGATCCCCGAGGCCGCGCCCGTCACCAGGGCCGTCTCGCCGGCGAAGACGGGCGGCGGGCCGGCCCGCCGGAGCTTGGCCTGCTCGAGGTCCCAGTACTCCACGGCGAAGATGGCCTCGGGGGGGAGCGCCCGGTACCCGCCGAGGCAGGTCGCCCGCTCGATGACGTCCATGGTGTGGCGGTAGATGTCGGCCACGATCCCGGCCTCCCGGGCGCTCCGGCCGGCGGCGGCCATGCCGAGCTCCGGGTCCAGGACGACCCTGGGGGCGGGGTCGAGCATGGTGACCGGGGCCCGGGCCGAGGCCGAAAGGGCCTCGAACTCGGCCCGGTAGGCCCGGGCGTAGGCCGCCACGTCGCGGCCGAGGAGGGGGAGCCGCTTGGTCCGGATCACGTGGTCGGGGGTGGCGGGGCCCTCACGGGCGATCACGTCCAGGTCCGGCCGGGTGACGAAGGCGAAGGTGCGCGGGCTCCGGTCGAAGTGGAGGAGGAAGGGGACCCCGGCCGCTTCGGAGACCGCGCGCCGGAGCCGCGCCGCCTCAAGCCGCGGGAAGGGCGGCGGGGCCTCGGCCGGGGCGGTGGTCACCCGGGCCCCCCGGGTCTCGAGCTCGGCATCGGCCATCTCCACCAGGCGGATCATGCGGTCGTAGGCCTCCTTGGCCGTTTCGCCGAAGCTGAAGACCCCGTGGTTCATGAGGACCATGCCGATGGTGCGCGGGGTGCGCTCCCCGGGGAAACGCTCGGCGCAGGCCCGGGCGAGGTCGAAGCCCGGCATCACGTAGGGGATCACCACCACGAGGTCCCCGTAGAGGTCCCGGACCCGGCGCTCGCCGTCCGCGGTGTTGGTGAGGGTGACCACCGCGTCGGCGTGGGTGTGGTCCACGTACCTGAAGGGGAGCAGGGCGTGGAGGATGGCCTCGATGGAGGGCGTGGGGGCGTCCGCCCGGGTGAGGGCGGTCCGGAGCTCGTTCACCATCTCCGGGTCGGAGAGGCGCTCGAGGCCCGCCAGGTGGAGGAGCCGCGAGAGGCGGACCGGTGCGAAGCCCGCCGGCTCGATGGTGGCCAGGTCCCACCCCGATCCCTTGACGTAGAGGATGTCGTCCTCCCCGTAGAGGGTGGTCTCCCGGATCTTGACCGAGGTGTTGCCCCCGCCGTGGAGGACGAGGCTCGCGTCGCGGCCGAGGAGACGTGAGGTGTAGACCCGGAGACCGAGGTCGCCCTCGAAGCCCCGGGCCTCGCGGTCGTCCCAGAGGTTGCGCATGGCAGGCTCCTGTCGGGCCCGGGCCCGGCGGTGCGCGCCGGCCCGGCGGGGTATGGCGGCGCCCGCCCGCCGGCGGGTCACCGCGCCGGCAGTCTACCGGATGGCGGCGGGGCGCATCAACCGGGCGGCGCGCCGCGGGCGCCGTTGAGTGTAACTCCTTGACGCCAAAGAGAAAAACCAGGCATTTCCCCGCTCCGATCCGCCCGGGCCCTTGCTTGACTTCGATTTTTCGCTCGATTAGATTGCAACACTTCGAAAGTGCGAGAGTGGCGGAATTGGTAGACGCACTGGATTTAGGATCCAGCGGCCCCGGCCGTGCGAGTTCGACTCTCGCCTCTCGCACCAGGCACCGGCGGGGCGGGGGCCCACCCCGGGCGGGTGGACCGGGCCGCCGGCGGCCGTCCCGCCTCCCGAGAAATCCCAGGAAAAGGTGAGCAGGGAATCGATGAAAGTGACCTTCGAGGACATCAGCCCCGTGGAGAAACGGGTGTCGGTGGAAGTTCCGGCCGAAGAGGTGGACGCCGAGCTGGACCGGGCCTTCCGCCGGCTCAACCGCCAGGTTTCCATCAAGGGGTTTCGAAAGGGAAAGGCGCCGCGCAGCGTCTTGGAACGGCACTACGGGGCCGAGATCCAGGATCAGGTCATCGAACGGCTCGTCCAGCGGACGCTTCCCAAGGCGCTGGACGAGGCGAAGCTGGTGCTGGTGCTCCAGCCGGTCCTGGACGGCGCCTCCGAGGTACGGGCCCACCGGCCCTTCACCTACTCCGCCCGCCTGGATCTCTGGCCGGAGTTCGACGTGCCCGAGTACAAGGGGATCGAGCTGGAGGAACCCGAGACCGAGGTCACGGAAGAGGAGATGCAGGAGCAGCTCGAGGCCCTTCGCACCCACTACGCCACCGTGGAGACGGTGGCGGAGGACCGGCCCGTGGAGACCGGCGACCTGGTCATCCTCGACTACGAGGGGTTCGTTGACGGGCAGCCCGTCGAGGGGCTGACGGAGGAGAACGCCTACCTCGAGGTGGGTTCCCACCACTTCAACCCCGACTTCGAGGCGGGATTGGTGGGGATGCGCCGGGATGCCGAAAAGGAGATCGAGGTCACCTACCCGGAGGACGCCGTCAACGAGAAGCTGGCCGGCAAGACCGTCCGCTACCGGGTGCGCCTCAAGGAGATCAAGCAGCGGGTGCTGCCCGAGCTCGACGACGAGTTCGCCCGGGGCCTCGGCGTCGGCTTCGAGACCCTGGAGGACCTCCGCGAGCGCCTCCGGGCGCAGCTGGCCCACGACAAGCAGGAGGCCGCCCGGTCGAGCCTGCGGCGCCAGCTCTTGGACATCCTGTGCGAGCGGGTGGACTTCCCGGTGCCGGGGCGGCTCGTGGAAGAGAAGGTGACCCAGATGGTGGACAACGTCGCCGGGCATCTCCAGGAGCGCGGGCTGGATCTCGAGCGGGCCGGGCTCTCCGAGAACCGGCTCCGGGAGAAGATGCGCGGGGACGCCGAGCGCCAGGTGAAGGCCGAGATGATCCTGGACCGGATCGCCGAGGCGGAGAACATCACCCTGTCCCGGGAGGAGGTCTCGGGGCACGTCGAGGGGACCGCCGCCGAGCTCGGAATGCCCCCCGACCAGGTGGCCTCGGCGGTGGCGCGGCACGTGCTGCCGAAGCTCCGGGCCAAGAAGACCGTGGATTTCCTCCTGGAGCACGCGGTGATCCGCCGGGCCGGGGCCGCCGAGGCGGCGGCCGGCGGCTAGACCGGCGCGGTCCGGGCATCGATCTTGCTTCATAACGGGACGAGCCGGCCGGCCGGCAGGGAGTTGCAGACATGCCGTTGATACCTATGGTAATAGAGCAGAGCCCGAGGGGTGAACGGGCCTACGATATCTACTCCCGGCTGCTCAAGGAACGGATCATCTTCCTGGGGTCGCCGGTGGACGACGAGGTGGCCAACCTGGTCATCGCCCAGCTCTTGTTCCTCGAGGCCGAGGATCCGGGGCGGGACATCACCCTGTACATCAACTCCCCAGGGGGGCTGGTGACGGCGGGGCTGGCCATCTACGATACCATGCAGTACATCAAGCCCGACGTCAGCACCCTGTGCCTGGGCCAGGCGGCCAGCATGGGTGCGTTGCTTTTGGCGGCGGGCGCCCCCGGCAAGCGTTACACCCTGCCCAACGCCCGGATCCTCATCCATCAGCCCATGGGCGGTTTCCAGGGGCAGGCCACCGACGTGGACATCCAGGCCCGGGAGATCCTGCGCCTTCGGGAGCGGCTGAACGAGATCCTCTCTCGTCACACCGGCCAGCCCATCGAGCGCATCCAGCAGGACACGGAGCGGGATTTCTTCATGGGCGGCGAAGAGGCGAAGGCCTACGGCCTGGTGGACGAGGTGATCGTCCAGCGGCCGTCCGAGAGCCAGGAGGAAGCCTGATGGCGA
Organism: Dissulfurirhabdus thermomarina; assembly: GCF_012979235.1. NCBI lineage: Bacteria > Pseudomonadati > Thermodesulfobacteriota > Dissulfuribacteria > Dissulfuribacterales > Dissulfuribacteraceae > Dissulfurirhabdus > Dissulfurirhabdus thermomarina. Next base: position 572,536 of record NZ_JAATWC010000001.1, read on the forward strand.
AGAAGGACGTGGAAAGCCACAGCGACCTGCATTGTTCCTTCTGCGGGAAGGGGCAGGAAGAGGTCCGCAAGCTCATCGCCGGTCCCAACGTCTACATCTGCGACGAGTGCATCGAGCTCTGCAACGACATCATCGCGGAGGAGTACGACCGGACCGGGGAGCGGGAGACCGGCGGCCCGCAGATCCTGAAGCCCGCCGAGATCAAGGCCCTGCTCGACGAATACGTGATCGGCCAGGAGGAGGCCAAGAAGATCCTCTCCGTGGCCGTGCACAACCACTACAAGCGGATCGACAGCCGGGTGGACCTGGGCGACGTGGAGCTCCAGAAGAGCAACATCCTGCTCGTGGGTCCCACCGGGAGCGGCAAGACCCTCCTGGCCCAGACCCTCGCCAAGGTGCTCAACGTGCCCTTCACCCTGGCCGACGCCACCACCCTCACCGAGGCCGGCTACGTCGGCGAGGACGTCGAGAACATCATTCTGAACCTCCTCCAGGCGGCGGACTACGACGTGGAGCTGGCCAGCCGGGGGATCGTCTACATCGACGAGATCGACAAGATCGCCCGCAAGGCCGACAGCCCCTCCATCACCCGGGACGTCTCCGGCGAGGGGGTCCAGCAGGCCCTGCTCAAGATCATCGAGGGCACGGTGGCCAACGTCCCCCCCAAGGGGGGCCGAAAGCACCCGCAGCAGGACTTCGTCAAGATCGACACCTCCAACATCCTCTTCATCTGCGGCGGGGCCTTCGTGGGCCTCGAGGACATCATCCGGAGCCGGCTCGGCAAGTACACCATCGGTTTCGGGGCCGACGTCCAGGGGGCCCGCGACCTGAGCCTCGGCGAGGTCCTGCGCCAGGTGGAACCGGAGGACTTCATCAAGTACGGGCTCATCCCCGAGTTCGTGGGGCGGCTGCCGGTCTACGCCACCCTGGAGGAGCTGGACGAGGAGGCCCTCGTCCGGATCCTGCGCGAGCCGAGAAACGCCCTCCTCAAGCAGTTCCAGAAGCTCTTCGAGATGGACAACGTGGAGCTCCACTTCACCGAGGGCGCCGTCCGGGCCCTGGCCCGGGAGGCCATCAAGCGCAAGACCGGGGCCCGCGGGCTCCGCTCCATCCTCGAGAAGGCCATGCTGAACGTCATGTACGACATCCCCTCCCGGGAAGGCATCCGGGAATGCGTGATCAGCGAGGAGGTGATCCTCCGCCAGGCCGAGCCCATCCTCCTGGACGAGGTGAAGGAGGCCCAGGCCTCTTGAAAGCCCCGCGGGGGGCCTTAATGTAGAATCGATCCCCGGCGGATCCCGAGATCGCGGCTGGCGAGCCCTTGAAACACGCGGTACTTCATGACGAAACACTCGGAAACCCTCACCGTTCCCCTCCTGCCCCTCCGGGACATCGTGCTCTTCCCGCACATGGTGGCGCCGCTCTTCGTGGGCCGGGAGAAGTCCGTCCAGGCCATCGAGCACGCCATGGCCGCCGACGAGGAGATCTTCCTGGCGACCCAGCGGGACGCCAAGGTGGACGATCCCCGCGAGGCCGACATCCACCGGGTGGGGACCCTGGGGACCATCCTGCAGCTCCTGCGCCTCCCGGACGGGACGGTGAAGGTCCTGATCGAGGGCAAGCGCCGGGCCCGGATCACCGCCTACCGGAGCGGGGAGCGCTTCTTCCTGGTGGACGTGGCGCCCCTGGTGGAGGTGCCCGGCACCGGCCCCGAGATCGAGGCCGTGATGCGGGTGACCATCGGGGCCTTCGAGGAGTACGTCAAGCTCAACAAGAAGATCCCCTCCGAGGTGGCGCTCTCCATCTCTTCCATCGATGACCCGGCCCGGCTCAGCGACACCATCGCCGCGCACATCCCGCTCAAGGTGCACGACAAGCAGTCGCTGCTCGAGCAGGTACACGCCGGGCGCCGGCTGGAACGGCTCCTCACCCTGATGCGCACCGAGATCCAGGTCGCCCAGACCGAGCAGCGGATCAAGGAGCGCGTCAAGAAGCAGATGGAGAAGAACCAGCGCGATTACTACCTCAACGAGCAGATGCGGGCCATCCAGAAGGAGATGGGCCAGAAGGACGAGGGCCAGAGCGAGCTCATCGAGCTCGAGCGGCGGATCAAGCGCAAGCGCCTCCCCCGCGAGGCCGCCGCCAAGGTGCGCCAGGAGTTCAAGAAGCTCAAGATGATGGCCCCCATGTCCGCCGAGGCCACGGTGGTCCGCAACTACATCGACTGGATCCTCTCTCTGCCCTGGCTGGAGCGCACCCGCGACAAGAACGACATCGCCGAGGCCGAGCGGATCCTCAACGAGGACCACTACGGCCTGGAGAAGCCCAAGGAGCGCATCCTCGACTACCTCGCCGTCCAGACCCTCGTCAAGAAGATGAAGGGCCCCATCCTCTGCCTGGTGGGGCCGCCGGGCGTGGGCAAGACCTCCCTGGCCCGTTCCGTGGCTCGGGCCCTGGGGCGGAACTTCGTGCGGCTGTCCCTGGGCGGCGTCCGGGACGAGGCCGAGATCCGGGGTCACCGGCGGACCTACATCGGGGCGCTTCCCGGCAAGATCATTCAGTCCCTCCGGCGGGCGGGGACCAAGAACCCGGTCTTCTGCCTCGACGAGGTGGACAAGATGAGCATGGACTTCCGGGGCGACCCGGCGGCCGCCCTGCTCGAGGTCCTGGACCCGGAGCAGAACGCCACCTTCAACGACCACTACCTCGACCTGGACTACGACCTCTCCGAGGTGCTCTTCATCACCACGGCCAACGCGCTCCACACCATCCCCCTGCCCCTCCAGGACCGGATGGAGATCATCGAGCTCGAGGGCTACACCGAGGAGGAGAAGCTCGAGATCGCCAAGGGTTTCCTCCTCCCCCGGCAGATCGAGGCCCACGGGCTCACCCCCGACCGGATGCAGGTGAGCGACGGGGCCATCCTGGAGATCATCCGTTCCTACACCCGGGAGGCGGGGGTGCGGAGTCTCGAGCGGGCCCTGGCCACCATCTGCCGCAAGGTGGCCCGGGAGGTGGCCAAGGACTCGGAGGGCGACCGGGTCGTCAAGGTGAACCAGGCCTCCCTGAACCGGCACCTGGGGGTCCCCAAGTACCGCCAGAAGAAGAAGGAAGAGAAGTCCGAGATCGGCGTGGTGACGGGCCTGGCCTGGACGGAGACGGGCGGGGCCATCCTGGAGATCGAGGCCGCCGTCATGCCCGGCAAGGGCCGGCTCACCATCACCGGCAAGCTCGGCGACGTCATGCAGGAGTCGGTCCGGGCCGCCATGAGCTACGTCCGGTCCCGGGCCCACCAGTTCGGGCTGCCCTGGGATTTCTACCAGAAGGTGGACATCCACGTGCACGTCCCGGAGGGGGCCATCCCGAAGGACGGCCCCTCGGCGGGCATCACCATCGCCACCGCCATCGTCTCGGCCCTGCTCCGGATCCCGGTCCGAAACGACGTGGCCATGACGGGCGAGATCACGCTCCGGGGCCGGGTGCTGCCCATCGGGGGTCTGAAGGAGAAGCTGCTCGCCGCCCGGCGGAGCGGGGTGGAGACCGTCCTGATCCCCGAGGAGAACGAGCGGGACCTCAAGGAGATCCCGCCCAAGCTGGCCCGTTCCCTCGCCATCGAGCGGGTGGAGCACATGGACGAGGTGCTCCGGCGCGCCCTCGACATGGAAGACCCGGACAGCCTCTTCACCGGGCTCGGGCCCGCCGAGGCCCCCGACTGCTTCCAGCGGCCGGAGGCGGCGGAGGTCCACGCCCCCCACTGAGCGCGCCAGATTCGAGGCGATCAGGCCGCCGGCCCCCCGGCGGCCTTTTTGCGTCCAGCTCAGGCGTCGGGACCCTCGAAGGGGTGTCCCGCCCGGTCGAAGTCTGGGCGGTAGTGGTCCCGGGCCTCGAGCTCCTGGACGTAGCCCTCCGTGAGGCCGACGGCCTCCAGGGCGGCCAGGGCCCGGCGGTATTCCCCGGGCCGGAGGGGCCGGTGGAGGGGCGGTCGGGCGGCGGCCCGGTGGGCGGGAAAGTACTGGGCCATGAGGCTCACGGCGGCCGCCGGGCCGAGTTCCCGGCCGATCCAACCGAGTACCTCCGCGGTGCCCGAAAGATCCCCGGGCAGGACCAGGTGGCGCACCAGGAGGCCACGGGCGGCGAGGCCGTCGGCGTCCACTTCGAGCGGCCCGGCCTGGCGCCACATCTCGCCCACGGCGGCCCGGGCGGCCGCCGGGTAGTCCCGGGCCCCGGAGAGGCGGCGGGCGGTCGCCGGGTCCCAGTACTTGAAGTCCGGCAGGTAGACGTCCACGATGCCCTCGAGGAGACGGAGCGTCGCCACCGCCTCATAGCCGCCGGAGTTCAGGACCACCGGCAGGCGGAGGCCGCGGCGGGCCGCAATCCCGAGGGCCGCCACCGCCACGGGCAGGACGTGGGTCGCGCTCACCCAGTTCAGGTTGTGGGCCCCCTGCCGTTCGAGCTCCAGATAGACCTCCGCCAGGGCCGGGGCGTCCATCTCCCCCCTCCCCGCCGGCCATTCCTGGCTGATCCGGTGGTTCTGGCAATAGGCGCAGGCCAGGGTGCACCGGGCGAAGAAGACCGTCCCCGAGCCCCCTCGACCGCTGAGGCAGGGTTCCTCGCCCCGGTGCCGGCACCAGGCCGCCACCGGGGCGAGGCGGCCGGTGCGGCAGAACCCGGTCTCGCCCCGGCCCCGGCGGGCCCCGCACGCCCTGGGACAGAGCCGGCAGGGGTCCGACCGGGCCTCGAGGGCCCGGACCCGGCGGTCGAACTCTCCCGTCTCGATGAGCCGCAGATAGCCTGGGCGGCGCGAAGGAGCGGCGGCGTGCACGGGGGGGGCGGGTCAGGGGGCCCGGCCCCGGGAGCGGGGGCGGCGGCCTTCCAGGGGGATCACCTTCTCGCCCGTGTCCGCCTCCCGGTCCAGGCCCTCGAGGTAGCGCCAGAGGGGGTCCCGGGTGCGGGCGGAGCCGCCCTCCCGAATCCCGGGCGGGACCGGGCGGCAGCCGAGGCACCGTCCCGACCGGAAGACGGCCACCTCTTCTCCCACGGCGCGGACGTCTTCCGGGTCGTGGGTCACGAGGACGAGGGGGAGGTCGAGGTCGGCGGCCAGTCGGGAGAAGCCCTCCCGGAGGCGTTCCCGGAGCCCGGCGTCCAGGGCGCTGAAGGGCTCGTCCAGGAGGAGGAGCCGGGGGCGGGCGAGGAGCGCCCGGCCCAGGGCCACCCGCTGGCGCTGGCCGCCGGAGAGCTGGCCGGGGCGGAGCCGGAGCAGCGGTTCGAGTTCGAGCCGGCGGGCGGCGGCGCGGACCATCTCGTCGCGGTCGGCCCCGGCGGGGATCCCGAAGGCCAGGTTCTCGGCCACCGTGAGGTGGGGGAAGAGGGCGTAGTCCTGGAAGACGAGGCCGACCCGCCGGTGCTGCGGGGGGAGGTCGATGCCCCGGCGCGCGTCGAAGAGCACCGTTTTGCGGACGCGGACGTGGCCCGTGTCCGGGCGGAGGAGGCCGGCGATCATCTGGAGGGTGAGGCTCTTCCCGGCGCCGGAGGCCCCCCAGATGACGAGGCGGCGGGAGCGGGCCTGGAAGGCGGCCTCGAGGCGGAAGGCGCCGAGGTTCTTCTCCAGATGGACGTCCAGGATCATGCCGGCGCCTCCGACCCCCGGGCGCCCCGGACCAGCCACAGGAAGAAGAGGGCCACCCCGGTGTGGATCAGGACCAACGTCCCTGCCGTGGCCATCCGGCCGGAGATGAAGGCGTTGTAGATGGCCACGGGCATGGTGGTGGTCCGGCCGGGGATGTTGCCGGCCACCATGAGGGTGGCGCCGAATTCCCCCATGGCCCGGGCGAAGGCGAGCACCACCCCGGCCAGGAGCCCCCGGCGGGCGAGCGGCAGGGTGACCCGCCAGAAGGTGCGCCACCGGGAGTGGCCCAGGGTGAAGGCCGCTTGCTCGAGCCGGGGGTCCACGGCGGCGATGGCGGCGACCGCCGTGTGGAAGAGGAGCGGGAAGGCCACCACCGCGGAGGCGAGCACGGCCCCCCACCACGAAAAGACCGGCGTCCATCCCGTGGTCTCGTAGAGCCAGCGGCCCACCAGGCCCCGGCGTCCCACCAGCGCCACCAGGTAGTAGCCGAGGACCGTGGGCGGCAGCACCAGGGGGAGCGAGAAGAGCACCTCGAGGAGGCGGCGGCCCGGAAAGCGGCCCCGGGCGAAGGCATAGGCCAGGGGGACCGTGACCGCCACCAGGACGGCCGTGGCCGTGGCGGCCACCTGGAGGGAGAGCCGGACGGGGAAGAGGACCGCCTCGTTCACGGCCGGGGCTCCCCGGGGACGGCGCCGAAGCCGAATCGTTCGAGGATGGCCCGGCCCTCGCCGGAGCGGAGGAAGGCCACGAAGGCGCGCCCGGCGGCGGGGTGGGCCGCGTCTTTCAGGACCGCCGCGGGGTAGCGGATGGGGGCGTGGAGCCCGTCCGCGAAGACGTGGACCACCCGGAGGCCCGGAACCCGGGCGTCGGTGGCGAAGACCACGCCCGCGTCCACCTCGCCCCGGGCGACGTAGTCCCGGACCTGGCGGACCGAGACCCCGAGGACCAGCCGGCCCTGGAGCCGGGGCCAGAGCCCGAGCCCCTCCAGGGCCTCCCGGGCGTAGCGCCCGGCCGGGACGTGGGCGGGATCACCCACGGCCACGCGCCGGACCTCCGGCCGGAGGAGATCCCGCGGCGTTGCGACGCGGGAGGCGCCGGCGGGGACCACCAGCACGATCCGGTTGGCGGCGAAGTCGGCCCGGGTTCCGGGCAGGAGGCGGCCCGCCCGCTCCAGGCGGTCCATGTAGCGATGGGAGGCCGAGGCGTAGACGTCAACCGGGGCCCCCTGCTCGATCTGGACGTACAGGGTGCCGGAGGAGGCGAGATCCAGCACCACCCGGTCCCCGGGGTGGGCGGCCTCGAAGGCCCGGGCCTCGGCGCGGAAGGCATCGGAGAGGCTGGCCGCCGCGGCCACCACGAACTCGGCCGCCGCGGCCCGCCCGGCGGCGGACACCGAGAGGCCCAGGGCGAGGAGGGCGCAGATGGCGGTCCGGCGGTCCATGATGCCCGAATTTAAGCCGGGGCCCGGCGGCACGCAAGCGCCGGGGCGGACCGCGGAGCGGGCCGGGGCCCGCGGCAGGGGGGGCGCCGCGATCCCCTTGCCCCGGCGGGTGCCTCCCGGGGTCGCTTCGCCTCCCCCGGGGACGTGTCGCGTGCGCCGGGGGCCGCGCGTTCGCCCCGGGAAAGCATCAAGGATGCAAGGCGCGAGGATGTCGTGGAATGCTGCGTGCTCAGGTGCGTCGCAATGAGACGAGGACATCCGAAGCAGCACGGCAGCCGCGACTTTTTGCGACGCCATCAAAATTGTCATTTTTCTCAGGGTATGAGGAAAGTATTTCCCTCCTTGTGTACTTTCGGCGACTTGCGTTCGGTGGCCGTTGGGCGCCCGCTCGGGGATTCGCCCCAAATTTGTTAGCATCTTAATTTATTTTGAAAAATTAATAAGTTGCCCGTGTGGCGCCGTTCGATTTATATAGCTTTTGGCCGTTCATCCGCCGGATGAGGATCGCCGCGGGATCGTCTCCGGCGGGCGGGGAGGCGGCCTTTGGCATGACCTGCAGCGATGGAGAAAAAAGGAGAAGGAGGAATGACGATGAAGCGACATGACGGTGCAAGATGCAAGATGGTGGTACGGGTTTTGGTCCTGGCGGTTGGGGCCCTCTGCGGGTTCACGATGGCCGCCTCGGCCTTGGCGGCGGAAGAGAAGCCTGCCGCAGCGCTCTCCGTGGATGTCCTCAGCCAGTACATCTTCCGGGGCTTCGCGCTCTCGGAGGACAGCGTGGTGATCCAGCCCGCGATCTCCGTGGACTACATGGGGTTCGAGGCCGAGCTCTGGGGCAACGTGGATACCAACCGGGATTCGGCCGCGGCGGGAAACCACCTGAACAGCTGGACCGAGACGGAGGCCACCCTTGCCTATTCCCACGCCTTCGGCCCCGTGGAGGTGACCGGCGGTTTCATCTACTATGCCTTCGATGACCCCGCCATCGACGATGCCGAGGAGTTCTTCGCCAAGCTGGCCCTGCCCGATCTTCCCCTGGCCCCCACGCTGACCGCCTACCGCGAGGTGGCCCACAAGCCGAGCTGGTACATCGCCCTCGAAGTCTCCCAGGACTTCGCCTTGGCCCACGGGATGAGCCTCGAACTGGGGGCCCGGGCCGCCTACCTCATCTCCAACGATCGTGACGAGTTTCCCGAGATCGACGACCACGGCGTCATCCACGGCAAGTTCAACGACTTCGACGACGGCCGCGTCTCGGCCGCCCTCTCGATCCCGGTCACGGAATATGTCACCGTGCGGCCGGAGGTGTTCTGGTCCTTCCCGCTCTCGAGCGACGCCGAGTCCCTCATCCGGGATGCCGGCCTCAGCGTGACCACCGACAGCGCCTCCTACGTCTACGGAGGCATCGGGGCCGTGATGCGGTTCTAGGCCGGGGGGCGCGACCCTTTCGGGATGCCCGCGGGGGGCCGGTTTGCACCGGCCCCCCATTCGTTTTTGATGGCGTCGCAGAAAGTCGCCTCTGTGTGAATTTTGGCCCTGGAAAGGGCCACGTTCAGTAAAGTGTACGCCCTTGGACCGTTCGGAATAGATCAAGCAGGATCTGCTTGATACCCTCCCTTCTCCCTTTCTTTTTCTTCGATTTGACTGCGTTACGCCGACTCCATGGCCTCGATCGACATGTGCTCGTTCCGTCGTTCTGCTCGGCCAACATCGCGTCCACTTTCATCAGCCTGATGACGGCAGCCCGATTGGGGAAGATGCCTACCACGTCGGTGCGTCGCCTGGCCTTGTGAGTCAAGCGCCCCTGGGGATTGTCGGACCATATCTGCCGTCACATGGCCCTGGAGAACAAGATATTCTCCTTCTCCGCCGCCGGGCCCGCGGCAGGGCGCCGCGATCCCCTTGCCCCGGTGGGTGCTTCCAGGGGTCGCTTCGTCTCCCCCGGGGACGTGTCGCGTGCGTGGAGGGTGCACGCCCAACCCGGCAGAATTTCAAAATTGTAATTTTTTTCTCAGAAAAAAATACAGAAAAGTAATAAACAGGAAAATGGTTTTCCACAGGAATTTATAATATATTGATTTAATATAATTTTTTGTTGACCGGTGCTGGCCTCCTTGTTGCAGTTACCGGTAGCCGGCGGGCGGTGCTGAGACCAGCCCGGAATCATCACCAAGGAGGCAGTGACATGGAACGAGGAAATGGGCGGTATTTCTGGGCGCGGGTGGCGGCCGCGGGGGGGCTCCTGGGAGCCATGCTCACGGCGGTGCCCGCGGCGGCCGGGGATCCCACGGGGGTGGCGGCGCTCAAGGCCGACCCCGGCAAGGCGGTGGACTTCGTGTGGGTCCTTCTGTGCGGTTTTCTCGTCATGTTCATGCAGGCGGGCTTCGCCTGCGTGGAGTCCGGCTTCTGCCGGAGCAAGAACGTGACGAATCTCCTGGCGAAGAACCTCATGGACTTCGTGGTGGGGTCCCTGGCCTACTGGGCCGTGGGCTACGGGGTCATGATGGGGGCGGATCGCCTCGGGCTCTTCGGGACCTCGGGCTTCTTCCTCGCCGGGGACGGCTACGACGTGGACACCTACCTCGGTTTCTTCTGGCAGATGGTCTTCGCGGCCACCGCCGCCACCATCGTCTCCGGGGCGGTGGCCGAAAGGCTCAAGTTCCAGGCCTACCTGGGCTACGCCGCCGCCGTCTGCCTCGTTATCTACCCGGTCTACGGCCACTGGGCCTGGGGCGGGGGCTGGCTCACGAAGCTGCCCTTCGGGGTCGGCTTCGCGGATTTCGCCGGCTCGGGCGTGGTGCATGCCGTTGGGGGCGTCGTGGGGCTCGCGGGCGCCATGGTGCTCGGGCCGAGGTTCGGCAAGTATGACAAAAATGGAAGGCCGAGGGCCATCCCGGGCCACAGCCTAACGCTCGCGGCCCTCGGGACCTTCATCCTCTGGTTCGGGTGGTTCGGCTTCAACCCGGGCAGCACCTTCAGCGCCCACCACCTGCGGATCGCTGTGATCGCAGTGAACACGACCCTGGCCGCCTCGGCCGCCTCGCTGGTGGCCATGCTCGTCGTGCTGGCCCGGACGGGCAAGTTCGACGTGGGGATGTCCCTGAACGGCGCCCTGGCCGGCCTCGTGGCCATCACCGCCCCGTGCGCCTGGGTGAACGCCACCAGCGCCGTGATCATCGGCGCCGTGGCCGGCGCCCTCGTGGTGGCCGGGGTCCTCTTCCTCGAGGACCGGGGCGTGGACGACCCGGTGGGCGCCGTGAGCGTGCACGGGCTGAACGGTCTCTGGGGGCTCGTCGCCGTGGGGCTCTTCGCCGACGGGACCTACGGCCTCTACAGCACCGAGGCCCCCTTCGTCCGCGGGCTCTTCTTCGGTGGCGGCGCGGACCAGCTCGTCGCGCAGCTCATCGGGGTCCTGGCCCTGGTGGCCTGGGCCTTCTCCACCGGCTGGATCGCCTTCAAGGTCCTCGACGCCCTGATCGGCATCCGCGTCAGCCCCAGGGAGGAGATCCAGGGCCTCGACATCATCGAACACGGGACGCCGGCCTACCCGGAGTTCTATACCCTGCGCTCGTAGGAGGGGCGGGGCCGGCCCCGGACCCCTTGCAGCCGGTGCCGTGATCCGGGAGGTCGCGGCGGAAAGGAGCACGCGTCATGAAGGAGATCAAGGCGATCGTTCGCCTGGAGAAACTGGAGGCGGTCAAGGAGGCCCTCGAGGGGATCGGGCTTCCGGGCCTCATGGTGAGCCGCATTGAGGGCCACGGCCGGCAGAGCGGCCTGGTGGAACAGTTCCGGGGGCGGGAGTTCAAGGTGGACCTCCTCCCCAAGGCGCGGCTCGAGATCGTCTGCGCGGACGACGCGGTGGAACGGATCGTCGTCACCATCGCGGAGGCCGCCCGGACCGGGGAGATCGGGGACGGGAAGATCTTCGTCTCCGACGTGGTGGATGCCGTGCGCATCCGGAGCATGGAACGGGGCGAGGCGGCGGTCTAGGCCGCGGGCCCCGGAGAGGGAGAAAGGAACAACGCGATGAGAGAGATGAGAGAAAGGAGTCACCCGATGACCCATGCGATGAACGCCGTGGCGGCCGTCCTGGCCGCCACGGTCCTGGCCCTGGGGATGACGGCCGCCCTGCCGGCCCCCGCCCCGGCGGCGGAGGATCGGCCCACCGCCGGGCTCACCGTGGACGTCCTCAGCCAGTACGTGTGGCGGGGTTTCGCCCTCACGGAGGACAGCGTGGTGGTCCAGCCGTCCCTCACGGTGGGCTACCGCGGGTTCGAGGCCAACCTGTGGGGCAACGTGGACACCGACCGGCGCGGGGCCCTCGCCGGGCAACACCTCAACAGCTGGACGGAGACGGACGCGACCCTGTCCTACACCGCCTCGCTGGGCCCCGTGGCCCTCACCGGGGGCTACATCTACTACGCCCTGGACGGCGTGGCGGTCGACGACTCGGAGGAGGTCTTCGCGGCCGTCGCCCTGGACGCGCCCCTCAACCCGACCCTCACCGTCTACCGGGAGGTGGCGCACCTTCCGAGCTGGTACGTGACCCTGGCGGTCTCGCATTCCGTTGCCCTCCCCCACGGGATGAGCCTCGATCTCGGCGCCCAGGCGGCCTACCTCGTCTCCGGGGACCGCGACGGCTACCCCGAGGTGGACGACCGGGGCGTGATCCACGGAAAGTTCAACGACTTCCGGGACGGCCTGGTCTCCGCCGCCCTGGCCATCCCGGTCTCCCCTGACCTGACCGTGACGCCGGAGGTCTTCTGGTCGTTCCCGCTCTCCGCCGATTCCGAGGCCCTCACCCGGGACTCGGGGCTCAGCGTGACGAACGACAAGGACAACTTCGTCTACGGCGGGGTCTCGGTGAGCCTGGCCTTTTGAGGCGGGCGCTGCGCGCCGGTGCCGGGCCCGGGGCGCCTCCCCGGGCCCGGCCGAATCGGCGCTTAATTCATTTTTGTAAGGAAATGGGTCTTGTTTTTGCAAATTTGTCATGATCGTGCCTCCGGCATCTCTGCCGCCGCCGTCCTGGATCGCCCGCCTGCCGGGCATCTTCGCACGGGCGCCGGTCTTGGCATCGCGCCTGCTATAGCCGGAGAGGATCTGTGCCTGGGCTGGGCAACCGTGGCGGTGCCGAAACGGGCGCCGACCGCCGCGGCCGGCGTCGGTGTTGAGCCGTCCCGTCGATCTGCCGCGGGTCCAAGGGCCGGGGATCCTTATCAGCAACGGAGGCACGCACATGATCCAAGCCGGAGATACCGCATTCATCCTGGTGGCGGCGGCGCTGGTGTTGCTCATGACGCCGGGGCTCGCCCTCTTCTACGGTGGCATGGTCCGGGGCAAGAACGTGCTCGGGACCATCATGCAGAGCTTCATCATGATCGCGGTGGTGAGCCTGGAATGGGTGTACCTGGGCTACAGCCTCTCCTTCGGCCCGGACGTGGGCGGGCTCATCGGCGGGCTGGCCAAGGCGGGGCTCTCCGGGGTGGGCGCGGCGCCCAATCCGGACTACGCCGCCACCATCCCCGAGTCCGTCTTCATGATCTACCAGTGCATGTTCGCGGTCATCACCCCGGCCCTCATCACCGGGGCCTTCGCCGAGCGGATGCGGTTCGGCCCCTTCCTGCTCTTCTCCCTGCTCTGGACCGTCCTGGTCTACGATCCCGTCTGCCACTGGATCTGGGGGGCCGGCGGCTGGCTCAAGGCCCGGGGCGTCCTCGACTTCGCCGGGGGGCTGGTGGTGCACCTCACCTCCGGCACGGCGGCCCTGGCCGCGGCCCTGGTCCTCGGCCGGCGCAAGGGCTACGGCCGGGAGCAGTTCCTGCCCCACAACCTCCCCATGACGCTCCTCGGGGCCGGGCTCCTCTGGTTCGGCTGGTTCGGCTTCAACGGCGGCAGCGCCCTGGCCGCCGACGGGGTGGCCGCCACGGCCTTCGTGGCCACGCACCTGGCGGGCATGGCGGGCATGGCCATGTGGGTGCTGGTGGAGTGGGTCCACCGCGGCCGGCCCACCACCCTGGGCGCGGCCTCCGGGGCCATCGCGGGGCTGGCCACCGTGACGCCGGCCTCGGGTTTCGTGGGGCCGAACGCCGCCGTCGTCATCGGCCTCCTCGCCGGGGGACTCTGCTACGTGGGGGTCCTGGCCAAGGGCTGGTTCCGCTACGACGACAGCCTCGACGTGGTGGGGATCCACGGCCTCGGCGGCGTGCTGGGCACCCTGTGCCTCGGGCTCTTCGCCTCCAAGGCGGTGAACCCCGGCGGGGCCGACGGCCTGCTGGCCGGCAACGCGGCCTTCCTCGGGACCCAGGCCTTCGCCGTGGCCGTGGTGGCCGGCTATGCCTTCGTGCTCTCCTTCGTCCTGCTCAAGGCCATCGACCTCGCCTGGGGGCTCCGGCTCGCCCCGGAGGCCGAGACCGAGGGGCTGGACCTGAGCGAGCACAACGAGGCGGCCTACAATGCCTGAGGATCGGTCCGGCCGGGGTGCGCCTTGGATGTGGAGGGCGTTCGTGGTATCGGTGGGCCGTGGGGACACCGGGGCCCGGCCCGAAACGGCGAGATCGGCGGCGCCCTCGAGGGCTGTCCCCGGGCGGCGGAAGACGGCCCGCGGGGCATCCAGGCGTCCGCGCCTTCCTGAAGGAGGATCCTAATGAAGAAGATCGAGGCCATCATCAAGCCCTTCAAGCTCGACGACGTGAAGGAGGCCCTCAACGAGATCGGCATCAAGGGCATGACCATCTCGGAGGTCAAGGGCTACGGCCGCCAGAAGGGGCACAAGGAGATCTACCGCGGCGCCGAGTACGTGGTGGACTTCATCCCGAAGGTGAAGCTCGAGATCATCGTGGAGGCGGCCCAGGCGGAGAAGGTGGTGGAGACCATCCGGGAGGCTGCCAACACCGGCAAGATCGGCGACGGTAAGATCTTCGTCCTGCCCGTGGAAGAGGTGGTCCGGGTCCGGACCGGCGAGCGCGGGCGGGACGCCATCTGAGGCGGGCGGCGGATCGGTGCCCGCCGGGGCTCGGATCGAGGGACGCATGGGCATGACCACGGGCCAGACGGCGGCCGGGGCGAGGCACGCGGGGGCGCCCCCGGCGGGCCCCGGTGCGGAGCTCGCCGTGCGCGGCGAGGCCCTGGCGGACCTCTGGGCCCGGGGCCTTTCCGGGCGGGCGCTGCTCCATGCCCACGCGGACCGGATGGACGCCTGGTTGGCCGAGCGCTTCCGCGAGGCGTGGGGCGAGGCCCCCGGCATGGCCCTCGTGGCCCTCGGGGGCTACGGGCGCCGCGAGCTCTTCCCCTACGCGGACGTGGACCTCCTGGTGCTCTACGACGAGGCGGCCTCGGGCCGGGTGGCCGGCGTGGCGGAGCGGATCCTGTACCCCCTCTGGGACCTGGGCCTCGAGGTGGGTCACGGCGTCCGGACCGTGGCGGACTGCCTCGAGCAGGCGGGGCGGGATTTCTTCTTCCAGGTGGCCCTGCTCGAGGCGCGCCGCCTGGCCGGGGACCGGGGGCTCTTCGACGGGCTCCGGTCGGCCTTCGCCGCCGCCGTCCTGGAAGACCGGCGCGCCGAGTTCGCTCGGGCCATGGCGGCCCACCGGGCGGAACGGCTCCGGCGCTTCGGGGGCCACGCCTACCTCCTGGAGCCGCACCTCAAGGAGAGCCCCGGGGGGCTCCGCGACGTGAACGCCGTGTTCTGGACCGGGAAGGCCGTCTTCGGCCTCGCGGACCCCGGCGCCTTCGAAGAGGCGGGGCTCTTCACCGCCGAGCAGCGGGCGCGGTTCGAGGCCGCCTGGGACGCCCTGGTCCGCCTCCGAAACCGCCTCCACCTGGCGGCCGGCCGCCGCAACGACCGGCTCTACTTCGAGCGGCAGCAGGAGCTGGCGGCCGCCCTCGGCTACCGGGGCGGCGACGGGATGCTGGGGGTGGAGCGCTTCATGCGCGAGGTCTACGGGCACCTCGAGACGGTCCGGGTCACCGCCGATCTCTTCTTCGAGCACGTGGAGGAGGTCCTCGAGCCGGGCGCCGCCGGCGGGGCCGGCCGCCGGCTCGAGCCCGGCCTGGAGGTCCGCGGCGGCCGCGTCCGCTTCGCCGACCCGGAAGCCCCCCGGCGCCGCCCCTGGCTCCTCATGCGGGCCTTCGCCTGGTCCGCGAGGACGGGGGCCCCGCTCCACCACTCGGCCCGGACCCTGGTCCGGGACCACCTCGATCTCGTGGACGACCGCCTCCGCCGCTCGCGCCGGATGGCCGCCGCCTTCCTGGCCGCCCTCACCGAGGCGGCGGACCCGCGGCGGGTCCTGGACCCCATGCTGGAGACCGGGCTGCTGGCCGCCTACATCCCGGAGTTCGCGCAGGTGGTGGCACTCGCCCAGCACGACGTCTACCACGTCTTCACCGTGGACCGGCATCTCCTCCAGACGGTGGCCGAGGTGCGGCGGCTTCGGGACGAAGAGCCCCACCTCTTCGCGGACCTCGCCTCGCCCCACGTCCTCTTCTTGGCCGCGCTGTTCCACGACATCGGCAAGGGAGGCGGCGGCGGGCACGCGGAACGGGGCGCCAAGGCGGCCGAGACCATCGGCCGGCGGATGGGACTGGCCCCGAAGGAGAGGGCCTGCCTCGCCTTCCTCGTCCGGCATCACCTCTTTCTCACCGATACCGCGCTCCGGCGCGATCTCGACGACGAGGACCTCATCCTCCGCTGCGCCCGGACCATCCGGGATCCCGACCGCCTCCGCATGCTCTATCTCCTTTCCATCGCCGACGGGCGGGCCACCGGGCCGGCGGCCTGGACGCAGTGGCGGGCGGTCCTGGTGCAGGAGCTCTTCCTGAAGGTGGCCCACCTCCTGGAACGGACGGACCTGGCGAGCCCCGACCGGATCCAGGCCGTGGAATGGATGCGGCGGCAGGTGGCGGAGCGGCTCCGCGGCAGCGACGCCCCGGCCCCCGGGGTCTTCCCCGAGGACTACCTCCTGGCCTTCGGCCCCGACGAGGTGGCCGGGCACGTGCGTCTTGCCGCCCGGGTGGCCGAGGGACGCGGCCCGGTGGTGGTCCCCGCCGACCAGGGGACCTGCTGGTCGGTGCTGGTCATGGCCCGGGACCGGGCAGGACTGCTCGCGCGCATCTGCGGCGTCTTCGCCCTCCACAACCTCCGGGTCCTCGGGGCCCGGATCTTCACCTGGTCGGACGGCACCGCGGTGGACGTCCTGGAGGTGGCCCCGGCCCTCGAGGGGGAGGCGCTCGGCGACCACGACTGGGAGCGGCTCCGGGCGGACATGGCGGCGGCCCTCTCGGGCCGGCTCGGCCTCACCTACCGGATCCGCGGCAAGCGGCCCCCGGTGGGGGAGCGGGGGTGCCTGCGGCCCGAGGTCCGGGTGGAGGTGGACGATACCGTCTCGGACTTCCACACGGTGGTCGAGGTCTACGCCCCGGCCCGGGCGGGGCTCCTCTACGACATCACCCGGACGCTGGCCGAGTTCGGGGTGGACATCTCGCGGGCGCGGGTGAGCACCCACGTGGACCAGGTGGTGAACGTCTTCTACGTGCGGGACCGGCACGGGGCCAAGATCGACGATCCCGACCTCCGGGAGGAGATCCGGCGGGCCCTGGCCGATGCCGCCGCTTGTTGAAATCCGGCGCCGGGGCGCGGCCCGGAAAGGGCCGGGGGACCCGGGGGCGGGGAGCGACGGCCGAAGGAAAGAGGCACAACTGAGAATCACCTACGGCGGGGGGCAGCGGCCCCGCCGCCCAACAAACTCTCTCAAGATCCAAAAGGAGGCACCATGAAGGCGAAGGACGTATTGGAACTGGCCAAGGACAAAGGGATCAAGGTGGTGGATATCCGCTTCCTCGACTTCCCGGGGCAATGGCAGCATTTTTCCGTTCCCATCGGGGAGTTGACGGAGGGGAGCTTCGAGGACGGCTTCGGCTTCGACGGCTCGAGCATCCGGGGCTGGCAGCCCATCCACGCCAGCGACATGCTGGTGGTGCCCGACCCGGCCACGGCCCAGATCGATCCCTTCTTCGAGGAGCCGACCCTGGTCCTCATCGGTGACATCGTGGACCCGGTGACCCGCGAGCCCTACAGCCGCGATCCCCGCAACATCGCCAAGAAGGCCGAGGCCTATCTCAAGGGCACCGGCGTGGGGGACACCTGCTTCATCGGCCCCGAGGCGGAGTTCTTCATCTTCGACGACGTCCGCTACGATGCGGCCTCCAACGGCTGCTTCTACGAGGTGGACTCCGTGGAGGGCATCTGGAACACCGGCCGCGACGAGTGCCCCAACCAGGGCTACAAGCCCCGGCACAAGGAGGGTTACTTCCCCGTGCCCCCCGTGGACAAGTTCCAGGACATGCGGACCGAGATGCTGCTCACCCTCCAGGAACTCGGCATCGACGTCGAGTGCCAGCACCACGAGGTGGCCACCGCCGGCCAGGCCGAGATCGACATGCGGTTCAAGCCCCTGCTCCAGATGGGCGACCAGCTCATGTGGTTCAAGTACGTCCTGAAGAACGTGGCCTACCGCCACGGCCGGACCGTGACCTTCATGCCCAAGCCCCTCTACGGCGACAACGGCACGGGCATGCACACCCACATCAGCATCTGGAAGGGCGGGCAGCCGGTCTTCGCCGGTGACAAGTACGCCGGCCTCTCCCAGGAGGCCCTCTACGCCATCGGCGGCATCCTGAAACACGGCCGCGCCCTCTGCGCCATCTGCAATCCCACCACCAACTCCTACAAGCGGCTCGTGCCCGGCTTCGAGGCCCCGGTGAACCTGGCCTACTCCAGCCGGAACCGCTCCGCCTCGGTCCGGATTCCCATGTACTCCCAGTCGCCCAAGGCCAAGCGGATCGAGTACCGGACCCCGGATCCCTCCTGCAACGGGTACCTGGCCTTCTCCGCCATGCTCATGGCGGTCCTCGACGGGATCGAGAACAAGATCGACCCCGGCGAGGCCATGGACAAGAACATCTACGGCCTGCCGCCCGAGGAGCTGGCCAAGATCCCCTCCGCGCCGGGCTCCCTCGAGGAGGCCATCGAGGCGCTCAAGGCGGACCACGCCTTCCTCCTCAAGGGCGACGTCTTCACCCAGGACGTGATCGACATGTGGATCGAGTACAAGACGGAGAACGAGGTGAACCCCGTCAAACTCCGCCCGCATCCCTACGAGTTCTTCCTTTACTACGACATCTGATCCCCGCCCCGTCGCGGCGGCGTCTTTCCGGCCCCGGGGCCCTTCAGCCCCGGGGCCTTTCCGTCTGCCGGCCCGGTCCCTTTGCTGGATTGACGCTCAATTTTGAGCATGCTAAGTAATTGGCAGGCCCCGCCGTTTTCTCCCGCCGCCTCTTCTTCCCGGCGGGGCGGAAGGAGGCCCCATGGCCCGCATCGCCCCTGACGTCTCCCGCCTGGTCGGCGGCACCCCCCTGGTGGAGCTGGGCCGGGTGGGCCGGGGCCTCCCGGCCCGCCTGGTGGCCAAGCTCGAGAGCTTCAACCCCTGTTCCAGCGTGAAGGACCGGATCGGGCTCGGGATGCTCGAGGCGGCCGAGGCCGCGGGGTCCATCGGGCCCGGCACCGTCCTGCTCGAGGCCACCAGCGGCAACACCGGCATCGCCCTGGCCTTCCTCTGCGCGGCCCGAGGCTACCGGCTGGTCCTCGTCATGCCCGAGACCATGAGCGTGGAACGCCGGAAGCTGCTCGCCGCCTTCGGCGCGGAGCTGATCCTCACCCCGGGGGCGGAGGGGATGGCCGGGGCCGTGCGCCGGGCCGAGGAGATGGCGGCCGCCGACGGCCGTTACCTGGTGCTCCGCCAGTTCGCCAACCCGGCCAACCCCGAGGCGCACCGGCGGACCACCGCCGAGGAGATCTGGCGCGACACCGGCGGGGCGGTGGACGTCGTGGTGGCCGGGGTGGGGACCGGGGGCACCCTCACCGGGGTGGCCGAGGTCCTCAAGGCCCGCAAGCCCTCGGTGCGGGCCGTGGCGGTGGAGCCGGCCGCCTCGCCGGTGCTCTCGGGCGGCCGGCCGGGGCCCCACAAGATCCAGGGGATCGGGGCGGGGTTCGTCCCCGAGGTGTTGCGGATGGACCTCGTGGACGAGGTGATCCCGGTGGCGGACGAGGCGGCTGGCCGGGCGGCGCGGCGCCTGGCCCGGGAGGAGGGGATCCTCGCCGGCATCTCTTCCGGGGCGGCCCTGCAGGCGGCCCTGGAGGTGGCGGCCCGCCCGGAGCTGGACGGCGCCGTGGTGGTGGTGGTGCTCCCCGACACCGGGGAGCGGTATCTGAGCACCTGGCTCTTCGAGTCGGAGGCGGTGTGACCATGCCGGAGACCTTCATGAAGAAGGCCCAGTTCGCCCGGAAGGTGGCCTCGGACCTCGCCGCCGTGGTCCGCCGGCTGTGCGAGGCGAGCCGGGGGCTCCACCCGCAGCGCACCTGCATGGAGCACCGGGAGCCCATGCCGTCCCGGGCGGTCCTGGTGGAGATGGTGGAAGACCTCCGGTCCGTGCTCTTCCCGGGCTACTTCGGCCTTGCCGAGCTGGACGCCGAGAGCATGGAATTCCACGTGGGGGCCACCCTCGACCGGGTGCTCCGGGTCCTCAGGGAGCAGGTGAAGCGGGGTCTCTGCTTCGCCTGCACCGAGGCCCAGGAGTGCGAGCTCTGCGACCTCCAGGCCCTGGAGACCACCTACGCCTTCCTCGGGCGCCTGCCGGAGGTGGCCCGGATCCTGGCCACGGACGTCCAGGCGGCCTACGAGGGCGACCCGGCGGCCACCTCTCCGGCCGAGGCCATCTTCTGCTACCCCGGGGTGCTCGCCGTCATGAACTACCGCCTCGCCCACGAGCTCCACCGGCTGGGCATCCCCCTCATCCCCCGCATCATCACCGAGCACGCCCACAGCATCACGGGGATCGACATCCACCCGGGTGCACGGATCGGGGAGAGCTTCTTCATCGACCACGGCACGGGGGTGGTGATCGGCGAGACCTGCATCATCGGGAACCGGGTGCGGATCTACCAGGGGGTGACCCTCGGGGCCAAGAGCTTCCCGCTGGACGAGGAGGGACGCCCGGTGAAGGGCATCCCCCGCCATCCCATCGTGGAGGACGACGTCATCATCTACTCGGGCGCCACCATCCTCGGCCGGGTCACCATCGGCCGGGGTTCGGTCATCGGGGGCAACGTGTGGCTCACGGAGAGCGTGCCCCCGGGGACCCGGGTGGTCCAGGCCCCGCCGCCCCACCGGAAGCGGACGCCGGGGGAGGACTGACCTAGCCGCAGGCCCGGGGCGGGACGGCGGCCTCGTCGCCGTCCCGGTAGGGGGAGATGGCCCGGAGGCCGGCGATGATCCCCGGCAGCTCCCGCACCACGAGGTCCACCTCCTCCCGGGTGTTGAACCGGCCCAGGCTGAAGCGGATGGAGCCGTGGGCGTAGGTGAAGGGCACGCCCATGGCCCGCAGCACGTGGGAGGGCTCGAGGCTCCCCGAGGTGCAGGCCGACCCCGAGCTGGCGCAGACGCCCAACCGGTCCAGGTGGAGCAGGATGGCCTCCCCCTCCACGTACTTGAAGGAGAGGTTCACGGTGTTGGGCAGGCGCTCGGTGGGGTGGCCGTTCAGGCGCGTGTCGGGGATGGCCGCCACGAGCCCCTGCTCGAGCCGGTCGCGCAGGGCCCGGACGGTGGTGTTCTCGGCCTCGAGGTGGGCCTTGGCGAGCTCGCACGCCTTGCCGAGCCCGATGATGCCCGGGACGTTCTCGGTGCCCCCCCGCCGGCCGCGCTCCTGGTGGCCGCCGATGACGAAGGGCCGGAACGGCGTCCGCTTCCGCACGAAGAGGGCGCCGACGCCCTTCGGGGCGTGGATCTTGTGGCCGGAGAGGGCGAGGAGGTCGGCGGGCAGGCGCCGGAGGTCCAGGGGGATCTTCCCCACGGCCTGAACGGCGTCGGTGTGGAACAGGATGCCGCGGGCCTTGACGATCTCGGCGATCTCGGGGATGGGGAAGACGGTCCCCGTCTCGTTGTTGGCGTACATGATGGAGACCAGGGCGGTGTCGTCCCGGAGGCTCGCCCTGAGCTCGTCGAGGTCCAGCATCCCCTGGGCGTCCACGCCGAGGAAGGTCACCTGGTAGCCCTTCTTGGCGAGGTGCTTGGCGAGGTTCCGCACCGCCGGGTGCTCCACCTTGGTGGTCACCAGGTGCCGCTTGTCGGGCTGCGCGTTCAGGGCGGACCAGATGGCGGTGTTGTCGCCCTCGGTGCCGCACGAGGTGAAGACGATCTCGTCGGGTTCGCAGCCGAGGAGGTCCGCGACCCGTTCCCTGGCCTCTCGGAGCTTCTTCCCCACCTGGCCCCCGAAGGTGTGCATGCTGGAGGGGTTGCCGTAGAGGTCGGAGAAGTAGGGGGCCATCTCCTCGAAGACGGCCGGGTCCACCCGGGTGGTGGCGTTGTTGTCGAAGTAGATGACGGCCATCAGTTCGCCTCCAGGACCTGGATCTCGGGGTCGACCACCTCGCGGAGGCGTTTTTCCACGCCGTCCTTCAGGGTGAGCTCGCTGGCGGGGCAGTGGGTGCAGGCCCCGCGGAGGCTTACGTAGACCCGGGTCCGGTCCACGTCCACCAGCTCGAGGTCGCCCCCGTCGGCCTGGAGCCGCGGGCGGATCTCCTCGTCGATGACCTTCTGGATGAGCTGGATCCGCTCGATGTTGGTGAGCTTCTTCGGGGGGCCCTCGGGGGCCTTCTTCTCCGGGGCCGTGCCCCGGACCTCGGCGAGGATCCGCTCGATCTCCGGGATGCAGTTGCCGCAGCCGCCGCCGGCCTTGGTGTAGTAGGTGACGTCCTCGGCGGTCTTGAGGTCGTTTTCCTCGATGGCCCGGCGGATCTGGACGTCGGTGACGCCGAAGCATTCACAGACCAGTTCGCCCTCGAGCTCCGGGGTGGGGACGGCCTCGCCGCGGAGCTGGCGGATGGCCGCCTCGAGGGCCTCCCGCCCCATGACGGAGCAGTGCATCTTCTCCTTCGGCAACCCCCCGAGGTAGTCCGCGATGTCCTTGTTGGTGATCTTGAGGGCCTCGTCCAGGGTCTTTCCCTTGACGAGCTCGGTGAGCGCGGAACTCGAGGCGATGGCGCTGGCGCAGCCGAAGGTCTGGAACCGGGCGTCGGTGATGCGGCCCTGGTCGTCCACCTTGAGGTAGAGGCGCAGGGCGTCGCCGCAGGCGAGGCTCCCCACCTCGCCCACGGCGTCGGCGTCCGGGATCTCGCCGACGTTCTTCGGGTGGAGGAAGTGTTCCTTGACCTTGTCCGTATATTCCCACATGGCGGGGCCTCCGGGTTCTGGCGGGATGCGGCCGACGGGCCGTTTGATAAGCAATCTAATGATGGCGGCGGACCGTGTCAAAGGCCCGCCGCCGAGGGTCCCCGAAGGCCCCGCGCCGCTAGTCCACCTTGGAGAAGGCCTTGGCGGCGGCGCCGCAGACCGGGCACTTGGCCGGGGGCGCCCCCTCGGCGGTATAGCCGCAGACGGAACAGACGTAGTAGTCCGTCTCCTCGAGGTCGCCCATCTTCTCAAGGGCCTTCCGGTAGAGGTCCGCGTGGACCTTCTCCACCTCGTTGGCGAAGGTGAAGGAGCGCTCGGCGGCCTTCTCGCCCTCGGCCTTGGCCTCCTCGATCATCCGGGGGTACATCTCGGTGAACTCGTGGGTCTCGCCCTCGATGGCCTCTTTCAGGTTGGCGGCGGTGTCCTTGACGGCCTTGAGGGCGCGCAGGTGGGCATGGGCGTGGACGGTCTCGGCCTCGGCCGCCGCCCGGAAGAGCCGGGCGATCTGCGGGTAGCCCTCCTTCTCCGCCTGGGCGGCGAAGGCGAGGTAGCGGCGGTTGGCCTGGGATTCGCCGGCGAAGGCCTCGAGGAGATTCTTCTCGGTCTTTGTCATGGGGTCCTCCTGACGCGGGTTTTCCGGGATGGTCCCGATGTGTCTCCTGGGTGGATAGTACGGGGCCCTTCGGCGGAGGGCAACGGGTTTCTCCCCGCGCCGTCCCGGACGGCGCGGCCGGATCCGCGGCATCGCTGCAGGCGCCGCCGGGGCGCCTGGGCGGGTTCCCCCGGCGATTTGTCGTGGGGCCGGCACCTCTGCTATGAAATACCTATGGGTCGTTCCGCATCCGTCCTGATCCTGTGGGCCCTCCTCGGGGGCGCCGCCGGTTACCTGCTCTTCCACCCCTACGCCATGGCGGTGTGGCGGTGGACCGGCGGGCCTGCCGCCTTCCCGGGTGCCTTCGCGGCCGGTATGACCGCCATGGCCCTGGCCTTCGCCCTGCTGTCCGCGGCGGTGGGGTTCCTCGCCGGGCTCGCGGCGCTGCACCGCCGCCGGCTCCTGGAGCGGAGGTTCGAGGCGGACCTCCGGCGGGAGGTCCTGGAGGTCTACCGGCGCCTGGTGGGGGTGCTGTCCCATTACTTTCTGAACGCCGCCCTGGCCACGGAGGGGGCGGTCCGCCGCCTCCGGCGCCTGCCGCCGGGCGAGGCCGAGGAACCGCTCCGGGTCATCGAGGCCCATGCCCGCCAGGGAGAGGCCGTGATCCGGGTGCTCCAGGATCTGCCGCCCGAGGTCTTCGGGGCCGGGGACCCGGGTGACCCGGCGGCCCTCCTGGCCGCCACGCGCGAGATCGAGGCCCTGGTGGCCGCGGCGGCGGACGCCGCCGCCGGGGCGGAGAGAGGAGGTGACCCGTGACGGAAAGGACGCTTCGCCTCTGGCACCGGCGGCTGGGGATGGTGCTCTTCGTCTTCCTCCTCGTCCAGGCGGGAAGCGGCCTGGCCCTTTCCCTCCGGCACGCCCTCGGCGGCCCCCCGGCCGGGGAGGGCGTGCACCGGCTGGCGGCGGCCGCCGCCGACCTCCACCACGGCGGCGGGGAAGCCGGGGACCTCGGGCGGGTACTGCTCGCCGCCGGGATCCTCGTCCAGGCGGGCCTGGGGGCGGGCATCGGCGCCAAGGCCAGGGGCCGGCGGCGCCCTTCCTTAAGGCTCTGAGCCGGCGGGTCCCGACCCTCCCGCGGCCGGGATCTCTCCCGCCTTTCGCAGGGCCAGGCCCGCCAGGGCGGGTCCCGCTATCTCGTGGATGACCGTGGCTCCGATCACCACGCTGATGAGGGTGTCGGCCACCGGGGCGAAGGCCGGCTCGCCCCGCATCATGAGGGCCAGGCCGATGACGATGCCGCCCTGCGGGATGAGCCCCGGGGCCACGTAGCGCCGGACCTTCTCCGGGGCGCCGGAGAGCCGGGCGCCCAGGGCCGCCCCCCCGAACTTTCCCGCCGCCCGGGCCACCACGAAGAGGACCACCAGGACGGGGCCGGCCGCCAGGGCCCCGAAGTCGAGGTGCATGCCGCTCAGGGTGAAGAAGAGGACGAAGACCAGCTCCTCCGTGTAGCGCTGGAGCAGGCCGAAGATCCGGCGGCGCCTCGGGTGGAAGTTGGCCACCACGGCGCCGAAGGTCATGGTGGCGAGGAGCTCGTCCACGCCGAGGGCGGCGGCGGTGCCGAAGCAGAGCCCCAGCAGCGCCAGCATGAGCACGATGATCTCGCCCTCCGTCTCGCGGCGCAGCAGCGGTGTCAGCGCCACGAGGGCGGCACCGAAGAAGACCCCGAGCAGCACCCCGCCGCCGATGGCCCGGGCGGGGCCGGCGGCCAGGTCCAGCGGGCCGAACCCGCCGCCGGCGGCCAGGACCCGGGCGATGGCCGTGGCCAGGGCGTAGTTGACGATGCCGAAGGCGTCGTCGAAGGCCGCCACCCCCATGATGGTGGTGGCGACGTCGCCCCTGGCCCGGTACTCGTGGGCCACCGCCAGGGTGGCGGTGGGGTCGGTGGGGCAGGCCAGGGCCCCCATGAGGAGGCTCAGGGGAAGCGCGGCCCCCGCCGGTATCCCGAAGGCGCCGGGGCGGAGGAGCCTCAGGGCCGCGAAGGCGAGGACCACGCAGGCGAAGGCCAGCTCGGCCTCGAAGAAGGTCACCGAGAGGATGGTCCGGCCCAGGCGCCGGAGGCGGTCCCGGGCGAGGGTGCCCCCCACGGAGAAGGTGATGAAGGCCAGGGCGAGGTGGGTGACGGGGTCGGTCCGGTCGGGGAACGCGGCCGGCACCAGGGGGAGCAGGTGCGGGTTGAGGCAGATCCCGGCCACGATGTAGCCGGTGACCTTGGGAAGCCGACACCGCCGGGCCAGCTCCCCGAAGGCGAGGCCGGCCGCGAGGATGACGCCGACGATGAGGGCCGTGTCCATGGGCACACCTCCGGCGGGCCGCGGGCCCGGCGTCCATCTTCCCCCGGGGGGCGGGCGGCCGTCAAGGCGGTGCCGCTGGCACGGGCCTTGCTTGAATCAGGGAGCGATGGGTGACGGCGGCCCCCGGCCTCCGGGCCGGGAACGAACCGGCATATTGAATGATAACAAGATGTTGATGTAACAGCCGGCGCCGCCGTCCACCCCGAAGAAGGAGGTCAGAACTGCCCAAGTTCGACACGGAGTGACGAATTTGGGCACCGCTCCAAGGGCTGCAGGCACCACGAGCCGTTTCTTCCGGGTATCGTGGGCGCGTGCGGCCTTTTTACGGTGCGGGGACGACAGAAGAGGGCCGCGGGCCCTCGAGCGTGAAGGAGGGACGTATGGGCAAGCACTTTTCGCTTCTGGGGAAGGTGGCGTTGCTGGTGTCGCTCGTCGGCGGAACCGCCTTCGCCGGGGAACCGGTCCTGGTCAACGGCGGCTTCGAGACCGGCGACTACTCGGGCTGGACCCTGCGGGAGGGGAGGCCCGCCTACTTCGGCACCTGGGGCATCGCCCGGCACGGGGAGACCATCAACCGCTACCAGGCCGTCTTCGACTACTGCGACGCCATGATGGTGCAGGAGAACTCCGCGGGCCTGCCCCACACCTACGAGGCCACCGAGGGCGGCCTCATGGCGCTCCAGCTCCAGAACGGGGGCCAGGAGCACCGGATGTACCAGGACGTGGTCCTTCCCGACTATGCCCGTGCCCTGAGCTGGGATATGTTCTACAAGAACCACGCGGGCAGCTTCGGGCCGGACCAGTGCATCGCGGTCCACATCCGTGACCTGTCCGACAATGTCCTCGAGACGCTCTTTCTCACCGACGGGACCCAGCCCCAGGAGATCCCCATGACCCACTTCGTCTACGACATCTCCGCCTACGCCGGAAAGGCCGTGCGGATCGACGTGGACATGAAGGTCTACCGGAACTTCCTGGACGCCGGCTTCGACAACTTCCGGGTGGAGCTCGCCGACGTTCAGGCCCCTCCGGGATGGAGCCGGAAGAACAGGGGCAAGAAGGTCGGCTGGGGCGATGCCGCCATGCCGCCGGGTCTCGCCAAGAAGGGAAAGACGCCCAAGGGCTTCGACCAGGGCGACAAGACCGGTTGGCAGAAGGAGGCCGGAACGCCCTGAACCGGCTCCCGTCCTTCGGACGAGATGTCAGGGGCCGCGCCCGATCCGGGCGCGGCCCCTTTTTCGGCGGGGCCGCCCCTTCCCCGGAGCCACGCCGGGCCGTTCCGCCCCGCGCCCCCGGCCCTAAAGTATCCGCCGTGCCGGATCGATAAGGCGGGAAAGGAAGGGGCGCTACCGCGCGGTACCGCCCCGGGATGGAGGACGCCACGGCCGTCTCCTGCGACAGCCACCCGACCCGGCCGGCCCACTGGGCCTGCCCCCGGTGCCGGACGCATCTCTGCCCGGAATGCGTGGTCCCGGCCCCCGCGGGCTCCGCCCCCGGCACCGGCCGCCTCCGCCTCTGCCCCGGGTGCAACCTCCCCGTGGAGCCCTTGCCGGTCTCGAACTTCCTGCCCCCCTTCTGGCGGCGGCTGCCCCGGATCTTCCGCTATCCCCTCCGGCCCAGGCCCCTGGTCGTGATCCTGGGGGTGGCCGGCGCCAACCTCCTGGTCCGGGCCCTCCCGGTCCCGCTGCCCTGGCTCACGTTCCTCCTCCTCTTCCTGCTCTGGGGCGTCCTCTTGAACTACGCCTACGTGGTGCTCCAGGAGACCGCCCGGGGGAACTTCGAGCCGCCGTCGCCGGGGCGGGTCTCCACGGAGCAGTTCCCCGTGGTCTTCAAGATGGTCGCCCTCTACGCCGTGGTGGGCGGGGCCATCGGCCTGGTCGCCGGGGTGGCGGGAGGCCTGGCGGTGGCGTTCCTCGGGCGCGCCTCCGCGTCGGCGGTGGCCTGGGTGGCGATCCCCCTCGCCCTCGCCGCCTTCTGCTACATGCCGTCGATGCTGATGATCCTCGTCGTGACGGGGAGCCTCGTCCAGGCCCTCCACCCCGGCCGCTTCGGGGCCCTGGTGGCGCGGACCGGCCGGGGGTACCTGGTGCTCCTCGCCTTCCTGCTCCTCCTGGGGGCCGCCCCCGCCGCCCTCCTTCGGCTGACGGGCGGCGTGCTGCCGCCGGTCCTCCTCTTCTTCCTGGGGCAGGCCGCCTCGAACTACTACCTCCTGGTCACCTACCACCTCATGGGGTGCTTCATCCTCCAGTACCACGAGGAGCTGGGCTTTCCCGTGGAGACCGACCTCCTGGAACGGGCGGCCGGGGCCGGGGCGGGCGGTCCCGGCGCCGGCGGCGGTAGCCGTGCCCGGGTGGACGCCCTGATCCAGCAGGGCCGCTACGACGAGGCGGCGGCGTGGCTCCAGGGGCCGGCCCGGGCCGAGGTCCGGGACGACCCGGAGCTCTCGGACCGGCTCTTCCGGCTGCTCCGGCGCCGGCCGGACCCCGCCGCGGCCCTCGCCCACGCGGGAGAGTACCTGGACCTCCTCGTCCGGGTCGGGGACCGGGCCGGCGCCCGCCGCGCCTACCTCGAGTGCCTGGAGCTGGACGCCGACTTCGCCCCGGCCGCCGAGGTCCTCTACCGGGTCGGCGGGTGGCTGATGGAGGCCGGGGACCTCAAGCGGGGGGCGGCGGCCCTCCAGCGCCTCGTCCGGCGGTATCCCGAAAGCCCCCGCGTCCCGGAGGCCTGCTTCCGCCTGGCCCAGGTGATCCACGAGCGGCTCATGAAGCCCGCGCAGGCCCGGTCCATCCTGGAGGGGGTCCTCCGGCGGTTCCCCGGGCACGAGATCGCCCCGCGGATCCGGCGCTACCTCGAGCAGATGCCGGCCGCCTAGCCCTCTTCCCCCAGCCGCGTCTCGGCGAGGCGGGCCTCCGGGGCCCGGGGGAACCGGGCCAGGATCGCCTGGAGACACCGGCGGCCCCTCTCCGGCTCGCCGTGCTCGAGGCAGTGGCGCCCCAGGTGGAGGAGGGCGGTGGGAAGGGCGGGGTGGCCGGGCGCTTTTCGGAGGAGGTCCGCCACCTGGCCCTCCGCCTCGCGGACCTCCCCGAGGGAGAGAAAGACCTGGACCAGCCGGGCGCGCAGCTCCGGCGTCGCGGGCGGGTCCAGGCCCAGCTCCCGGGAGGTCCGCCAGACCTTCGCCGCCTCGGCCCAGGTGGACCGGTCCCGGGCCAGGCGGGCGAGAAGCCGCCCGGCGGTGCGGGCGAAGCGGGGGTCGCGGGGGGTCTCCCGGTCCACGAGGAAGAGCTGGCGGAGGGCCCCCACGTGGTCCGGCTCATGGGCCAGGATCTCCTCGAGGATGGGCCGGGCACCCGCAAGATCCAGCCGGCGGACCTTGACGAGGGCCGCCTCGTAGAGGGCCGGGACGGGGTCCTCGGGCGGCGGCTCGAAGGCCTCCGGGTCCGAGCGGTGGAGGAGGCGCCGGTCCAGGAGGCCGAGGAGCGCCCCGCCGGCCAGCCCCCCCACGTGGGCCGCGTAGGCCACGTGGGTGTCGCCGCCCAGGGCGAGCTGGGCGATCTCGTTCCCCACCCAGGCGGGGAAGAGGGCCAGGGCCGGCACCGTGGCGGTGCCGAAGTAGAAGCCCAGGGAGTAGAAGACCGGGATCCGCCGCCGGCCGTAGAGCACGGCGAAGGCCCCCATGAGGCCCGCCACGGCCCCCGAGGCCCCGATGAGCGGCATGGGGCTCCGGGGATAGGCCGCCCAGAAGAGCCCCGCGGCGGCCAGGCCGCCGAGGAGGTAGAGCGCGGCGTAGAAGGGGCGCCCGCAGCCGCCCTCGAGGGCGGTCCCCACCAGCCACAGGAAGACCATGTTCCCGATGAGGTGCCAGAAGCCCCCGTGGAGGAACATGTAGGTGACGGCGGTGAGCGGCGTGGCCGCGGCGGGCCGGAAGCCGAACCGCCAGGAGGTGACCCGGGCGCGGAGCGCGGTGTAGCGCTGGCGGAGCCGGCGCCACTCCGGCCAGCCCCGGGCCGGGGCGGGCCGGAGGCGCCCCGCCTCGAGCCGTTCCAGGAAGTCCGCGTCGGCCTCCATGGCCCGGTGGAGGCGAAGGAGGTCGGGCTCGGAGAGCCGGTCCGGGGGGGTCTTTCCCGGGATCGGCGGCCGATCCCCCCGTTCTTCGAGGTAGCGGAGGTAGAGGGGCGCCTCCATCCGGGCGAGGCCCGATTCCAGGTAGAAGGACTCGGCCTGCCGGTAGCGTTTCCCGTCCCCGAGCTGGAAGAGGACGAAGACGAGGCAGTTGGCGAGGAGGATCGCCAGGGTGGCCAGCGGCCGGTGCCGCCGGCCGGTGTCTCGGAGGACGGGGAGGAGGAGCATGGCGGTTCGGGGCGGGGCGCCCGGTCTGGGCCGGCGGCCCCGCTGCCTTCCTTGTCGGCCCCCGGCGCCCGCCCCTTGAGGCCGGCCCCCGGTCTCCTCAGCCCGGTTCGGCCGGCTCCGCCGCGTCGCCGTCGCGGCGGAGCGGCAGCCACAGGCGGAAGCGGGCCCCGGGCCCGGGGTGCTCCTCGAGGGTGAGCCGCCCCCCGTGGGCCTCGACGTAGGCGCGGGCCAGGGCGAGGCCGAGGCCGCGCCCGGATCCCGCGCGGCTCGGGTCTCCGCGGGTGAAGCGCCGGAAGATCCGTTCCCGGTCGGCGGGCGGGACCCCCGGCCCGGAGTCCTGGACGAGGAGGCCCAGGCCGCCCGGGCCGGCCTCGGCCCAGAGCCGGATCCGCCCGCCCGGCGGGGTGAAACGGATCGCGTTCTCGAGCAGGTTGGCCAGGGCCTGGCGGAGGCGGACCCGGTCGGCGGCGACGGCGGCTGGAGCACCGGGGCCCGGGGCCTCCACGAGGAGCTCGATGCCCCGATCCCGCGCGGCCGGGCCGAAGAAGGCCGCCAGCTCTCCGAGGAGCGCCCCGACGTCCATCGGTTCCACGCGAAGCCGCAGGAGCCCGGCCTCGGCCTCCGACAGGTCGAGCAGGGCGTTGAAGAGGGCGGTGCAGCGGTCGCACTCCTCCATGATGTGGGCGAGCGGTTCCTGGGCCCCGGGAGCCTGGGCCGCCGCCAGGGCGGTCTCGGCCATGGCGCGGATCCGGGTGATGGGGGTCCGGAGGTCGTGGGCCACGTTGTCCAGCATCTCCCGCTGCGTGCGGAGCAGGGCCTCGATCCGGCCGAGCATGGCGTTGAAGGTCGCGGCGAGGCGTGCCGGTTCGTCCCGGGCACCGCCTTCCGGCACGCGTCGGGAGAGGTCTCCCCCGCCGGCGATGTCGGCGGCCACCCGCCGGATCTCTTCCACCGGCCGGAGTCCCCGGCGGGTCACGAACCAGCCCAGGGGCAGCGCCAGGGCCAGGGCGAGCACGGTGCCCCAGGCCATGAGGTTCCGGATCGGGTTCAGGAGGCGGACGTCCCAGGCGGCGGGCAGGGCCACCTGGCAGGTGTAGCCCCCGCCGACGGGGAGGGTGAGCAGGCGGGCCTCCCGCCACGGCCGGGCGGGGATGGCGAGGCGCCGGATCCGGCCGGCGGCGCCGCCCGCCGGGTCGAGGGCCGGAAGCGGCACCTCGCCCCAGGGCCGGCGGTCCGTCTCGAGGACGACGCGGCCCGCAGGGTCGAAGAGGCGGGCGTAGTAGTTCTCGGGTCCCTCGCCGGCCGCCTCGTCGAGGATCTCGGCACGCACGGCCGCGAGGCCGCCCTCCCGGAAGGCGAGGCGGTATTCCCCGATCTCCTCCCGGAGCTCCGCCCCCACGTCCTGGTCGAGGACGCGGCCGAGGAAGTGGTAGGTCCCCCAGAAGAGGCCGAGCGTCGCCATCGCGAAGACGCCCGCTGTGAAGAGCGTCATCCGCGCCGCCAGGGAGAGCCGGCGCCTAGGGCTCGTCGCGGAGGACATAGCCGACGCCACGGATGGTGTGGATGAGGGGGGAGGCGAAGCCGCGGTCGACCTTGTTCCGGAGCCGGCAGATGTGGACGTCCACCACGTTGGTCCCGGCGTCGTAGAGGTAGCCCCAGACGTGCTCGAGGATCTGCGTGCGGGTGAGGACGCGCCCCGCGTTCCGGGCCAGCGCCACCAGGAGGTCGAACTCCTTGGGCATGAGGTCGAGGCGGCGGCCCGCCCTGGAGACGCGGCGCGCGGCCAGGTCGATCTCGAGGTCGCCGGTCCGGATCCGCGCCGCCGATGGCTGCCCGGCGCCCCGGCGGACCAGGGCACGGACCCGGGCCAGGAGCTCGCTGAAGGAGAAGGGCTTCGAGAGGTAGTCGTCGGCCCCGTCTTCGAGGCCCCGAACCTTGTCCTCCACCGCGCCCCGGGCGCTCAGGATGAGGATGGGGACGGAGGGGTTGCCCCGCCGCACCGACCGGACCAGGGAGAGGCCGTCGATCCCGGGCAGCATGACGTCCACCACGAGGCAGTCGAAGACCTCTTCGCGGGCGCGTTCGAGTCCCGAGGGGCCGTCGGCCGCCGTCACCACGGCGCAGCCCGCCTCGCGGAGCCCCTTGGCGAGGTAGCGCGCCGTCTGGCGGTCGTCTTCCACGACGAGGATCTTCATGGTCCTTCGGCGCCCCCGGCCGCACGAAGCGGCCGGGGGCCTCTGGGCCCTTCGCCCTTCCGCGCCGCGCCGCCGGACCGCGGGGCGGCCCCTCGGGAGATGGCCGGGTCCGTCGTCTGTCCCGGTGGGGCCATGGTGCCGCAGCCGGCGCCGGAGGTCAACACGGCCGGGGGGAGGGGACGGCGATCGGGGCCCCGCGGCGATGGCGGCGGGGCCATCGAAGATGACAGAAATTTCATCCACCTGTCATCCTCGTTCAAGAAAGGCCGCCTAGGATGTCCGCCGTGGGCCCCGCGGGCCGGGGCCCGTGGAGGATACGGGTGGCGGAACGATCGGCGGACATATCCCCCCGGGATGGGCGGCGGGTTTCCGCGGCGGCGGTCCTCTTCTGGGCGGCGGCCGTGGTCGTGCTCTTCTGGGGGCTCGGCGGCCGGGCCCTCTGGGGGCCGGAGGGCCGCTGGGCCGAGATCGTCCGGGAGATGTTCCTCGCGGGTGACTTCTTCCACCCCCGCCTGAACGGTTTTCCCTACTTCGACAAGCCACTCTTCTCCTACTGGGGCATCGCGCTGGCCTCCGTCGTGACGGGCGGGCTCGACGAGTGGGCGGTCCGCCTGCCCTCGGCCGTGGCCGGCCTCGTGGCCCTCTGGGCCACGGTGACCCTGGGTGCCCGGCTCTGGTCCCGGCGGGCCGGGTGGATCGCCGGGTGGATCCTGCTCACCACCGCCGGGTTCGCCGGGTGGGCCCGGGTCGGGAGCGCCGACGCCGCCAACCTGGCCGCCGTCATGGCGGCCGTGGCCTGGTACTGGGCGCGACGGGACGAGACGGGGTTCGGCGCCTACCTCGGCTTCTACCTGATCTGTGCCCTCGGCGCCCACTTCAAGGGGCTCACCGCGGTGGCCGTACCGGCGGCGGCCCTTCTCCCCGACCTCGCCCGGGGCGGCCGCTGGCGCCGCCACCTCAACCCGGCCCACGCCGCCGCCCTCTCCCTGGGGGTCGTGGCCTATCTCCTCCCCTTCCTCTACGCGGACCTGGCCGCCGGCGCCTACGGCGAAAGGGGGCTCTTCATGGCCTTCCGGGAGAACGTGGTCCGCTATGTCCACCCCTTCGACCACCGGGAGCCCTTCTACGTCTACTTCCGTTATCTCCCGGTGCTGCTGCTCCCGTGGACGCCGCTCTCGGCGGGGGCCCTCGCCGACATGGCCGCCGGGTACCGCCGGCTGGATCCCCGGGCCCGCTGGGTGCTCGAGGCGGCCGGGGCGGTCTTCCTCTTCTTCACCCTCTCCGGTTCCCGCCGAAGCTACTACATCCTGCCGGTGATCCCATTCTGCGCCCTGGCCGGCGCCGCCTACCTCGACGGGATCGGGGGACGGACGCGGTGGCGGGAGGCGGCCGTCCGCCTCCAGGCGGGGGTCTTCGCCGTCCTCGCCGCCGCCGAGATCGCCGGGGCCCTGGCCTGGCCCTGGATCCGGGCGAAGGCGGGCTGGCCCGAGGTCCCCGGCCTCCGGCTCGGCGGAGCCGCCGTCGGCACGGGCATGCTGCTGGCCCTCTGGGCCCCCAGGCGCCTCCGCCCGGCCCCGGGGTGGCCCCCGGCCGTGATGGGCCTCTTGGCCTCGGCGGCGGTGGCGGCCGCCGGCGTCTTCGCGGTGCAGCAGCCCCAGTTCGAGGCCTTCCGGACGGAGAAGCCCTTCCTCCTCGGGCTCAAGGCGGCCGCCCGGGGGGTGCCCCCCGAGCGGATCGGGGTCTACGGCAAGCTGATGTCCAACCTCTACTTCTACCTCGACGAGCCGCGCCCGGTGGCCCTCTTCCTCGGCACCGGGGACCTGTGCCGTTTCCTCGAGGCGCCGGGGCCGAAGGTGATCGTGGCCCGGGCCGAGGACCTCGACGTCATCCGCTGGGCCCTGCCGGCCGCGGTCGTCGAAAGGCCCCTCCTCGTCTCCCGGGCCTGGCCCCGGCTCGGGAAGGAGGCGGCCCGGCTCTTTGCTTGGCGGCTGGAGGGGGATGTCCGCTGCCACCGCTAAAGGCACGCGGGGCGCCGGGATCCGTGGCGGCCACGGCGGGGGGGTTCCCTTGGCCCCTTCCGGGCGCTATAAAGACGGGAACGGCGCCCCCTGCACCGCCGCGCCGTCGAGGCCCTTCCGGTGGAGGCGACAACGAATCCATGAACCGGTATCTCCCTCTCATCCTCGCCGGGGTGCTGCTCAACGCCCTGGCCCAGCTCGCCCTCAAGCAGGGCATGCGGGTGGTGGGCCCCTTCGCCTTTCGCCTCGAGGGGCTGGCCGGCCTCTGCCTCGAGGTGGCCCTGAACCCCTACGTGCTCGCGGGCCTGGCCTGCTACGTGGTGAGCGTGGTGGTGTGGCTCATGGTGCTCTCCCGGGTGGATGTGAGCTACGCCTACCCGCTGCTCAGCGTGGGCTACATCGTGACGGCTCTGGCCGGGAAGGCCTTCTTCGGCGAGGCCCTCGGCCCGGTCCGCTGGGCCGGGATCCTGGTGATTTGCCTCGGCGTCTACCTCGTCACCCGGAGCGCCTGAAGATGACCCCGACGGATCGGCCCGTCCGCGAGACGTTCCTCCCGTTTTCGCGTCCCACCATCGGCCAGGCGGAGATCGACGAGGTGGTGGACTCGCTCCGTTCGGGCTGGATCACCACGGGGCCCAAGGTGGCCGCCCTGGAAAAGGCCTTCTCCGACTGGAGCGGGGGGCGCGAGGCGGTGGCCGTGAACTCCGCCACGGCCGGGCTCCACATCCTGTTGTGCACCCTCGACCTCGCCCCGGGCGATGAGGTGATCACGACGCCCATCACCTGGCCCTCCACGGTGAACAACATCGAGATTCTGGGCGCCCGGCCGGTCTTCGCCGACGTGGACCGGGAGACCCTCCAGATCGACCCCGCCGAGGTGGAGCGGCGGCTCTCCCCGCGGACCCGGGCGGTGATCCCCGTCCACTTCGCCGGCGCCCCGGCCGATCTCGACGCCCTCCGGGCCCTCTGCGAGCCCCGGGGCATCCCGGTCCTGGAGGACGCCGCCCACGCCGTGGGCACCCGGTACAAGGGCCGGCTCGTGGGCGCCGAGGGCGAGGCCGCGGTCTTCAGCTTCCACCCCATCAAGAACATGACCACCGGGGAGGGGGGGATGGTGCTCTGCGCCGACCCGGAGCGGGCCGCCCGGATGCGCCGGCTCCGGTTCCACGGGATCTCCCGCGACGCCTGGCGGCGCTACGCCAAGGGCGGCGTCCCCCAGTACGAGGTGGAGGAGCCCGGCTTCAAGTACAACATGCTCGACATCCAGGCCGCCATCGGGCTCCACCAGTTCGCCCGGCTCGAGGAGTTCAACCGGCGCCGGGCGGAACTGGCCGCCCGGTACCACGAGCTCCTCGCCGGCATCCCCGAGGTCCGGCCTCTGGGCGGGGTCCCCTATCCCCACGTCCACGCCTGGCACCTCTACGTGGTCCGCCTGGAGCTCGAGGCCCTCGCCGTGGACCGGGACCGGTTCATCGCCGAACTCCAGGCCGAAAACATCGGGATCGGGCTCCACTTCCCGGCGGTGCACCTCCAGAAGTACTACCGGGAACGCTACGGCTTCCGGCCCGGGGATCTCCCCCGGGCGGAGTGGAACGGGGAACGGCTCTTTTCGCTCCCCCTCTACCCGCTGCTGGAGGAGGCCGACCAGGCGGACGTCGCGGCGGCGCTCGAGCGGCTCGTCCGTCGGTTCCGGAGGTAGCGCAGGATGCCCGGCGAGACGGCCCCCCGGCTCTCCATCGTGGCCCCCATGTACAACGAGGCGGCCAACGTCGCCGAGTTCTGCCGGCGGCTCTTCGCCGTTCTGGCGGAGGTGCCCGAGCCGTGGGAGGTGGTCTGCGTGGACGACGGCTCCACGGACCGGACCCTCGAACTCCTCCGGGCGGAGCAGCGCCGGCGCCCCGGGCTCCGGGTGGTGCGGCTCGCCCGCAACTGCGGCCAGCACGGGGCCGTCATGGCGGGCTTCGCCGAAAGCCGCGGGGAGTGGGTGATCACCCTGGACGCCGACCTCCAGAACCCGCCGGAGGAGATCCCGAGGCTCCTGGCCGCCTTCCGCGAGGGGCACGACCTGGTGGGGACCTACCGGGTGGGGCGCCGCGACACCCGGTTCCGGAAGTGGGCCTCTCGGGTCACCAACCGGCTCATCACGCGGATCTCCGGGATCTCGCTCCGGGACTTCGGCTGCATGCTCCGGGGATACAGCCGCCGCGTGGTGGATGGCATCCTCCGAAACCCCGAGTACCGGACCTTCATCCCGGCCCTGGCCACCTTCTTCGCGGCGAACCCCGTGGAGATCCCGGTCCGACACGAGGCGCGGGCCGGGGGCGACTCCAAGTACTCGCTCCTCAAGCTCCTCGGCCTCCAGCTGGACCTCATGACGGGCTTTTCGCTCTGGCCGCTCCGACTCCTCTTCCTGGTGGGGTCGGGGCTGGCGGTGGCGGGGCTCGCCATGGCGGCCCTCATCCTGGTGCTCCGGTTCGTCCTGGGGGCGGAGTGGGCCGCCCAGGGGGTCTTCACCCTCTTCGCGGTGCTGTTCTTCTTCGTGGGCGGGCAGTTCTTCGCCCTGGGGCTCCTCGGGGAATACATCGGGCGGATCTTCCAGGCGGTCCGGCGGCGGCCGGCCTACCTCGTCGGAGAGGTGTACGAGCATGGCGACGACGCTCCTTGAGCGCCGGCAGACGGCCGGAGACCTGCTCTTCTGGACCGCGGCCGCGGTCCTCCTCTTCTGGGGGCTCGGGGACCGTGGGCTCTGGACGGCGGAGGGCCGGTGGGCCGAGATCGTCCGGGAGATGTTCCGCTCCGGCGACTACTTCCACCCCACCATCAACGGGGCGGCCTACTTCGACAAGCCGCTTCTCACCTACTGGCTCATCGCGGCGGCCGCCAAGGTGCTGGGCGCCCTGGACGAGCTGGCGCTCCGGCTGCCCAGCGCGGCGGCGGGGCTTGCGGCCCTGTGGGGGCTCCGCGACATGGGCGCCCGCCTCTTCTCGCCCGGGGTGGGGCGGGCGGCGGGCTGGATGCTGCTCACCTCCTACGGTTTCCTCTTCTGGGCCCGGGCCGGGACCGCCGACATGGAGAACCTCGCCGCCGTCACCCTGGCCGTGGCCTGGTACCTTGCACACCGGGAGCGGCCGGGGTTCTGGAACTATCTGGCCTTCTGGCTCATCTGCTTCGTCGGCGCCGAGACCAAGGGGCTCACCGCCGTGGTGGTGCCGGTCCTGGCCGTGGCGGCCGACCTCTACCTCCGGCGGGACTGGTCCGCGCTCCGGGACCCTCGGAACATCGCCGCGGCCCTGCTGGCCGCCGGGGTCTACCTCGTCCCCTTCGTCTATGCCGGCCTCACCCGGCCCGGCTACGAGGAGAGCGGCCTCGCCCTGGTCTTCCGGGAGAACGTCCAGCGCTTCTTCCAGCCCTTCGACCACAAGGAGCCCTTCTACGTCTACCTCTACTACCTCCCCATGCTGCTGCTCCCGTGGGCGCCGCTTTTCCTGGCCTCGCTGGCCGGCGCGCCCCGCTGGTGGCGCGGGGTCCGGGACGGGGCCTCCCGGGCCGCGCCGGAGACCTGGGTCTTCCTGGCCCTGGTGCTGGTCTTCTGCTTCTTCACCGCCTCGGGGTCGCGCCGCAGCTACTACATCCTGCCGGCGCTGCCCTTCGCCGCGTTGTGGATGGCCGCCGGGTTCGAGCACCCGGCGGCGGTCTTCGGCCGGTGGGCGGGCGCGGCCCTCCGGGTGCAGGGCGGGTTCCTGGCACTGGCGGGCCTTGCGGCCCTGGCCGCGGCCGCCGCGACCCCCCTCTGGGAACGGCGCCTGGGGTTCGTGCCCCCGCCGGGCCTTGCGGCCCTGGTGGCGGGGATGGGGCTCGCCGCGGCCGCAGCCGGTGCCGCGGCGGCCTTCTCCTCCCGCCGCCTCGGGCCCGGCGGCCGGGCCCGGGCCGCCGTCGCCGCCGCGGCCGTCCTCATGGGGGGGTATTTCCTCGGCTGCCTCGGGCTCCTCGAACCGTACCGGACCGAGAAGCCCTTCGCCCTGGCCCTCAAGCGGGAGCTCGCCGCGACACCGGGGGCCCGGGCGGCCTTCTACCGGAAGGCCTCCCCGAACACCATCTTCTACCTCGATCCGCCGGCGGACATCCCGGTGCTGGCCGACGCCGCGGCGGTCCGGGCCTTTCAGGAGGGGCCGGGGGTCCCGGTCCTCGTCTCGCGGAGGAAGTATCTGGCGGAACTCGCCCCCCTGGGCCTCGACCCGGCGGCGGCGTCTCTCGCCGAGCCGGTCCGCCCCTGGGAGGGGCGGGCCCGGAGAAAGCTCGTGGCCTGGCGGCTGCGGGCGGGCGGGGGGAGGTAGCCCGTGTCCGTGGTCCTCTTCGGCTACGGCGACATGGGGCGGACGGCCTACCGGGTGCTCCGGGGGCTGGGCGTGTCCGTCCCGGCGGTCTTCACCCACCGCGACGACCCGGGGGAGACCCGGTGGTTCGGGTCGCTGGCGGAACTCGCCGATGGGGACGGGGTCCCGGTCTTCGCCCCGGAAGACGTGAACCGCCCGGAGTGGGTGGCGCAGATCCGGGACCTGGCGCCGGACGTCATCCTTTCCTGCTACTACCGGCGGATGATCGGCGAGGAGATCCTCCGCCTGCCCCGGATCGCCGCCTTGAACCTCCACGGCTCGCTCCTTCCCAGGTACCGCGGCCGGTGCCCGGTGAACTGGCAGATCCTCCACGGCGAGCGGGAGGGCGGGGTGACCCTGCACCACATGGTGCGCCAGGCGGACGCAGGCGACATCGTGGGCCAGCGGGCCGTCCCCATCGCCGAGACCGACACCGCCCTCGACCTCTTCCGCAAGTGCGAGCAGGCGGCGGCGGAGCTCCTGCGCGAGATGATCCCGAGGGTCCTCGACGGCACGGCGCCGCGGGTTCCCCAGGATTCGTCCCGGGCCACCTACTTCGGCGGCCGGCGGCCGGAGGACGGCCGCATCGACTGGTCGTGGCCGGCCCGCCGCATCTACAACCTGGTCCGGGCCGTGGCCTGGCCCTACCCCGGGGCCTTCGGGTTTCTCCGGGGGCGGCGGCTCATCGTCTGGTGGGCGGAACCGGCCCCGGCCGCCCCCGGTCCCGCCCCGCCGGGCACGGTGCTGGAGGGGGGCGCCGCACCGGTGGTGGCCGCGGGGGAGGGGGCGCTGCGGCTCGTGACCGTGAGCGAGGCCGGGGCCGGCCCCGACACTCCCCTGGATCTCGCCGCCCTGGTCCGGCCGGGGGACCGGTTCGAGTGACCCATCGCGGCCGCCCGGCGGCCGCCCCGGATTGCAAGTCGGCCGGGCCGAGGGGCCCGGCCCAGCCAAGGAGCCGTCTCATGAAACTGCTCGTCCTGGGAGTCAACGGATTCATCGGCAGTCACCTCACCCGGCGGGTCGTGGCCGAGACCGACTGGGAGATCTACGGGATGG
Organism: Dissulfurirhabdus thermomarina; assembly: GCF_012979235.1. Lineage (NCBI taxonomy): Bacteria > Pseudomonadati > Thermodesulfobacteriota > Dissulfuribacteria > Dissulfuribacterales > Dissulfuribacteraceae > Dissulfurirhabdus > Dissulfurirhabdus thermomarina. The sequence goes on from NZ_JAATWC010000001.1 coordinate 611,816, forward strand.
ATCTCGCCGCCGACCGGCTCGGCGACATGGTGGACCACCCCCGGGTGCACTACATCGAGGGCGACATCTCCATCAACAAGGAGTGGATCGAGTACCACGTGAAGAAGTGCGACGTGTGCCTCCCCCTGGTGGCCATCGCCACCCCGGCCAGCTACGTCCGCGACCCCCTGGCCGTCTTCGAGCTCGACTTCGAGGAGAACCTCCGGGTGGTGCGCCAGTGCGCCCGCTACGGGACCCGGGTGATCTTCCCCTCCACCAGCGAGGTCTACGGGATGTGCCCGGAGCCGCCCTTCAACGAGGAGACGAGCCTCCTGGTCTACGGTCCCATCCACAAGCAGCGCTGGATCTACGCCTGCGCCAAGCAGATGATGGACCGGGTCATCTGGGCCATGGGGCAGCACCGGGGCCTGCGCTTCACCTTGATCCGGCCCTTCAACTGGATCGGGGCCGGGCTCGACACCCTGGCCACCCCCAAGGAGGGCAGCTCCCGGGTGGTGACCCAGTTCCTGGGCCACCTGCTCCGGGAGGAGCCCATCAACCTGGTGGACGGGGGGCGCCAGCGGCGCAGCTTCACCTACGTGGACGACGGGCTCGACTGCCTGCTCGCCATCCTCCGGAACGAGGGCGGGCGGTGCGACGGCCGGATCTTCAACATCGGCAACCCCGCCAACGACGTCTCCATCCGGGAGCTGGCGGAGCTCATGATCGACGTCCTCAAGGAGTTCCCGGACCTCGCTCCCCTGGCGGAGAAGGCCGAGCTGCGCGAGGTCTCCGCCGAGGCCTTCTACGGCAAGGACTACCAGGACATCGGCGCCCGGGTGCCGGACATCACCGCCGCCCGCGAGGTGCTGGGCTGGGAGCCCAAGATCGGCCTCCGGGAGGCCCTCCGGCGCACCATCGCGGCCTACGTGGCCGACTGGCGCGCGGCACGGGAGGCCCTGGACCCGGCCGGGGGCGCATGAGCCGCGGCGCCCCCGTGGCCCTCAAGGTGGACGTGGACACCCACGACGGCATGCGCCGCGGGGTGCCCGTCCTCCTGGAGATCCTGGCCCGCCGCGGGGTCCGGGCCACCTTCTTCCTCTCCTTCGGGCCGGACAACGCCGGCAAGGCCGTCTTCCGCCTCCTGCGAGAGCCGGTCTTCCTGAAGAAGATGCTCCGGACCGGGGCCCCGAGCCTCTACGGCTGGCGCACGGTGCTGTCCGGGACGCTGCTCCCGGCCCGGCCCATCGCCTCGGCCTTCCCGGATCTCGTGCGCCGGATCGAGGCGGAGGGCCACGAGGCGGCGGTGCACGCCTGGGACCACCGGCGCTGGCAGGACCACCTGGACCGGATGGACCGGGCGGCGGTGGCGGCGGAGTTCGGGCGGGCCTTCGCGGCCTTCTCCGGCATCCTTGGGCGCCCGCCCCGGGCCACCGCCGCCCCGGGGTGGCAGGCCACGGCGGTGAGCCTCGAGGTCCAGGACGGGCTGGGGTTGCGGTACGCGAGCGATCTCCGGGGCGGCCCGCCCTGCCGCCTGCGCGCGGCGGGGCGGGCCTTCCGGACCCTCCAGGTCCCCACCACCGGGCCCTGCATCGAGGAGCTGCTGGCCGTGGGGGTCCGGCGGGCGGCGGATCTCCGCCGCGCCCTCCTGGATGCCCTGGCGGGCGAGCCCTTCCCGGTGCTCGCCGTGCACGCCGAGGTGGAGGGGGGACCCTACGCCGAGTTCTTCGATGCGCTCCTTTCGGAGCTCCTCGCCCGCCACGCGGGGATCCGCACCCTGGAAGCGACGGCCGAACGGGTGCTCGCCCGGCCGGAGGCCGTCCCCGTCCGCGAACTGGCCCGGGCGTGTCTTCCGGGCCGGGCCGGCACGGTGGCGACCTCGGGCTGAGCCGTGGCGGCGGCGAAGGCAAGGGGCGGCGCGGTGCTCACCCGGTGGTTCGTCCTCTGGGTGCTCCTCGCCTCGGCGGCGGCGGTCCGCTTCCCCGGGGCCTTCACCGGGATCCGGCCCTGGATCGCACCGTTGCTCGGGCTCATCATGTTCGGCATGGGGATGACCCTCGAGGCCGAGGCCTTCCGGCGGGCCCTCCGCTCCCCCGTCCCCCTGGCCCTCGGCGTGGTGCTCCAGTTCCTCGTGATGCCGCTGGCCGGCTTCGGGATCGCCGCCGGGTTCCGGCTGCCGCCCCAGATCTCGGCCGGGCTGGTCCTCGTGGGGGCCTGCCCCGGGGGGACGGCCTCCAACGTCATGGTCTACCTCTCGCGGGGCAACGTGGCCCTCTCCATCGCCATGACCACGTGCTCCACGCTGCTGGCGCCGCTGGTCACCCCCTGGCTCACCCTGCTCTATGCCCGCCGGTGGCTCCCGGTGGACCCGGCGGCCCTCTTCCTCTCCATCCTCGAGGTGGTGCTCGTGCCCGTGGTCCTGGGGCTCGCGGTGAAGCGCCTGGCCCCGGGGGCGGCGGCCCGGGCGGAGGCCTGGACGCCCGCCGTCTCGGTGCTCGCCATCGTGGCCATCGTGGGGTGCGTGGTGGCGCTCAACGCCGGCAACCTGCGGGCCACGGGCCCCCTGGTGCTGGGGGCCGTGGTGCTCCACAACGGGCTGGGGCTGGCCCTGGGCTACGCCGGGGCGTGGATCCTCGGCCAGGACACCGCCGACCGCCGCGCCATCGCCCTGGAGGTGGGGATGCAGAACTCGGGGCTCGGGGCGGCGCTGGCCCACGCCCACTTCGGGGCGCTGGCGGCGCTGCCGAGCGCGGTCTTCTCCGTCTGGCACAACGTGTCGGGGGCGCTGCTGGCCGGGATCTGGCGGCGCCGGCCGGCCGGCCCGGGGGAAGGGGGGCGGGCGGATCCGGCGTGAAACCGGGTGGTGCGCCTGGAGGGATTCGAACCCCCGGCCTCCGGATTCGAAGTCCGGCGCTCTATCCAATTGAGCTACAGGCGCGGCGAGGTCCGGGTTCGCCGGCGCCGCAAGGCGGCGCCGGCTGCGGCGGTGCTCCGGATGCCCGCGTCACCGAGGGGTACCCGGGGCGGGCCTCGTTGTCAATAACCTGTCAGTCCCGGATGATGGCGCATCTTTTGGCGAAGATCTGGGCCGTTTCGTCTCCCAGTCCTCCAGGGCATCAATGGCGCCCGTGCGTTCAACCGCCGTTGAACGCTGCGCGTCCAGTGGACGGCATCGCGCATGGCGCGGGCTCCCATCCGGGTGATCG